>NZ_JABZXW010000071.1 GCF_015265375.1 Rothia sp. (in: high G+C Gram-positive bacteria)
CTTGCTTCGCTGCGGAGAGCGTCCGTGTGACACCCTGAGGGCGCTTCCGGAAAACGTAGCTGCACCCAGGGGCTCCCGGTGGGCACACCTATACGCAACCTCTGGTGGGTGCGTGGAGGTTTCGGTGGCCTCCGTAGCGACATCAGGGTGCCCGAAGCGAAGCGAGGGCGGGTGCCCCTGTAGGAGCGAGGAGGGTGCCGAACCTCGAGCTAATCCCGCCGGGTGGTTCGTGGTTTGGGCGTGCGCCCCGTGCCTAGCGAACTGGTGCGGGGGAGGGCTGTCGCCTTTTAGTGTGTTGCTTGGTGATTTGGCGTTTTGCATGTGGCGCGGAGGAAACATGCGGCGTGGCAGCCTCCACCCACAAGCAATAAGCCACCGCGTATCAGAGTGTAACCCCGGTGAGAGCCTCGCCTAATACTGCGGTAAACTGAAAGTTATGACTGCAACTCCGTTCTACATCACCACCGCCATCTCCTACCCCAATGGCAACCCGCACATCGGCCACGCCTACGAAACCATCGCAGCCGACGTGCTAGCCCGCTTCAAGCGCCTCGACGGCTTCGACGTGCGCTTCATGACCGGCACCGACGAGCACGGCCAGAAGATGCAGACCACCGCCGAAAAGCTCGGTAAGACCGCCAAGGAACTCGCCGACGAGAACTCCGCACGTTTCAAAGCAATGAACGACGCGCTAAACATCAGCTACGACCGCTTCATCCGCACCACCGACCCCGACCACTACATCGCATCCCAGGCAATCTGGAAGCGCATGGAAGAAAACGGCGACATCTACCTCGACAAGTACGCCGGCTGGTACTCCGTCCGCGACGAAGCCTACTACGCAGAAGACGAAACCGAAGTCCGCGACGGCCAGCGCTACGCCATCGCAACCGGCACCGAAGTCGAATGGACCGAAGAAGAATCCTACTTCTTCCGCCTCTCCAAGTACGGCGACAAGCTCCTCGAACTCTACGCCAACGAAGGCTACGTCTACCCCGAATCCCGCCGCAACGAGCTGATTTCCTTCGTCAAGGGCGGCCTGAACGACCTGTCCATCTCCCGCACCACCTTCGACTGGGGTGTGCCCGTACCCGGCAACGACAAGCACGTCATGTACGTGTGGGTCGACGCCCTCACCAACTACCTCACCGGCCTCGGCTACCCTGACACCGACAACGAACTGTTCACCAAGTACTGGCCCGCCGACCTGCACCTCATCGGCAAGGACATCACCCGATTCCACTCCATCTACTGGCCCGCATTCCTGTGGTCCGCCGGAATCGAACTGCCCAAGCGCGTCTTCGGCCACGGCTTCCTGCTCGTCAACGGCGAGAAGATGTCCAAGTCCGTCGGTAATGTCGTTGACCCCGCAAACCTCGTCGACGCCTTCGGCCTGGACGCGGTGCGCTTCTTCCTCATGCGTGAAGTGTCCTTCGGTCAGGACGGCTCCTACTCCGAAGAGTCCATCATCAACCGCATTAACTCCGACCTGGCAAACAACCTCGGCAACCTCGCCCAGCGTTCCCTGTCCATGGTCGCCAAGAACTGCGGCGGTGCAGTGCCCACCCACGGCGAATTCACCGAGGCCGACCGCAAGATCCTCGACGAGGCGGCTGCCCTCTACGAGCCCGTCCGTGCAGACTTCGACGAGCAGGCATTCCACCGTGCACTCGACCGCATCTGGACCGTCCTCGCAGACACCAACGCCTACTTCGCAGAGCAGGAACCCTGGACCCTGCGCAAGAACGGCGAACTCGACCGCATGAACACCGTGCTGTACGTGACCCTCGAGGTCGTACGCCAGGTCGCCCTGCTGCTGCAGCCCGTCATGCCCGACTCGACCGCCAAGCTGCTGACCCTGCTCGGCGTGCCCGAAGGCGAGTCCCGCCAGTTCGCAGCCCTCGGCACCGCGCTCGTGCCCGGTACCGAACTGCCCGCACCCGCACCGGTATTCCCGCGCTACGAGGCACCCAAGGCATAAGCTGCTTCTGACATAGCGAATAGCGTATGAAAGCCCCCGGCATCCTGACCCCAAATGGGGGAGGAACCGGGGGCTTTCTGCATGTACGTAGGGGTCGGTCTGCCCGTGGGGTAGTAGCCTTGGCTGAGCCGCCACTCATACTTAAGGATGATGCCGGCACCCCGCCCGGGCCGCCTCAGACGTTTCTCCGTCCGTGGGATTAGCGATAACCCCCTGCGTCCGCCAGTAAAGACCCGGTGAACACCTACCAAAATCAACCTGGAGGATGATAAAAACACCGTAGTCAGCGCCACATTGCGTGAAATAATTGAACTATGACTACGACAACTCCTCACGCCCAGACGGCACAGCCCGCCGTCTCCGCACGAAACCTTTCCAAAACCTACGGCATCGGTGAAGCCACCGTCCACGCCCTCAATAACGTCTCCGTCGACTTTGAGCAGGGTAAGTTCACCGCCATTATGGGTCCCTCCGGCTCGGGTAAGTCCACACTGATGCAGACCATCGCAACCCTGGACACCCCCGACCCGAACCCCACCACCTCGATCCGCATTGGTGGCGTGGAGCTCTTCGGCCTGAAGGACAACGCCCTCACCGAATTCCGCCGCGAACACATCGGCTTCATCTTCCAGGCGTTCAACCTGGTGCCCACCCTCACCGCGGGCCAGAACATTGACCTGCCCCTGGGCCTCGCCGGTAAGAAGCCAGACCCGCAGTGGCGCGACTATCTGGTCAAGACCCTCGGCCTGGAAACCCGCCTCGACCACCGCCCCGAACAGCTCTCCGGCGGTCAGCAGCAGCGCGTCGCCATCGTGCGCGCCCTGCTCGCACGCCCCGAAGTGGTCTTCGCCGACGAACCGACCGGTAACCTCGACTCCAACTCCGGCGCCGAGGTGCTGCGCCTGCTGCGTGCCGCCGCAACCGACCACGCACAGACCATCCTCATGGT
This sequence comes from Rothia sp. (in: high G+C Gram-positive bacteria), assembly GCF_015265375.1. Classification (GTDB taxonomy): domain Bacteria; phylum Actinomycetota; class Actinomycetes; order Actinomycetales; family Micrococcaceae; genus Rothia. The sequence continues at coordinate 2,931 of NZ_JABZXW010000071.1, forward strand.
CACCCACGACGCAAACGCCGCCTCCTACGCAGATCGCGTGGTCTTCATCAAGGACGGCATGGTCGCCGGCGAAATGATCGAACCCACCTACGACGCCGTCCTCGGCGCAATGGCACAGCTGGAAGGTCGATAAGCCGTGGCAACCACACTGAACACGGTGGCGCGCTCCAATCTGCGCGCCTCCAAAGGAAAATATATCCTCACGGGCATAGGCATCGCGATCTCATCCTTCTTCATCGCTGCCATTATGATGCTCACCAACTCGCTACAGGCGACCGTCAACTCCTCCGTAGGCGACGTGCTCTCCCGCGCCGAGGCGGTCGTCGCCTCCGCTGCTACAACCAGCGACGGTAAAGACAGCACCTCTATCTACCTGACTCGTGACCAGATTCAGAAAGTAGAAAAGAGCGACCTGCTCTCCGGCTACTGGGTACAGTACGCCGTCACGGGTTCGATCGGTACCGGCGACCAGAAAACCCCCGTGCAGTACAACCAGCTGCCCGCCGACTCGAGCCTCTTCCCGTACAAGGTACAGGGTAAAATCCCCAGTAGCGACCACGAAATCATGGTCTCTACCTACTTCGCGAAGAAGCACAACCTCTCGCTGAACGGCAAGGTCACCAGCACCGACGTTGTAGAATCCGTCAGCGCCCCCGGTACTGACAAGACCGCCGAATACACCGTCGTCGGCCTGTTCGATCCCGGTTTTGAAGGCTCCACCACCAACCAGGCTGTCTTCATGGGCGGCACCAGCCTCGGCGAAGCCACCCTGAAAGCAGCCGAGACAGAAAACAAGAGCTCCGCGGCAGGCTACCGGGGCATGGCTGGCGCGAACCTCATCTACCTCAAGTTCAAGGACGGCGTAACCGACGCCAAACTCAAGAGCCTGCAGGATACCCTCAGCAGCGGCGACACCAAGAACGACCCGCGCGTGATGACCGGTCAGAAGCTGCTGGAAGACTACCAGAAGAGTATCTCCACGGTCTTCACCTCCATTAGCGTGGTCCTGGGTGCCTTCGCAGCGCTGGCTCTGCTGGTTTCCTCCTTCGTCATCTCCAACACCTTCGCGGTGCTGGTCGGCCAGCGCATCCGTGAGCTGGCTCTGCTGCGCACCCTCGGTGCCCGCGGCGGCTCCCTCGTACGGATGCTACTCATCGAATCCATTACCGTGGGCGTGGTGTTCTCCCTCATCGGTGCGCTGCTGACCTACCCGGTTGGCGCGCTGGTTGGTGCGAACCTGACCACCATCATGATTTCGTACTCGATTACCCCGATCCTGGTGAGTGTGCTCCTCTGCACCATCGTCACGGTTCTGGCGTCGCTCTCCCCGGCACGAAGCGCCCTGCGCATCTCGCCCATTAGCGCGATGAGCGAGCACACCAACCTTGAGGTGCGCAAGCCCGGCAAGGTCGGCCCGATCCTGGGTCTGGTCTTCGGTGCCGCAGGTATCGGCCTGGCTATGCTGGCTCAGAACCAGGGTTCCGGTGAGGGTGCCGGCAATAAGGCCATTGCCTTCATGATGGGGGCCGCGCTGCTGCTCGGTATCGCGGTCTTTCTCCTCACCCCGCTGGTACTGCCCCCGCTGGTACGTGCCCTCGGTAAGGTCACCCGCACCCAGACCGGCAAGCTGGCGCTCGCCAACGCGCTGCGTTCGCCCAAGCGTACCGTCTCCACCGGCCGCGCTGTGCTGGTGGGTACCCTGGTCGTGTCGACTGTGCTGACCGGTTACTCGGTGTTGAGCGCCTCGCTGACCAAGGCTCTGGATCAGCAGTACCCGATTTCTGCGCAGGCAAAGTACAGCTCGTACGACCAGTCCGAGGCTGCCTCCACCGTGACCAAAGCGGAGGAAATCGCCTCCAAGGTCAAGGGTATTAAGAACGTTCAGGCATCCGCCGTCGGTTACGCAGCCGGTGTGGTTGACTACACCGTCGAGTACGAGGGGCAGACCGCCAACCAGAATTCCGACCTGGTGGCGCTGAGCTCCTCCGATTTGAAGGCAATCCTGCCGGGCGAAAACTCGAACCTTGCCGATGACACCGTGCTCGTACCGCAGGGCCTCTGGAAGTCCGCTGGATTGAATGAGTCCAGCCGTCTGAAGGCACACGGCCCGCTCGGCGAAGTGGAACTCAAGCCCGTCAAGTCCGCAACCAAGCAGAACCTGCTGATTGTCAACCCTGCCACCGCCGCCAAGCTGCAGGACGCCAAGAACCCGCAGAAGGTTGCCAACTCTGCCGCTGAGGAAGCTCAGAAGCGCATGGAAGAAGCAATCGCCAGCGGTGACCAGGAAGCTCAGACGAAGGCAGCTCGCCTGACCGTCACCAGCCAGGCAACCGGTAACGACACCGTCGTTCTGGTGCGCGCCGCCTCCCCGCTGACCAGTAGCGAGAACGCGACCCTGCAGGCTGACCTGAACCGAGCCAGCCCGGATAGCTCCTTCACCGGTGGTCTGCAGGAACGTCAGACCTACGACCAGCTGCTGACCGTCATGCTGACCTTCACCCTGGTGATGCTCATGCTCGCAGTGGTCATCTCGATTATTGGTGTGGCGAACACGATGACCCTGTCGGTCAACGAACGCCGCCGCGAGAATGCGATGCTCCGCTCGCTGGGTCTGTCCCGCAAGCAGCTGCGCCGCATGATTTCCATTGAGGCGATTCTGATTACGCTCGCCGCAGTGGTACTCGGTATGGTTTCTGGTGCGGTGATTGGTAGCCTCTCTGCGCAGATTATTATGTCTTCCATGAGTGCTTCCGCCCCGCTCGTACTTGACCTGCCGTACATCTGGTACGTGGTCATCCTCGTTGTGGGTGTGCTCGCCGCGATGCTCGCTTCGGCTCTGCCTGCGGCTCGTTCGGCTCGTATGTCCCCGGTTGAGGGCATGCGCGGCTAACCCGGCATAGTCACAGTATTCGAGCACAGCCTTGAATACTCGGCGTGAGAAAGTGAAGCCCCGGAGGGTGCCTCGATTAGGAGGCGCCCGCCGGGGCTTCACTGTGTCCTCTAGTTTGGCGTGCTCTCAGACTCTTGGAGCTGACCTGTAGCCTGGCTTTGCGCGTATGATGGGTGTATGAGCACTAGCCACCCCAATCTGCGTCGCAGGTACACGCTACCCCATGAAGCGGAGGTTCTTCAGATCCTCCGTGACGCTGGTGTGCGCCGTGCCCGACTCTTCGGCAGCGCCGCCCGCGGTGAGCTGACCGAAACCAGCGACCTGGATTTTTTGGTGCAGATGCCGGGGGCGGCCCCTTTTGACGAGTTCATGCAGATGGTCGATGCTCAGCACCGCATTGAACAGCTGACCGGCCGTAGCGTTGATATGGTCACCCGGTTGCGCCCCCGCATCTATGCGGAGGCAGAACCAGACATGGTGGAGCTACCGCTATGAAAAGCTCGCTTGACGGCTTCTCTCTGATTCTTGAGTCAGCTCAGCGTATCTACGCTTTTACGCCCAAGCGATATGAAGACCTGATAGACGATTCAAACGGGGTAGTCCAGGACGCGCTCTGCATGCGCTTTCAGATTATTGGCGAAACCCTCAATAGAATTCGTTCAAAATACCCAGAAGATTATGAACGGTATGAACGGGCTGAATGGCAGTACCTCATTGCTATTCGTAACATCATTTCTCATAGCTATGTGAGCGTTGATTTTGCTGTCTTATGGGACGTCGCCCGGAATAAGTTGCCTGAGCTGATGAGCGACTTTGAACGAATCATCGATGAGATAGAAGAAACTACTTAACTAAATGGCCCCGGAGGGTGCCTCGATCAGGAGGCGCCCGCCGGGGCTTTGCCGTGTCCTCTATTCTGTTGTGCCCTTTATAAGGGGAGTAATCGCAGGGGAGCGCTAGTGGGCGATACCCGCCTCATACGCCATAATGACCGCCTGCACACGATCACGCGCACCCAACTTCGCCAACACATGCGACACATGCGTCTTCACCGTCGCCTCCGAAAGCACCAGCTCCCGCGTAATCTCCGCATTCGACAAGCCGCGCGCAATCAAACCCAGCACCTCAAACTCACGCGGCGACAACTGCTCAATCAACTCACGATGCGGATAATCCTGCACAGGCTCAAAGCTTGCATGCTCAGCCGGAATGAACGTCGCCTTAGGAAGCTCAGAACCAGCAGCCGGGGGAATAGCAGGAACAGACTCAGCGGCAGGAGCGGCAGGAGCGGTAGGAACAACAGGAGCGGGGGAGTCCAGCACCGGAATCATCTGCTCCAACAGGCGGCGAGTCGCAGACGGCGCAATCACCGCATCGCCGCGGTGCACCGTACGAATCGCCTCCAGCAGCTGCTCCGGCGGAGTGTCCTTCAACAAGAAACCGCTCGCACCCGCACGCACCGCCGAATACACGTACTCATCAATATCGAAGGTCGTGAGCATAATAATGCGCACCCGCTCATCCTCGGAAACTTCACGCTCGCCGTCACGCTCCAGGATGCGGCGCGCCGCCTCCAAGCCGTCGCAGTGCGGCATGCGCACATCCATGAGGATGACCTGCGGCGCCTGCCCCTCGGAGACCATGCGGTCAAAAACGTCAATCGCCGCCAGGCCGTCATCAGCTTCCATGACGACCTGCAGGTCCGGCTGGGAGTTCACGAGCATGCTCAAGCCGCCGCGCACTAGGCGCTGGTCGTCAACGAGCATCACGCGGATCGGCTGGGTGGTCTGTGGTGCAGAAGTCTGTGGTGCAGAAGAGTACATAGTTTCAATCCTAGATCACAGTGGTGGGGAGAACGGGGTATCGAGGTATTAGAGGTCGCGGTAGGGCAGCGCCGCCTCAACGAGCCAGCCGCCGTCAGGCTGCAGACCGTAGGTGAGGGTGCCGTGGTAGAGAGCGATGCGCTCGCTCATGCCGCGCAGACCGTTACCGCTACCGGGTACCGGGCGGGCGATGTGCTGAGCCGCGGTAGAGGAAACCGGGCCGTTATGTACCCGCAAGTACAGCCCCTCCTCATCCCAGTGAATGGTGACGGCGGTTGCCGCGCCGGGGGAGTGCTTGAGCGCGTTGGTGAGCGCCTCCTGTACGGTGCGGTACGCGGCCAGCTCGGCACCCTGCGGCAGGGTGCGCGCCATGGTGCCGGTGATTCCGGTGAAGGTGACGGGTAGTCCGGCGCGGCGGCTCTGCTCCACGAGGGCGGGCACATCGCTGAGGGTGGGTACGGGTGCGTAGGCGGTTGCCTCGTCCGTGCGGAGTAGCCCGAGGAGGGAGCGCATCTGGGTGAGGGAGTCTCGTGCCGTGTCTGCGATGAGCTCGAGGGTCTGCTCGGCAATATCCGGTTCGCTCTGCTGCTGAGCCTGACCCGACTGCTCTGCCTGTTCAGTTTGATGCTCTGCCTGCTGTGCCTGTTGTGTTTGCTGGGCGCGTGCGGTGCGGGCGCTCGCGGCGGCGTAGCGTGCCCCGTCCGCCTGGGAAATAATGCTGGAGAGCGAGTGCGCCACAATATCGTGCATTTCGCGGGCGATGCGGGTGCGTTCGTCCTGTGCTGCGAGGCGGCGTTCCTGTTCTTGCTCGTATTCGAGGCGGCGGGCGCGTTCTTTGAACTCTTCGCTGCGTAGTTCGCGCATGCGGCGGGAGTCGCCGAGGAACCAGAAGACGGTGAAGATGGATCCGCAGAGCACGCCGAGCATCAGGGAGATGAAGATGCGGGCGGGTATGTCGTCCCAATGGTAGAGGAGTTGGAGTGAGGCCTGTACGGTGACGGCGAGTGCGCCGACCCAGCCGAGAATGAGGGCGCGGAAGCGGGCGCGGCGGGTCCAGTGCCTGCCGGTGTGGTAGGCGGCGAGGCTGACCGGCGGGTAGCAGGTGAGGGCGAGTGAATCGGGGAAGGGAGATAGGAAGGTGAGACAGAGCGCCGCGATGACCACGTAGATGCTGCCGTAGGGGAAGCGGTAGCGGAAGTAGAGCGCGGTGGTGCTGCAGAGCGCGGAGATGATCGGGATCCAGCCGTAGCTGTTGACGAAGGCTGCGGAGAGCACGCAGCAGAAGAACTGCATGTGTGCGACGACGATGATGTTCATCCAGCTGCGTTTGTCTCTGAGGTAGCTTTGCACGCGGCTGGAGGCGCTGATTGCGTCGGCGGGCAGGTCGCTGCTTTCTGAGCGGCCGCGGGTATGCGTTACGGCGTGGCCTGATTCGGCTGTCTCTGTGCTGTGTTGTGGGTTCTGCTGGGGTTCGGTGTGCTTGAGGGGCATATTTCCAGTGTATCGAGGTGGTGTAGCTTACCTGGCGTCTGAGCCCTGCATTGACAGC
>NZ_JABZXW010000072.1 GCF_015265375.1 Rothia sp. (in: high G+C Gram-positive bacteria)
GGGTACGGGGGCGCCCTGCGGGAGGTTGGGGCAGCACTGTTTGACCCAGGTGTTGACGGTGGGTTTGGTGGCGATGCCGACGGCTTCGGTGAGCTGGATGCGTGAGAGGCTGTAGGGTGCGACGAGTTCAGCGAGGGTGCTGTAGGTGGCGTTGTTGGGCCGGTAGACGGGGTGGTTAGATGCCCCGGGGAGAGTACCGGTCGGGGTTCCGGGGTGGTTGGTGGGTGCCATGGTGCTAGCTCCTTTGCTGAGGCGGGCGTGAAGTAGGTGATTGCGTGGTAGTGGGCTGGCACGCCCTGCCCGGTCGGTGTGAACCAACCGGGCATGGCGGATGCGCTACTCCCCTAGCGTCTAGCCAATGAGGCGCTTAATGAGAGCGTCGCGGGTCGCGGCGAGCTGAAGGTTCTCTTGTTCAGAGCTTTTCACCAGCTCATATAGAGGGTTGATGACAGCGTGGAACCTATCCAAATCTTCATAAGACAAAGAACTATAAGGGAGTCCTTTGAAAGTTCTACGACTAATCTCCAAGAAGGTCGTACCATTTGCTGAGTTAATCATTTCAGGTACGTCTTTCTTCATATGGTGATATATCCACCATCGTTCCTCTTCACGTTGGGGAACAGCAACAATAAAACCTTGATTAGTCGCAGCCGGATATTGATTAATAGCAAATGCACCAATCGTGGCTCGAGACGTCATCATAATGGACCCAGCCGGGTGGAGTTTTGATGAGCATGCGTTAAGGCCATCTTCTGTTAGCTTGCGTGCTGTCTCAAATAGTATTGGCGACCCTAGAGAAGTAACATCTGTAGGAGTTAGCCAATGAATATCTCCACCCCAATATGTTTCATTCTTCGTACTGGGAGTTCCTCCACCATAAACTTCTAGCGAAGCGTATGTTGATTCTGACAACTCACATTCAGAATAGAATTTCTGAAAAACAGAATCTGCAGTATCCAAAAGGGTTTGGATGAGGCGGGTATTTGCTTCAATTTTGTCGTCGAGTGACCCCAAAATCCCGGCAATCCGCTCCAAGACATCCTGTGGGGGAATTGGAATATCAAAATTCTCCACATCAGACTTAGTGACACTCAGGTAAATTGTTCCATTTGCATTTCGCAAAATAGATTCCATAGTCGAAATCAAAGTATAGTAAATATACCGCGTATGCAATTTATCTTTACCGCGAATTGCTGCCAGGCCACGACCAATAGCATACCGTTGATCGGAGAAATTCATTTTCCCCAAGGTCGCCCTCACGCAAAATAAAATATCTCCAGGTTCACTAAAACGGATACCTTTCTCAGTCCACTTAACTGGTACCGGATATTTATCGGTAAATTCAGCAGGACCATTCAGTAGCGGCATACCTAAAGGATAATCGACAACATCACTGCTTTTAGGTGAAGTTCCCATAACAAGAGTCGCAATATCCCCCAGCTTAGCAACAGTCCACCCAGCTTCACGCTGAGCGTCCGACAGTACAGCCACTACAGTTCACCGCCCTCAAGGTCCAGCGAGGCCAGCTGCTCACGCACGACCGCGCCCAGGCGCTCCGACTCAGCAAACTGTTCCAGCAGCTGCTCACGCAGGCCGGCGATACGCGCATCCAGCTCCTGAGCGCTCTCACCCTCAGACACTGCACTACCCACGTAGCGGCCCGGAGTCAGCACAAAATCCTGCTCCCGCACATCCTCAAGCGAGGCCGAGAAGCAGAAACCAGCCGCATCCTCATACACGCCAGCAGTCGGCTCCTCGCCAGCCTTCACCAGCGAACCGTCCGCATGATACATCGACGGCATACCGCGCCACGCACACCACGTATTCGCAATCTTCGCGATATCCTCCTCAGAGAACACACGCTCAGTACGAGACACCATATGACCCATCGAACGGGCATCCATAAACAGGACCTGACCCGAACGGTCCACCGAACCATTCACGCCCGCCGACTTATCCTTCGACAGCAGCCACACACACGCCGGGGAGCTCGTCGTCGTAAACATATTCGGCGGTAGCACCAGCACCGCGGCCACCGCGTCGCCCTCAACCATGGCACGACGAATACCGCCCTGACCGCCAGTATCAGCCGTCAACGAGCCATTCGCCATCACCACAGCAGCCGAACCCTTCACATCCAGCTTCGACCACACATGCTGCAACCACGCAAAATTAGCGTTATTCTTCGGCGGCACACCAAACACCCAGCGCGGGTCATCCTCAACCCGATGCCATTCCTTGATATTGAACGGCGGGTTCGTCAGCACGTAATCAAAACGCTCACCCGGGTGCGAATCCTCAGCGAACGTATCACGCCAGCGGTCACCCACCGAACCATCAATACCGTGAATCGCCAAGTTCAGGCGCGCCAAACGCCAGGTCGCCTGGTTACGCTCCTGACCATACGCCAGCACGCGCTGCTCACCCTCACGGCGGCCATCAAACGCGCCACCGGCACGGTGCACAAAATTATTCGACTGCACAAACATGCCGCCCGAACCACAGCACGGATCATACACGCGGCCACTCATCGGCTGAATCATACCCACCAGGGTGTTCACCACGGTCGTCGGGGTGTAGAACTCGCCACCCTTCTGACCCTGCGCACGAGCAAACTTACCCAAGAAGTACTCGTACACGAAGCCCAGCACATCCTTCGACGAAGAATGCTCACCATCACGCACCGCCGCGAAATTCGCGTTCGACAGCAGGTCAATCACCTGCGCCAGGGTGCGCTGCTCCACCTTCTCGCTCGCATACATGGGCTCAAGGGCACCATTCAGCGGCGGGTTCTGAGCCATAATCTCATCCATAGCAGAGTCGACCAGCTCACCCACACGGTCACCCTTCGCCTGCTTTACCAGGTCAGACCAGCGAGCACCAACCGGCACATAGAATGCATGGCGGGCGTGGTAGTACGAAGGGACCTCCAGCTCCTCAGCCAGAGCTTCACCCTCCAGGCCGTACTCCTCAGTCAGCATGTGCTGAACATCCTCGCGAGCCTTATCGAAGGTGTCACCAATGTACTTCAAGAAGATCAGACCCAGCATGAAGTCACGGTAACCGCCGGACTCCATGGAACCGCGCAGAATATCCGCGGACTTCCACAGCATCTCCGCCAACTCAGCCGGAGTGGTAGGGGCACCCGACCCCTGAGATACAGGCTCTTTCGCCATTATTGCGCCTTTCAATGCCACCGGGGTGCTCCCCGGATGTCCTCAATGTGAGTGTCTAACTGTTTCTATTATCCCTGCTGACCGGAGGCGAGGTGACCGGGCTGGTCATCTGTCCCTTCTCCCCTCTCTCCTTCCGCCGAGAAGCCACATGTGTTTCGAAAAGCAACATGTTTGGTGGCTTTTCGAAACACATGTAGCTTCTGGAGGACGCTAAGAAGCGCCCGCTCGCAGGAATTCAAAGAATATATTCCCCCAACCCGCACCCAGCCCGACAAATTTTCGCTTACCCCGGGGTAAACCCAAAAATCTCAGCTACCTAAATCTCCAACATACATTTGAGACACAGGGTCACCGCACGACCACAAATTCATCTGTCCCATGTGCAGGCCCACACGGGATGGGACAGATTCTTCTCGTAAGGAGAAAAACTCATGGACGCTCAGTTCATCGATAAGGCCGCTCTGGTCTTCATTCCCCTGCTCACCGCAATTGCAGGGTTGGCAACCGCCTTGTTCAAGACCCGGGCAGCCCGCGCCGAAGCCAAGAAGGCTGAGGCGGGCACCAACACCGGGGGTATCACGCAGAAGCTCAGCGTCGGCACCATCAACGGCAATGGCAACCGCGTGCACAACACCCACCAGCAGGTAGGCAACGGCTCCGCAGCTATCAGCGGCGACGGCAACCGCACCACCATCGACAACAGCCAGCACACGCACAACCACGCATCCTCCAAGGATGCGCAGGCAAGTGATGACGATGCCTTCGGTAGCATCGCACTTGCTGCTATTGGCGGCCTCCTTATCGCGGGCGCGTTCCTCATCAGCTGGCCCACTATCAGCTGGACCCTCGCAGCCTGCTGGGTTACCTGTCTCGCACTCATCGTCTGGCAGGTAAAGCTGATTAATGCCAAGAGCACTAGCTCCTCCGCGCACGCCATTCTGAATGTGCTCTACCCTGCTTCCCTGCTGGCGACTGTTGGTGGCGCTTGGTTCACTCTCCTCGGGGCGGGTAAGTACAACATGGCAACCATCTACACCACCGTCAGCGGACACTTCGAGTCTCACCCTCAGGGTGGCATGGTTGTGCGTTTCATTGAGGCAGTTACTGCGTCATACGGCGCTGCAGGCTTCACCCTGATCATGCTCAACCTGCTTACTGTGGTCTTCCTGGCTGCGGCTTTGTTCCAGTGCTTCAAGTACTCAGTTAAGGCGCTGAATGCACTCTACCGCGGCATTCTCATTCGCCCTTCTGTTCAGGAGGCAAGCATGAGCTTCTTCCTGGCTATTGTGAACCTGGTAGCATGCCAGCCCGCACTTGCTGAGCTGATTGTTTCGCAGTTCAACAAGTAGCATCCGGTAGGTAAGGTACCGAGCCGTATTCACTCAACTTATCCACACCCCTCTCGCTGAGAAGCCGCATGTGTTTCGAAAAGCCACGTTTTTGGTGGCTTTTCGAAACACATGTGGCTTTTCGGCGTAATAAATAAATGTAACACTTGAACACAAATACTCTCATTTGATGCAATTAAAGCATGTTTACCAGAGAAGAACTATCAACGATGATACGCACCCGCACCGAACTCATCACCTCAGCAACCCACACGCGAATCACCCTGAGCCATGCCCTCAACCGCGGCGAACTCACCCGCGTCTCAAAAGGGCACCTTCTCCCCACCCAAACCTGGAACAACCTACACCCCACCGACCAACACTACGTGTGCATCCTCGCCCACCTCAACGAATACCCCGCCAACATCCTCGCCGCCCAAAGCGCCGCCATTGCCTGGGGTATCTCCTCCCTCAGCCCACCGCGCCGCGTTCAAGTACGAGGAGCCGGAGGCGGCCGCCGAGAAAACATCCAGCGCATCCAGGACACTCTCACCGCAGACAGCCCTATCGTGTACACGCCCGAGGGGATCCCCACCGTCACGCCACTAACAGCTATCACCACCTGCGTGAAAACCCTACCCTTTCGCGACGGGCTCGTACTGGCCGAAAGTGCCCTCCAACGCTTCGCTCAGGAACCGGATATGCTCACCTACGAGGAGCTCAAGAAAGAGCTCTCATCTGCATCAGGCCGCGGGTGCAGGACCGCCCGCCTCGTCGGGCATGAACTCAGCCCGCACTCAGAATCCATTGCCGAAACCTGCATGCGTTTACTTCTCGATGACCAAGGAATCCGCTACAAGCAGCAAGAAACCATCATCTACGAAGGTCATACCTATCGCGTGGACTTTCTACTGCACACCACTAGCCTCCACGGCAGGCCAGTCATCCTGGAGGTGGACGGCAACGTCAAGTACAACGCCAAAGAGGACCTGGTTCGTGAGAAGACGCGCCAGGATCGACTACTCCATGCGGGGTATGCCGTCGTCCGTGTTTCTGCTAAGGACGCTATCTACCGTCCGAGGCAGGCTCTGCAGGTGCTGCGTACTGCTGGCCTGTTCCAAACTTAACCGCGAAAAGCCACATGTGTTTCGAGAAGCCACCAAAGAAGTGGCTTTTCGAAACACATGTGGCTTCTCAGCGAATAGAGAGTTAGCTACCTAGCCAACAAACCACTCGATACCAGGTGCATCGCCAGTTGGAGAATTATACTCACCGTGAAAAGACGCTGCGCACTTTCCAGCTTCGATCCAACAATCACAGCACGACCTCCCAGCGCGCTACCGGCAAGGAAGACAGAGTGCAACAGAACTTCCGGAACGAGCAGCCCCCACACAAAGAACAGCGCAGTATACACAGCCAAAGTTACCAGCCCCGGAACACCGTATGCACCCATAACACCGTTCACAAAGTCCACGTCAGTCGAACCCGCCGAAAGACCCGCCTGAATCAGATGAGCCATCGACCAATGCTCACTCGTGTGTATGCCATTCGACAAAGTAGAGCTGAGAGCCATACCGGACGAAGTCACATACCCCAGACCAAGTAAGGCGTTGGGCTTCATCTTCTTACCCTTAGCCCGTGCGCGCTTGGAACAACGCACCAGTGCAGTCACACCCAACAGTAGTACCGCGAATACCGAAATGTCCGCGCCCAACGCCAAAGCCTCTACCGAAGAGCTTCGCTGCAGCATGGCCACCCACATCGCCACGGCTACAAATCCGCCCATCACGACGTTGATGATAAAATCCGAGTCGCCCAGAATAGAGAAATTTGCGATACGGTCTTCATCGTCCGATTCTTGCGTGTTCTCTTCACCCTTCATCTTGGCGCGCAAATAACGAATCGAGGTGGGTATACTCCTCACAGCGGATGCTGCAGCCGTCCCGAAGATGATAATTACGCTCGCCAGCAGCAGGATTAACGTTGCTGAGTTCAACCATTGTGACCAGTTCATGCCATGCCTTTCTTCTGGGTGGCCTTGTAATGCAGTGACCACTCATCCAATATGTCTTCTTCAGACTATTCCTGATGCGGCGGTCTACCCTTTGCTCGCAATTTACCCCGGGGTAAATCAGGCTCTGTCCTTTCCTTTCAGATAAGCGAAAAGCCACATGTGTTTCGAAAAGCCACATCTTTGGTGGCTTCTCGAAACACATGTGGCTTCTCGGCGCAGAGGGAAAGAGGAGGTTAGTCCAGCAGTGCGTCCACGAATGCTTCCGGGTCGAACGGCGCCAGGTCGTCCGGGCCTTCACCCAGGCCGATGAGCTTGACGGGAACGCCGAGCTCCTCCTGAATAGCGACCACGATACCGCCCTTCGCGGTGCCGTCGAGCTTGGTCAGCACGATACCGGTCACGTCCACGATATCGCCGAAGACCTTCGCCTGAACCATACCGTTCTGGCCGGTGGTCGCGTCAATCACGAGCAGAACCTCGGTGACCGGCGCTTCCTTCTCAATCACGCGCTTGATCTTGCCGAGCTGGTCCATCAGACCGGACTTGTTCTGCAGGCGGCCCGCGGTGTCCACGAGCACGGTGTCAACGCCTTCCTCCTTGCCGGTCTTCACAGCATCAAACGCGACGGATGCGGGGTCGGCGCCTTCCTTCTCGGAACGCACGGTCTTCACGCCCACGCGGTCACCCCAGGTGGTCAGCTGCTCAGACGCAGCCGCACGGAAGGTATCCGCGGCGCCCAGAATCAGGGACTGACCGTCAGCAACCATCACGCGGGCAATCTTACCGACGGTCGTAGTCTTACCCACGCCGTTCACGCCAACAACCAGCACCACGCCGGGGTTGCCGTCGCTGCCGGCGGTCTTCAGTTCGCGGTCCATGTCGGGGCGAACAATCTTCACGAGCTCTTCACGGAGCATCTTCTTCACGGCGGCGGGGTTGCTCGTACCCTCAACGCGCACGCGCTGCTGCAGCGCCTCCACCAGGCGGGTGGTCGGCTCAGAACCCAGGTCGGCAAGCAGCAGGGTTTCCTCAACCTCATCCCAGACGTCCTGGTCGATGCGGTCGCGAGAAAGCAGAGCCAGCAGACCCTTGCCGAGCATGTTGTTCGAACGAGCCAGGCGGGCACGCAGACGCACCAGGCGACCCGCGGACGGGTCAGGCATATCAAGTTCAATAGCGCGAGGTGCCGAGCTTTCGGGTTCTTCCGCCGAACTGCCGGAGGCCTTAGCCGCCTCCTGACGCAAAGACTGCAGGTTCGCGGTCTTCTTGGGTCGGCGCAGAACGGCGAAAAGTACACCGGCAATAACCAGTACACCCAGCACAATCGCGCAAATCATCATCATCGTTTCATTCACACTACTAGCTTACCGGCTTGGGCGGTTTGACTGGTCGAGGTTACGCGCATGCCCGGCTGTCGGCGGAGTAGACTGGACTCTATTGAAGTTTTTTAGCCGACATATTGCTGGCAGGTGCGGGTGGGGCCCGCGGCTACCGCACACACCCGAGGATGAGTATGAGAAACCCTGCCACAACACCGCCTGTTTTTGACCCGCGCACAATCAATCCGAACCGCGTGCCGACCGGCCTGAAGGTTCTGATTGTTGCGTCGTTCATGATCGCGGTGGGTTTCGGCCTGGTCGCGCCGGTGCTGCCGAATTACGCGCAGAACTTTAACGCGACGGTCACCATGGCGACGATGGTGGTCTCTGCGCTCGCGATTACGCGTCTGCTGTTCGCGCCGTCGGCGGGCAGGATTATTACCCGCTGGGGTGAGCGTCCGGTGTACACGATCGGCATGCTGATTGTGTCGGTGACGTCGTTCATGATTGCGTTCGCCTGGGATTACTGGGTGCTGCTGGGTTCGCGTGCGGTGGCTGGTATTGGCTCGGTCATGTTCACGGTCTCCGCGATGGGTCTGCTGGTGCGCCTGTCCCCGGCGCATATGCGCGGCCGTATTTCGGGCTATTATGCGACGGCGTTCCTGCTGGGTAACCTGCTGGGCCCGGTGATTGCGAGCGCCCTGGCGCCCTTTGGTATGCGTGCGCCGTTCATTGTGTATGGTTTTTCGCTGCTGGTGGCGGGCCTGATTGTGTGGTTCTTGATGCCTTCGCAGGCTGCCCTGGAGGCGGAGCGTGACGCGATTACGGAGGCGGCGCTGCTGGCTGAGGGTAAGGGCACCGGGGTTCTGCCGTCGGCGGCTGGCTCCCCTGCTGGCTCCCCTGCTGGCGCATCCGGCAAGGTGGCTAAGCCCGCTGCGTCCGGCGGCGCTTCGGGTAAGAGCAACCTGCCGGCGATGACTGTTCGCGACGCCTGCAAGTTCACGAATTACCGTTCGGCGCTGGTGTCGAATTGGGCGATTGGCTGGTCGGTGTTTGGTGTGCAGTCGTCGATTATTCCGTTGGCGGCGGCGTATTTGGCCACCGGCGGCGACAT
>NZ_JABZXW010000073.1 GCF_015265375.1 Rothia sp. (in: high G+C Gram-positive bacteria)
GCTCACGGGGTGATTCTCCTCGGGTTTGGGTCAGTCTGTGCTGTTCGCCGTCGCGGCGAACTATGGACGGAAAAAGTCTTTTTCTATTTTAGCGGAGTCTGCAAATCGGCTGTGGAGTATTACCTCGCGGGCGTGATAACCAGTTATTGGGTTCTACAACCGGTTATACACAAAAGGGGTGGGTGACCCTGGACTATTCCAGAGTCACCCACCCCTTGTTGCTTTCAGAAGCCCTACGCTTCCTTCTGCGCCTCGTACGCGCGCACCTCAGCTAACATCTCTGCGGCGAGCGCATCGACCGTCTCACGGTCATACGGGCGAAAAGCGTACAGTTCCTCCATGACAGGCGCAGCCATCTTAGAGGACCACGCCCAGGCGTGCCGCCAGGATGTCACGCACCAGCGCGCCACCACCGACGGTGGTGTCCGCCAGAGCCTTCACAGCCCACGCATCCACAGCCGCCAAAGCAGCCGGCGCGTTCAGGTCCTCACCGAGTGCCTCACGCACAGCGGCCAGTAGCTCAACCGCCGCCTCATCGGTGACACCTTCAGAACCCTCACGGCCCTCAGCCATCGACACCGCGTGACGGTAAGTATCCAGGCGAGCCTTCGCGTGCTCCAGCAGCTCATCAGTCCAGAACCAATCCGAACGGTAATGCTGACCCATAATCGCCAGGCGCACCGCGTTCGCATCCTCGCCGGCCGCGCGCAGACGCGAAACCAGCACCAGGTTGCCGCGGGACTTGCTCATCTTGTGGCCGTCCAAACCGACCATGCCGGTGTGCGCGTAATGCTTAGCGTGCGGGCGCGCAGACACAGCCCACGAATGGCCAGCACCCAGGTCGTGGTGCGGGAAGGTCAGGTCGTTACCGCCAGCCTGAACGGTCAGCGAACCATCCACAAAACGGCGGGCAATCATGGTGCACTCGATGTGCCAGCCGGGGCGGCCCGCGCCCAGCTCGCCGGCATCCCAGCTCGGCTCACCCTCACGCTCAACACGCCACAGCAGCGGGTCCAGTGCGTCACGCTTACCGGCACGGTTCGGGTCGCCGCCGCGCTCAGCGAAAATCTCCAGCATCTCATCACGGCTCAGGTGCGATACCTCGCCCGGCGCCCACGAGTAGCCCTCAGCGTTCGCGGGCAGCTCACGCACAGCCTTCAAGTCCAGGTACACGTCACCGTCAGGCTGCTCAACGCCCTGCTCGTCGGTGAAACCGGGCACGCGGTACGCCAGGCCGCGGCGCAGCAAATCCTCAATCAGCGGGAACAGCCACTCAATGGACTCCACCACACCCACATAGTGCGCCGGCGGAATCACGTTCAGCGCCTTCATGTCGGTGCGGAACAGCTCCGTCTGATCCTCAGCCAGCTCACGCCAATCAACGTTCGTGGCGGTCGCACGCTCCAGCAGCGGGTCGTCCACATCGGTCACGTTCTGCACATAGGTGACCGGCACGCCCGCATCCAGCCAGGCGCGGTGCAGCAGGTCAAAAGCAACATAGGTGGAGGCGTGACCCATATGCGTCGCGTCGTACGGGGTGATACCGCAAACGTACAGGCTCGCCGCCTTATCCTCCTGAACCTGAACAATCTCACCAGCCGCAGTATCAAAAATACGCGGCAGCGCAGCCTTACCAGGCAAAGTCACAGAGGCCGGGGCATCCCAAGCTCGCATGGGTTTCCTTTCCGTAAAAACGCCCACACCCGGTGGACGCGCCACACCCGCCGCCCAACCTACGGGCATGCGGGTGCCAAAAAATCTACTTAAACAAGAATACCCGCCCGTGAGAAACTCACGGACGGGTATGTCATATCACGCTGAGGGCTAAAGCCTTAGAACGCCGAAGAAGTAGCGTTCAGAACGCCAGTGCCCAGACCAACGAAAATCAGGATACCGAGCGCAATGCGGTACCAAATGAAAATGCCGTAGGACTTCGACGACACGTACTTCAGGAACCAGCCAATCATCAGGTAACCCACCACAAACGCAACCAGAGTAGCCACGATGGTCGAGGGGATACCGTAGTAGCCGGTCGCCTCCTCGCCGGTGACCACCTTAAAGGTCTTGTACAGGCCAGACATGAACACGGCGGGCATCGCCAGAAGGAACGAGTAACGTGCCGCAGCCTCACGGGTGTAACCCATGAACAGACCCGCGGTAATCGTACCGCCCGAACGAGAAACACCCGGAATCAGCGCCAGCGCCTGTGCGCAACCGTACAGCAGGCCGTGACGGAACGTCAGGTCCTTCAGCTCACGCTGCTCGCGGCCAAAACGGTCCGCAAGGCCCAGGAACACCGCAAAGACAATCAGCATGGTCGCCACAATCCACAGGCTGCGGAACTGCGTGTCAATGTAGTCTTCCAACAGCAGACCCAAAACGCCGATGGGCAGGGAGCCAATAATAATCAGCCAACCCATGCGGGCATCCGGGTCGTTGCGCGGTACGCGGCCGGTAAGAGCGCCAAACCACGCCTTCACAATGCGCACAATATCGCGCCAGAAAAAAATCAAGACCGCGGTCTCAGTACCCAGCTGGGTGATTGCGGTAAACGCGGCGCCCGGGTCAGCCTTCTCCGGCAGGATCTGGCCAACAATGTTCAGATGCGCCGATGACGAAATCGGCAGAAATTCGGTCAGGCCCTGAACAAAGCCCAAAATAATTGCTTGAATCCATTCCACGCATTCAAGGATACAGGAGGCACGCCCGCCCGGAGCGGTTCGCCGAAGGTGATGTGGAACCTCCGCAAACCGCCCCGTCCACACTCTGAAACGCTCAGGGTGCCGTTTCAGGAGGTACACCGCGGTGCAACCGGGGCTTATCCACGGCTCATCTACGACTCCCGGAAGCCGCGCAAACAGCTCAGCTGCGTGTCAAAGGCGTGAGCCTATTAGCCGCACGACCAGTCAAAAACTCCGGTCTCAAAATCAAAAACAGCGCTACCGCACCCAAAATTCAGCACATCAAACTCATCGAACTCAATATAACGAGCCGACAGGCCCTCCGGCAGAGCCTGCGCATAAAAATGAGTGCCACCCAAGTGAGTATTCACCGCAATCAGCGGCTCAGCCCACTCAAACCACGCCGAATCCTCCGCATCCCAATCGAAAGGACTCAAATAACCAGTCTGCGAGTCCACATTCTCAAACACATCACTGGGGACCTTACCGGCATTCGGGTCATCCGTCGGAACCCACCCCACAAGAGCAGGCTTACGATCCAGCGGCTGCTGACGATCCGCCAAAGCCCAGGCGCTGAAGCTCTCCTCCTCACCACGATGCTCACCGGGCCGGCGCACATCCTGCGGCGGCTCCGTACGGGACGAGAACTCCTCCTCGCTCAGGTACAGCACCGCAAACTCGGCATCCAGAATATCGCGCAACAACAACTGATACGGATGCACCCGCGCCTGCGCATACTGCACCTCAAACGGGTCATCACTAGCAGCATTAGCAACGCCCTCAGTCGCCTCATCCTCAGCGAACTGGCCATCACCGGCGAAGAAAGAGAACGCCACAACGCCCGGATACTTCTGTGCATCCGGCAGGTACTCCCCCGGCAACCTCACCGTAAAAATATGCTGCATCGGCAAACCAGTAAAAGTACTGCGCGGCCACTGATCCTGCTCAATACCGGGACCAGTCGAACCCACCCAGCCAGCCTCCCACACCTCGGTGGAACCTGCAGGCAGAGCAGTATCATCACTACCGCGCAGCTCATAATTCCAGGCACGAACAGAAGAATCGGTGCCCGCCGCATCAACGGGGCTAAACACCATCGCGTAGCTTTTCATGAGAGTTCCTCCCTGCAGACTATTCGCCCCACAGCACGCCGATGCACACAACACCTGCGCACATTAACGCATAAGGGCGGGATACATACTCCCAGTATGCATCCCGCCCCCACATCATGCACGGCTAACGGTCACCCACCAGCGGTCACCCGAAAACCTTGCACAAAGCATGTACGCTATCGCCTATGCCTGGCGCTCATCACGCAGCGCACGGTTCACAGCCGAAATCATCGCCTTCAACGCCGCACGAGTCGTCGAGTTATCCACACCAATACCCCACAGCACGCGAGAACCAACAGCAGCCTCAACGTAGCACGCAGCATTAGCAGTCGACGAAGACGACATGGTGTGCTCCGAATAATCCATCACGCGAATATCCACGCCCTCGCCCGACAGGATGTTCTGCAGAGCATCCACCGGACCGGTACCCGAAGCAGAACGAGTATAAGTGTGGCCATCAATGTTCAGACCAACACGCAGAGTAGTCGCACCGGTATCAGCCGAATCAATGTTAATCGACTCAATACGGTACTTACCCCAACGGTTCTGCGGATCCGGAGCCGGCAGGTACTCATCCGCAAAGATGTTCCACAGCTTCTCGCTGGTCATCTCGCCGCCCTCAGCGTCAGTACGAGCCTGAACAATCTTCGAGAACTCAACCTGAGCACGACGCGGCAGATCCAGGCCGTGATCCTGCTTCAGCAGGTACGCCATACCGCCCTTACCGGACTGCGAGTTCACACGAATAATCGCCTCATAGGTACGACCCAGATCGCGAGGATCAATCGGCAGGTACGGAACCTCCCAGTACACCTCATCCACGGTCTTACCCGCCTCAGCCGCGGTACGCTCCAGAGCCTCAAAGCCCTTCTTAATAGCGTCCTGGTGAGAACCAGAGAACGCGGTGAACACCAGATCGCCACCATACGGCGAACGCTCGTGCACCTTCAACTGGTTGCAGTATTCAACAGTCTTACGGATACCGTCAATATCAGAGAAATCAATCTGCGGATCCACACCCTGGGTGTACATGTTCAGACCCAAAGTGACCAGGTCAACGTTACCGGTGCGCTCACCATTACCGAAGAGGCAACCCTCAATACGATCAGCGCCCGCCAGGTAACCCAGCTCAGCAGCAGCCACGCCGGTACCGCGGTCATTGTGCGGGTGCAGCGACAGCACAATGTGCTCGCGGTGGTTCAGGTTGCGGTGCATCCACTCGACAGAGTCGGCGTACACGTTCGGGGTAGCCATCTCAACGGTAGCGGGCAGGTTCACAATCAGCTCGCGACCGTTCTGACCGACCTCCAGCTCCTCAGCCACAGCGTTTACCACGCGAGCCGCGTACTCCAGCTCAGTGCCGGTGAAAGACTCGGGCGAGTACTCGTAGATGACCTTAGTGTCAGAAATCATCTGCTCTTCGTACTTGCGGCACAGGCGCGCACCCTGCAGGGCGATATCCAGCACGCCCTCCTGATCCTGGTTGAACACCACGCGACGCTGCAGCACGGAGGTCGAGTTGTAGAAGTGCACAATCGCCTGCGGTGCGCCCTCAATCGCCTCAAAAGTGCGGGCAATCAGGTGCTCACGAGCCTGCACCAGAACCTGAATGGTCACGTCCGAAGGAATGTGGCCGTCCTCAACGAGAGTGCGCACAAAATCAAAGTCAGTCTGCGACGCCGAGGGGAAACCAACCTCAATTTCCTTGTAACCCATCTTCACCAGCAGCTTGAACATCGCAAGCTTACGGTCGGTGTCCATGGGGTCAATCAGCGCCTGGTTGCCGTCACGCAGATCCACTGCGCACCAGCGCGGAGCCTTCTCAATGACCTTATCCGGCCAGGTGCGGTCCGGCAGGTCAACAACAATCTGTTCGTGGAAAGGGCGGTACTTGTGTACCGGCATGGGGCTGGGCTTCTGGTGGTTTTTCATCATGAATTCCTGTGGGTTGGTCCGTCTCGCTCTACCCCAATTTCGGGGCTCGTACCGTGCCGGGTATCGGTCCCCGGCTGCCGTGGTCAAGGCGGTGCATCAGAAAGGATGCGAAGGTGAGATGCCGCGTCAAAAAGCCGGAACGGTTGCGGCAGATTCTAGCGTGCCCCGTTCCGGCGAATAAGCAGCAGGTTCATTGCCTGGCGGGTAACCCCGCGCATGCTCTCACCGTGAATAGTCATACCTCCACGCTATCACAGCGCCCGGAGGCGGTGGCACAGCGCACGGGGCGCCGTCCATCATCTGGAAAGAATTACCGGCGAGAATTAACGACGAAGGGGGCGTAGCCACCATTACTGGCGCTACGCCCCTTCACACGTTATTCCACGTTATTCACGCATCTGCGCTTGCCTCATAGTTCCCAGCAGCCGGGTCTAGTAGGCGAAAGCAGTCTGGCACTTGTGCTGATCAGCAGTCTGACCGGTCGCGTTACCCGCAATCGCAGCCTCCTGCTTCTCCATCGCCTCACCGGACGGGAAGTCAGTACCGATCGTCACCGACACACCC
The DNA here is from genome assembly GCF_015265375.1 of Rothia sp. (in: high G+C Gram-positive bacteria). GTDB lineage: Bacteria > Actinomycetota > Actinomycetes > Actinomycetales > Micrococcaceae > Rothia. The sequence goes on from NZ_JABZXW010000073.1 coordinate 6,293, forward strand.
AGAACCTCTTCGGTCGCCACCACGCGGGTCACGTTCAGCTTCGCGGCGATCTCCTTCGCCTCCGCCTCGTAACCGGACGAGTAGAACACCGTGGTGAAGTTCGTCGGGTTAGCCGAAGTACCCGGGGTAACATTCGTGTAGCCCAGGCCCTCAATCACCGAAGCGATCGTAGCCGAGCGACCATCCAGACCGGTCGCGTTGTACACGTTCACCGGAACCGTACGATCCAGCTGAACCGGAGCGGCAGAAGTAGCCTCAGCTGCCGGAGCCTTCTCCTCCTTCAGCGACTTATCGTCACGCAGACGCTGGAACACATTCGCAGCATCCGCAGAAACCTGCAGGCGGTTCTCATCCTGGCTCCACGGCTCAGTCGGCACCGTCGCAAACACAACATTCGACAGATCCACGCCACCGAGAGTCGCACCAACACCCACCAGAGTGCTGATATTACCCAGGTTCTTATCCACGGTCACGTTCTGAGTAATCGCCTCAGCAATGTTAATCAGACGGCCCGGATTCGACAGAGTACCCTCGTTCTTCACCTTACGCAGCAGCGAAGACATGAAGCCCTGCTGAGCCTGAATACGACCAATATCGGAACCATCCGAGAAGCCGTGGCGGCTACGCAAGAACGCAAGAGCCTGCTCACCCTCAACAGTGGAAGTACCCGCAGGAAGCTTCAGACCGCTGTACTCGTCATCAATCGGAGCGTCCACACAGACCTGAACGCCGCCAACAACCTTCGACAGCTCCTTCACAGCGTTAAAGTCCACCAGCATAAAGTGGTCAATGTTTACACCGGTCAGCTTGCTAATGGTCGCCACAGTACAACCGGCACCGCCGCGAGACAGAGACTCGTTAATCTGAACGTTCTCCTCAGCCGGGTACACGGTACCGCTCTCAGGGTCAGTACACTGCGGCACATCAACCATCAAGTCACGCGGGAACGACAGAACGCTCACGTTCTTACGGTCCTTGCTGATCTGCAGCAGCATCATCACGTCCGCGCGAGCCTCAGAATTACGGTCATCCTCATTACCGTACGCACCGTTATTGCCCTTACGGGTATCGGAGCCAATCACGAGAATGTCCAAGGCGCCGTTCTCCAGGCCGTCCTTGTAATTGCTGATGTTCAGCTCCTGAGTATGCAGATTATTGCGCATACGCAGAGCCAACACGCCACCGAAGCCAACAACAATGACGAGCATGCACGCGGTAAGCAGAGCAATCCACTTATTGCGGTTTGAAGTCAGCACCGTCGTGCGCATATGACGACCGGTGCTTCGTAAACGAGGTGCCTGGGGCATACCTTTTCTCTTTCTGCCGGTGAGCAAGTGCTTTCTCAGAGTAACACTCTTCCCTATGAGCGCCGAATGAGAGTGAAAAGTTTCACCCGGAGGCATGCACATATTTCTGCAAGCCACCGGGTGAAAACTAGGGATGCGCGACCGCCCCCAAGGGCAACCGCTCAGGGTTGCCTCTCAGAGCCGTCCCTTAGGACGAGCCGCTCAGGAAAGCTGCCTAGAATCCCAGGCGGTTCAACGCACGAGCGTCAGACTGCCATTCCTTCGCAACCTTCACATGAATATTCAGGTAAATGCGGGTACCGAGCATCGCCTCAATCTGCTCACGAGCCTTCGTACCAATCTTGCGCAGATTCGAGCCGCCCTTACCGATAATGATGTACTTCTGCGACTCACGCTCCACAAACAGGTTCACGTGCACATCCAGCAGCGGGTTATCCGCCGGGCGGCCCTCGCGGAACTGCATCTCCTCAACCGTCACAGCAATCGAGTGGGGCAGCTCCTCGCGCGCACCCTCCAGGGCAGCCTCACGCACCAGCTCCGCAATGAGGGTTGCCTCCGGCTCATCGGTCAGCTCACCCTCCGGGTACAGCGGCGGCGACAGCGGAGTGTACTGCGCCAGCAGGTCAGCGACCGCATCCACCTGGAAATGCTTCACCGCAGACACCGGGATAATCGCAGCCCAGCCGCCCTTACCGTCAACCGGCATCGGCTCAGACACCTCACCCGCACGGCGCTTAGCCGCAGGACCCGAACCCTTCGCGAAAGGCACAGCATCATTCTTGCCGCCCTTACCCTTGGGGCCCTTACCCTTCTGCTTCGCACGATGCGCGGCACGCTTAGCACGAGCCGCACGCTCAGCGCTCATGACCTCCTCGCCGAGTGCCTCAACAGCCAGTAGCTGCTCACGCAACTCCTCAGAGCTCACGGTATCAGCCTTCGTCACAATGGCAACCACCGGCTTATTGCTCGACGCCACCAGCTGCGACGCAATGTAGCGGTCACCCGGGCCGATCTTCTCATTCGCCGGAATGCAGAAGCCCAGCACATCCACCTGCGAAAGGGTGCTTGCCACCAGGTCGTTCAGACGCTCACCCAACAGGGTGCGGGGGCGGTGAATACCCGGGGTGTCCACCAGAATCAACTGATACTCGTCCTTGTGCACAATACCGCGGATCGTGTGGCGGGTCGTCTGCGGACGGTTCGAGGTGATAGCCACCTTCTGGCCAACCATAGCGTTCGTCAAAGTAGACTTACCCGCATTCGGGCGGCCCACCAACGACGCGAAACCCGAACGGAAATCCTTCGGGTAGGTCGGCAGCGGGGTGCTCAAG
>NZ_JABZXW010000074.1 GCF_015265375.1 Rothia sp. (in: high G+C Gram-positive bacteria)
GGGTGTTATCCGATACCGCCGGCGAAGTCTATACCTTATGAGGCGTCATACCGTCAGGCGGTTGAAAGCTGAAGTCTCTTAGGAGAGGGTCTTAGCTTCGTTCACCATGGTCTCGAAACGCTCGCGAACCTGGGGAACGTCCATACCGACGATAACCTGGAATGCCTTGCCCTTGCGGACGAGGCCCAGAGCGCCTGCATTCTTGAAGTCTGCATCCGAGGGGCTGACGAGGGACTCATCAGCAACGGAGACACGCAAGCGGGTTGCGCAGTTGTTCACGGTGGTGATGTTCTCTGCGCCACCGAGCAGTTCGAGGAAGCCAGCTGCACGGGGTGCGTAGAGGTCGCCGTCAGCGGACTCAGCAGCAGCGCCGCCGTTCTTCTCAGCAGCCTTAGCTGCCTTGTACTCTGCCTTGCTGTAGAGCTTGGTCTCGCCGCCGTCTTCTTCACGACCGGGGGTCTTGAAGTCGAACTTCAGAATCATGAAGCGGAAGATCAGGAAGTACAGGACGGTGAAGCACAGGCCCACACCGATCTGCATGAGGTAGGTGCCGGAGTGGTTTGCCCACAGCGGGATCCAGTTCTGGAACAGGAAGTCGAGCAGACCGCCACCCATGTAACCAACCAGACCCAGCTGGTACATGATTGCTGCCATGGATGCTGCCAGGATTGCGTGGACCAGGAACAGCGGGGGTGCCAGGAACAGGAAGGTGAACTCGAGGGGCTCGGTGATACCGATCAGGATCGCAGTGAGGCAGACGGGGATCATCAGAGCGAGAACTTCCTTGCGCTTCTCGGGACGAGCAGTGGTGTAGAACGCCGCTGCGATACCGATGGGTGCAAAGACCTTGGAGTTACCGTGCAGTGCGAAGCCGCCGCCGGGGAACAGTTCCTTCAGGGGCTTGTCGCTCTTTGCGAACTCGGTCAGGTGGGTCGGCCAGTCCTTAGCAATACCGTTCGGGGTAACAACATTACCGAAGACGAACGGGGAGTAGATGAAGTGGTGCAGACCGGTCGGAATCAGGAAGCGCTCGAGGAAGGTGTAAACCCACACGCCGAGTGCGCCGGATGCGATGAAGAAGCCCTGCAGGGAGGAGATGCCGTGCTGAGCGTAGGGCCACAGCCAGGAGAACAGGAATGCCACGGGCATCATCAGGAAGAAGCAGACGCCGTAGACGTACTGGGAACCCTGGAAGATACCGAGGAAGTCGGGCAGCTTCTTGTCGAACCAGCGGTTGTGTACCCACACCACGATTGCGGAGATGATGATTGCACCGAAGATACCGGTGTCCATGGTCTTGATACCGGCGATCATCTTCAGACCGGTACCTGCCGCGCTCTTAGAGATGTCGGTGGTGTAGTCCAGGTCGAAGAAACCGGTGCCGCCCTTGCCCCATACCTTGAGCATGGCGCCGACGAAGTAGTTGAAGGTCAGGTAGACCATTGCAGCTTCCATCACTGCACGTGCGTTAGCGGTCTTTGCCAGTGCAATGGGCAGACCGATCACGAAGAGCAGTTCCATCTGGTTGAAGACGGTCCATGCGCCGGACTCCCAAACAGACCAGAAGTGGTTCCACGCGCTTTCCTTATCAGCAGCGAGGGGAATCAGTTCGCCGTTCTGTGCAATGATCGCAATACCGACCGCGAGGCCAGCGAATGCGAAGAGAAGAACGGGTGCCAGCATGGCAGAGCCGAACCTCTGTACTTTTTCCATCATGAGGCTATACGCCCTTTCGGGTTGTCGAGTGAGCGGACGCAGGGGTTGGCGATCATTGCCATCCTGCGATGGTCACGCCGTATCTTTATACCTCCAAACGAAAGTATATGAGACGGGTGCCACATATCCTGCGTGCGCTAAATGCCGAATGTGTTTTAGACAAAAACAATAATGCCAGGTCATACCTACCCGCAGATACCAAAAGCAGAAGTTTTGAAAGAGTTTTTCAGAACCTGAAACATCTCCCGGCACTGGTTAAAAATACTTGCTGCAGATGAGACTTTTTCCCTATTACCTAGTGCACAGAATCGATAGCATAAACAGTGCACCCATAGGTCAGAGTGCATAAACACTCGCCACCTCAATGCGCGGTGTGCATATCATTCTTCAACCTCACACATACCCCGGACTTAATACATGCGCTTCCTCACCCTCAACACGCACAGCTGGTGCGAAATCCACCAAATTGCCAAAATCCGCACCCTCGCAAAGTTCATCATTGAACAGCAGGTGGATGTCATTGCGTTGCAGGAAGTCAACCAGCTCACCTCCACCCCCGTGGTGAAGGAGCCCCTCAACTACCGCGGCGGCGCAGGCGTGCCGGTCCACGAAGACAACTACGCCCTGCTACTCGTGCAGGCACTCAACGAAATGGGCGCAACCTACGAGTGGACCCTCACCGAAGCCCACATCGGTTGGGACCGCTACGACGAATGCGTAGCGATTCTCTCGCGTCTGCCGATTCGCGGCATCAAGCCCATCGATATGTCTCCCGAGTACGGCTACCACCAGGTACAGCGCCGCGCCGCACAGGCAGCGCTCATCGAAACTGAGACGGGTACCTTCTGGTGCGCAACCACTCACATGTCCTGGTGGGACTTCGACGGTGAGCCCCTCTTCGCGCAGGAATACACCCGCCTCTCACAGGCCCTGGCAGAATGTGCCCTCACCGCACCCGTACTGCTCGGCGGCGACTTTAACTCCGCCGCGCATCTGAGCGATGAAGGCTACGCGCTGGTCACCTCCAGCGGTATGGTTGATACCCGCTCACTGGCGGAGCACACCGACGGCGAAAACACCGTCCACCGCGAAATCGCCGGCTGGGAAGGTAGCACGGACGCCAAGCGCATTGACTTTGTGTTCGCTGACCGACTGCTCACGGTGAACTCGCACGCGGTAGTCTTCCGCGACAACTCCCCCGAAGCCATCTCCGACCACAGCGGTCTACTCCTGGAAATTGACCCCTCCAGCTGGGCACCCCAGAGCCTCCTGACGCCCCTCACCACCCAGTCCTAAAAGGGCATCAGACTTTAGCCGCCCACAGAGCGGCCCCACACAACACTCATCCATACCAAGGGAAGGAAGAACAATGACGACCCAGACCCAGTGGTGGCAGGAACCGGTGGTCTATCAGATTTACCCCCGCTCCTTCAACGACTCCAACGGCGACGGCATCGGCGATCTGCCCGGCATTACCGAGAAGATTCCGTACCTCGCCAAGCTCGGTATTCAGGTGCTGTGGCTCTCCCCCATCTACGCTTCCCCGAACGATGACAACGGCTACGACATCTCCGACTACCGCGCCATCATGACCGAGTTCGGCACCATGGAAGACTTCGATGAGCTGCTCGAAACCGCGCACAAGCACGGCATCAAGCTCATGATGGACCTGGTCGTCAACCACAGCTCCGACGAGCACGAATGGTTCAAGCAGGCACGCTCCTCCAAGGACAACCCCTACCGCGACTACTACATCTGGCGCGGCCCCAAGGGCTTCGATGAGGATGGCAAGCCGATTCCGCCGAACAACTGGATTTCCTGTTTCAGCCCCTCCGTGTGGGAATGGGACGAGGCGACCGGCCAGTTCTACCTGCACTACTTCTCCGTCAAGCAGCCCGACCTGAACTGGGAGAACCCGAAGGTCCGCGAAGAGGTCTACGACATCATGCGCTTCTGGCTGGACAAGGGCGTGGACGGCTTCCGCATGGACGTCATCAACCTAATTTCTAAGGACCTCTCCTTCCCCGAGGACCCGGCAGTCCTCGCTGGCGGCCTCGACAACTCCCTGGCTGTCGCAGCGAACGGCCCGCGCGTGCACGAATTCCTGCAGGAGATGAACCGCGAGGTCTTGAGCAAGTACCCGGTCATGACCGTGGGCGAAACCCCCTGCGTGACCGTGGACGACGCCGCACTCTACACCGGTTTCGACCGCAACGAGCTGCAGATGGTGTTCCAGTTCGAGCACATGGACGTAGACGCCTCCGAAGGTGGCGTGACCGGCAAGTGGTCCGACCGCCGCTTCAACCTGGTTGACCTCAAGAAGGTCCTCACCCACTGGCAGGAAGGCCTGCACGGCCGCGGCTGGAACTCCCTGTACTGGAACAACCACGACCAGCCGCGCACCGTCTCCCGCTTCGGTAACGACTCCCCCGAGTACCGCACCGTCAGCGCCAAGATGCTCGGCACCGTGCTGCACCTGATGCAGGGCACCCCCTACATCTACCAGGGTGAAGAGCTGGGCATGACCAACGTCTTCTTCGACGATGTGAAGGACTACAACGACCTGGAGATTCACGACTCCTGGCGCAAGTACGTTGAAGAGTCGGGCCGCGTCTCCGCTGAGGATATGCTGCGCTACATCAGCGCCTCCGGTCGCGATAACGCCCGTACCCCCATGCAGTGGACCGCTGGCGAGAACGCAGGCTTCACCTCCGGCACCCCATGGCTGAAGCTGAACCCGCGCTACACCGAAATCAACGCGGAGGCAGAGCTCACTGACCAGGATTCGGTGTTCTACCACTACCGCGACCTGATTAGCCTGCGCCGCGAGCACCCGATCGTCCTGACCGGCGAGTACCGCCTGCTGGATGAAGAGGATGACCAGGTTTACGCCTACCTGCGCGTGAACTCCGACGAGGACGCCGCCGCAACCGGCGAGCGCGCCCTGCTGGTCGTCGCCAACTTCACCGATGACACCGTTCAGCTGAACTACGCGGGCGGCAACCTGGATTCGGTGGTGCTGACCAACTCGCAGGCACTCTCCCCGACTGAGCTGAAGGCAATCGAGAACACCCCGAAGCTGATTAGCTCGAACTACCGCGATGAGAACCGCGAGTTCACCGACGAGGGCACCCTGCTGCGCCCCTACGAGGCGAAGGTGTACCTCTTCGGTAACGCCAAGTAGTCGTACCCCACTCATACTGTGCGAAGGGGGACCAGAAACGGACATTCCGGTCCCTCTTCGCCCTATACTTCAATCACAGACAAAATTTGTTCCTCTTTTCGGCTGGATGGCCGGTATAGAAAGGCAATTATGAGCAACTCCGAGGCATACGAGGTTCCCTCCTATGAAGGCCGCCAGTGGTGGAAGGAAGCCGTGGTGTACCAGGTGTACCCCCGCTCCTTCAACGACGCTAACGGCGACGGTATCGGTGATCTGAAGGGCATTACCGAGAAGCTGCCCTACCTGGCTAAGCTGGGCATCAACGTCATTTGGCTCTCCCCCGTGTTCGACTCGCCGAACGTGGACAACGGCTACGACATCTCTGACTACTTCGCCATCATGAGTGACTTCGGCACCATGGAAGACTTCGACGAGATGCTTGAAACCGCTCACAAGCACGGCATCAAGATCCTGATGGACCTGGTCGCAAACCACACTTCCGATGAGCACCCCTGGTTCAAGGAGTCTCGCTCCTCCAAGGACAACCCCTACCGCGACTACTACATTTGGAAGGACCCGAAGGGCTTCGACGAGGACGGCAACCCGATTCCTCCGAACAACTGGGCGTCCGAGTTCGGCGGCCCGGCGTGGGAGTGGGACGAGGCGACCGGCCAGTTCTACCTGCACATCTTCTTCAAGGAACAGCCCGACCTGAACTGGGAGAACGAGAAGGTTCGCGAGGACCTGTACTCCATGGTCCGCTGGTGGCTGGACAAGGGCGTTGATGGCTTCCGCCTGGACGCTATCAACATCATCTCCAAGCCTGAGGGCTACCCGGATGACCCCTCCACCGACTATGAGAAGCACACCTCCTCGATTCCGTTCGTTATTACGAACGGCACCATGGTGCACCCGTGGATGAAGGAGCTCACCCGCGAGACCTTCAGCCGCTACGACGTGATGACCGTGGGCGAGACCAGCGCAACCAGCCCCGAGGACGCTAAGCTGTGGGCTGGCTACCACACCGGTGAGCTGAACATGATCTTCCACTTCGATCACATGGGCGTGGATAACGACCCGAACGGCAATCTGGGCGGCAAGTGGTCCTACGCACCGTACAAGCTGACCGAGCTCAAGCGCATCCTGAACGACTGGCAGACCACTCTGGAGGGTAACGCCTGGGGTTCGCTGTACTGGAACAACCACGACCAGCCGCGCGTTGTCTCCCGCTTCGGTAACGATTCGGATGAGTTCCGCACCCTGTCCGCTAAGCAGTTGGCGACCACTCTGCACTTCATGCAGGGCACCCCGTACATTTACCAGGGTGAAGAGCTGGGCATGACCAACGTGAAGTTTGATTCGATTGAGGATTACCGCGATGGTGACTCGATCCGCTTCTACGAGGACATGCACGTTGATCACAAGCGTCTGAGCCACGAAGAGGCGATGCAGGCGATTTACATTAAGGGCCGCGATAACGCTCGTACCCCGGTTCAGTGGGATGCCTCCGCTAACGGTGGTTTCAGCCCCGAGGGTGTGACCCCGTGGATTGCTGTGAACCCGAACTACCCGGCGATTAACGCTGAGGCTGTTCTGGCGGATGAGGATTCGATCTTCTACCACTACCAGCAGCTGGTGGCTCTGCGCCGCGGCAAGCTGAAGGACCTGATGGTTTACGCAGCCTTCGCTCCGGTGGATTCGGTTCAGGTTCCGCACAACGAGGATGAGGCTGTGTACGCGTACACCCGTACCGGTGGTGCGGATGGCAGCCCCGCGAACGAGTCTTTGCTTGTTGTTTCGAACTTCACTGCCGAGGAGCAGGAGCGCGACTTCGCTGTGCTTTCTGAGGCTCGTGAGGCTGGTGCTCGTGTTGAGCTGGTGAGCTCAAACTACAAGGACGACGCGGGTTCGACCCTGCGCCCCTACGAGGCGAAGGTGTACCACATCGTTCGCTAAGCGCTGTAGCTCGTTGAGTGCTACCGCGTGCCGATAAGGTGATAGACAGCAGAAGGAGGGTGAGGCTTATGCCCCGCCCTCCTTTTGTGTTGTCTCCTGTGTTCTCCCGGCGTGCTTTCTTGGCTCTACTTAGCTGGCGAAGACGAACTGCAGGATTGGCACGGCGAGGGCTATCATGCCTACGCTGACGGCCGCCCCTGCGGCAATGACGGGGGCTGCGGTGCCTTCATGCCGGTAGTGGGTTTCCAGAATGACGATATTAGCTGCTGGCGGCAGAACAGCCAGAAGGAAAAGCACCTGCGGATGCGCGAGCAACTGGTCAAAGTGCACGCCCGCAGCGTCGTGCACCCAGCGGGCGAACGCCAGCACGCCGACGCTGTAGACGCTCACGAGCCCGGCGCGCAGGAACGCCCATCCGGCGGCGCGGGTCAGGTCGGCGCGGTGCAGTTTGGCGGCGCCGAGCCACATGCCCAAAACAATCAGTCCGATAAAGCTGAAAATCCAGGTGAGCACCCGGTAGAAACCTGCCCCGTACTGGCTCAGGAAAGAGCCCGCAGGCAGGCAGAGCAGACCGATTACCACGGCGATAACGGGCGGGCTGGTACGCAGGCCCCGCAGCACCGTGCGGAGGGTTCCACCACGGCTCTTTGTGGCTTGTGCATCCGGTGCGTTGCTCTCCCCTACCCTGGGGTCTACCCCGGAACCACCGCGTAGTAGCGAGGTGCCCAGAATATTACCCATGATGGAGTTGCCGATATACGCGCCGATGTAGACTCGCACGGCTTCCTCGCCCCAGAATCCGGCAACTACGGGGATGCCGAAGAGTCCCGCGTTCAGGTACACGAAGGCGAGCTTCTGTACAGGGTCGCGGGTGATGCGTCCGGCACAGAGCACGCCGAGGAGCATCAACACCATGGTGGAGGTTGCAACGAAGAAAAGCTCAGGGCGGCTGGTGGCGACGGTGTAGATGATGACGGTGGGAATGATCCAGCGGGTCAGCAGGGCGGAGGCGCTTTCTTTCAGGCGGTTACCCCAGTGCTCAGGTAGCAACATTGCGAGCCCGATTCCTACCCCTAAGTAGAGGAGTGGGAGGATGATTCCCATGCTCGTTCCTTTCGCTGTTGCTGTGTCTGTGCCGTTGTTTTACGGCTAAGGTCCCTGTCTAATAACCCTACCCTGAACCTTCAGGTTGAGGTTTACTGCTTTTTCGTTGTGTTTTTCGAAATTTTCGCGTCATATTGCATCTTATTTGCTGATGCTCTCGTTTTTTATGCGGTTCACTTCTAGTCTTGAATTATAGAAAGAATAATTACTCACTCTATTTTTCAATCTATCGCCGATACTCATTTTTGCGAAAGTAGGAACTAGGCTGTTTCTTCTCTTGCAAGGTCCCACATCCAGGAGCCCGCATTGCAGCAACCGTATCTTTCTTCCCCTCCCGATGCTGGAGGCGTCCCGCAGCGTCCGGCGCAGGTTTCCAGTCAGCATGCTGATGCGCATATTCCGTGGCGTTCATCAGCTCCACTTACTGCCCCCGCTACAGCTTCTGTAGCGACTGTACCCGCCTCTGAGGACCCTGAGCGCACGTTTAGGGTTCCTCACCCGGTGTTGAGCGCTATCTCGTGGGTGATTGCGGCTGCGAGCGCTGCGTGGCTTATCATTCTGGCTGTTTCGTTGACGATGATTGTGGCGTCGGGTCTGAGCCATGATTCTGAGTTTGTGATGCTGACCTATGGTGTGTACATGGCGTGCGCGTTTGGCTTCTGCTGTTTTGGTACGTTTTTTGCTTTGCATTTTGGGTTGGGGTCGAGCGCTCATTGGCGTGATTCGATTCGTCACCCGCATCACCCACACTAAAAAGGTTTATTTCTAGGCGTAGTTTTTCGGGTATTTTTGGAATGCATTTCTTTTATTTAGACCCCGCGTTTAAAAAATAAATGAGGATTTTTTAATACGCCCC
>NZ_JABZXW010000075.1 GCF_015265375.1 Rothia sp. (in: high G+C Gram-positive bacteria)
GAGGGGAACCGTCCCATGTTTAGGTACATCCTCCAGCGATCGCTGACGTACCTCGTCATGGTCTTTATTACGACCACGATGGGTTACTTTGCAGCGGTTACTGCCCTGAAGCCTGCCCTCTTGGAGCAGGAAAAGGTTCCGAAGCCTAGCCCCGAGCAGGTGAACCGTAACTTCGCATCCCTGGGTCTCGATCCCGAAATGAACCCCTGGGACCGCTACGTTCAGTGGCTGACCAATGTGGTCACCAAGTTCGATTGGGGCCGTAGCCCCAACGGCGCGTACATTAACCAGGAATTTGGCCAGCGCGTGTGGGTTTCTACCCGCCTGCTGCTGGTGGCTACCATTCTCTCGATTGTGATTGGTATTGCCCTGGGTGTGTACTCGGCAGCTCGCCAGTACAAGTTCTCTGACCGTGTTATCACCGGTTACTCCTACCTGGTCTACATCATCCCCGCTCCCGTTGCTTACTTCGTGGTGCAGCAGGGCGCGACCACTATCAACAACATCGCCGTTGCTAATGGTGGAGAGAAGATTTTCTATGTGACCGGTATTTCGACTCCGGGTCTGACCGGATTCTGGGAAATCACCATGGATATGGCGGCGCACTACGTCGTGCCGACCTTCTGTATGACCATCTTCGGTTGGGCTGGTTACCAGATTGCACAGCGTCAGTACCTGCTCGATAACGTGAACGCTGACTTCGTGCGTACCGCTCGTGCTAAGGGCTTGACCCGTAACCAGGCGATTACTCGCCACGCACTGCGCGTCTCCTTCATCCCCGTGGCACAGTCCATCGCGTACCAGATTCCGATGATTTTTGCGGGTGCATTCTTCGCCGAGACCGTCTTTGCATGGCCCGGTATCGGTAAGTGGTCGATTGACTCCATTTCCGCGCAGGACGTGAACGCTGCGACCGTGACCCTCGCGTACGGTTCTGCACTGTTCGCTGTCGGTGCGATCATCGCTGATATCGCTACCACCATCGTCGACCCCCGAGTGAGGATCTCATGAGTCAGGTAACTGCAACTTCCTCCGTACCGGTGGTACAGGAGAACGGTGACTTCAAGGTCATCAACAAGAGCGTTATTATTCTGCGCCGCTTCCTGCGTAACAAGGCTGCAGTCTTCGGTCTGTGCGTGTTCATCGGCATGGGTCTGTTCGGTCTGTTCGGTAAGTACCTGACCAAGTACAAGCCCAACGACATTGACTACATGGCGCTGGGTGAAGGCCCCTCGGCCGAGCACTGGTTCGGTACCACCATCGCGGGTAATGACGTGTTCGCCATGATGTCTGAGGCCGTCTGGACCTCTCTCCAGATTGGTGTGGTCGTCGGTTTGGCCACTGTGTTCATCTCCGCAGTTTACGGTTGTGTGATGGCGTACTTCGGTGGCTGGATTGACAAGATTATGCTGTTCATCCTCGAGACCCTGATCATGGTTCCCTCGCTGCTGATTCTGGCAATTCTGATTAACGGTCAGGTTGGTAAGCAGATTCAGAAGAGCGTCCCCACCTGGGTTCTGCTCTCTGCAGTGCTGATTGCCTTCGGCTGGATGGGTAGCGCCCGTGTTATTCGTGCAATGGCGCAGTCCCTCATCAACCGCGACTTCGTGAAGGCTGCACGCTACATGGGTGTGCACCCCTTCAAGATTGTGATGCGCCACCTGGTTCCGAACATTGGCTCCCTGCTGGTTCTGAACTTCACCAGCGGCATCATGGGCGCTGTGCTCTCTGAGGTCGCTTACTCCTTCATCGGCATCGGTATTAAGTACCCCAACTACTCGCTGGGCTCGCTGATTTCGGATGCTTCGCAGCAGATTAACACCCTGCCGCACATGTTCTGGTTCCCGGTTCTGTTCTTCTTCCTGCTGGTTGGTCCGCTGGCCCTCATGAACGACGGTCTGCGTGACGCATTCGACCCGACTTCGATGTCGGTCGGTAAGATCAAGAAGTCCAAGAAGAACGAGAAGGCAGAGGCACCTGCTGCCGCTGCAAAGGAGGCGAAGAACTAATGAGTACCTCTCCCGTTCTGAGCGTTAAGGACCTCAACGTCCGCTTCAACACTGAGAATGGCGTCGTGCACGCTGTTCGCGGTGTGAACTTTGACCTGTACCCCGGTAAGACCCTGGGTATTGTGGGTGAGTCCGGTTCCGGTAAGTCCGTTGCTTCCATGGCGATCATGGGCCTGCACCCGACCACCGCTGACATCACCGGTTCGGTTAAGTACAACGGCACCGAGCTGCTGGGTCTGAGCGATAAGGAAATGTGCGCATACCGCGGCAAGGAAATCTCTATGATTTTCCAGGATCCGCTGTCCTCGCTGACCCCCGTGTACACCATTGGTGACCAGATTGCTGAGGTGCTCAAGGTCCACAACAAGGGCATGAGCAAGCAGGCTATCAAGGACCGTTCCATCGAACTGATGCGTATGGTGGGTATTCCTTCGCCGGCTGACCGCCTGCGTTCCTTCCCGCACGAGTTCTCCGGTGGTATGCGTCAGCGCATCATGATCGCTATGGCGATTGCGAATGACCCCCGCGTGCTCATCGCCGATGAGCCCACCACCGCACTGGATGTGACCATTCAGGCGCAGGTGTTGGAGGTTATGCAGAAGGCTCAGGAAGAGACCGGCGCAGCGACCATCATGATTACCCACGACCTCGGTGTTGTGGCTGGTATGGCTGACGACATTCTGGTGATGTACGCCGGTAAGCCGGTGGAGATTGCTAAGGCAGAGGACCTGTACAAGCATCCCTCCCACCCGTACACCATCGGTCTGCTGGGTGCGGTCCCGCGTGTGGACCGTTCCGAGAAGGTCTCCCTGGTTCCGATTGAGGGTACCCCTCCGAACCTGATTAACCCGGTGACCGCGTGCTCCTTCCGCCCGCGTTGCCCCATTGCTAAGAGCGGTGGCCAGTGCTGCCAGGACTCCAACGGCGAGCCCGATTTGCAGCTGCTGGAAGGCGTCGGCGAGGGTCACTACTCCTCCTGCACCATCTCTCAGGAGCTGGTCGGTAAGACCGCTGACGAGCTGTACCCGGTTCCGGAACCCCCGGTATCGAAGTACGACGGTATTCCGCGTGAGGAGCGTGCCCCCGTTCTGGAGGTCCGCAACGTCAAGAAGCACTTCCCGCTCATGAAGGGTGCGCTGATTAAGCGCCGCGTGGGCACTGTGAAGGCTGTGAACGGCCTGTCCTTCGACATTCGCGAAGGCGAGTGCTTCTCCATCGTGGGTGAGTCCGGTTGTGGTAAGACCACCACCCTGCTGGAAATCATGGAGTTCAACAAGAACACCGACGGTGAGATTCTGATTAACGGAACCTCCACCAAGGACGGCAAGTCCGCAGGTGAGATTCTTGAGCTGCGTAAGAACCAGCAGATGGTGTTCCAGGACCCCACCGGTGCTCTGGATCCGCGCTTCACCGTTTACGAGGTGCTGGCTGAGCCCCTGGAAAACCAGGGCATGAACAAGGCAGACATCAAGAAGCGCGTCATCGAGCTGATGCACATTGTGGGTCTGCAACCCGACCACGTGAACCGCTTCCCGAACCAGTTCTCTGGCGGTCAGCGTCAGCGTATCGGTATTGCTCGTGCGCTTGCCGTTAACCCTAAGCTCGTGGTTCTGGATGAGCCGGTGTCCGCACTGGACGTGTCCGTCCAGGCTGGTGTGATCAACCTGCTGGAGGAGTTGCGTGCAAACCTGGGCCTGAGCTACCTGATGGTTGCTCACGACCTCGCGGTGATTCGCCACGCATCCGACCGCGTTGCAGTGATGTACCTGGGTCGTATCGTTGAGATTGGTGACGTCGACCAGGTGTTCGACAACCCGATTCACCCGTACACCCGTGCACTGCTCTCGGCGATTCCGGTTCCGGATCCCGAGGTTGAGGCAAAGCGCCACCGCATTATGCTTGAGGGCGACCTGCCCACTCCGGTGAACGCGCCTAAGGGCTGTGGCTTCTCGAGCCGCTGCCCGGTCTTCAAGCTCCTGCCTGAGGACAAGAAGCGTCGTTGCCTGGAGGAGATGCCGGAACTGACCCACGTTGAGGGTGAGGATCACGGTTATGCTTGCTACTTCCCGGAGGCTGAGGCCGCTACGGTGTAGCTCTAGAGTCGGCTGAATAAGTCGCATGTGTGCCGAGGGGCGAATATTCGTTGAATATTCGCCCCTCGGGTTTTTTATGCCCGGTATCGGCGGGCTTGTACGTTGTTCGAGATTGTCACCTAGTGAGACGCTGGGAGCCGCAGAATGTGGCGCTAGGCACTGAAACGCCCCAGGAAACAGGCAAAACCGCCCTGACTAGGTATAACCTTTCTCACCATTCAAGATATGAATATTTATGGGCGGGCTTTCACGCGGGCAGTAAGCCATAATTAAGCCATGGGCACGCCGCTAGGGGCGTACCCGAAGGAACACATTCATAGACCGGCACTAATTCATCGCTCACCGCACCCTTTGGGCGGCGCATGAGCAGGGAATCCTTGACGCTTTCCTGCGGGATTATTGAGGGTCAAACGTATAAGAGGACACTCTCATGGAGAAGAATTTCATCCTGAACCGTCGTACCGTTCTCGGTGGCGCTGCAGCACTGGGTACCGTGGGCGTACTGGCTGCGTGCGGCTCGTCCAAGGACTCCAAGGCAACCACCCAGGGTGCAACCGTGGGCACCGATGCCAAGGAGCTTTATGACCTTGGTGAGGCAGCTGTATCTGAGCTGAAGGATGGCGGCACTCTGCGCCTGGCTATTCCCGGTATTGGTCCGGACTTCAACCTTTTCAGCGCGGACGGCAACTCCCTGTACACCCAGACTGCTATGAGCCCCGTAGCTTACGCAGGTCTGTGGCAGGGTGACCCCATGGGTAAGCGCACTCTGGCTCCCGATTTCGCGAAGAGCTTCGATGTTTCCGAAGAAAACGGTCTGCCCGTTGTCTCCATTGAGCTGAACCCCCAGGCTAAGTTCAACGACGGTACCCCCATCGACTACAAGGCTCTGCAGGCTACCTGGGAGGTCCTCAAGAGCACCGATGGCGGCTACAAGATTGGTACCAGCGGCATCTACAGCAGCATTGCTTCCGTGGAGCGCGACGGTGATGACTTCAAGGTGAAGGTAACTTTCTCCGCACCTTACTACCCGCTGGATACCCTCTTCGCTGGCATTATGCACCCGGCTCTGCTGGACAAGGAACTCTTCAACACTGGTTTCGTTGACAAGCCGCACCCCGAGTACTGGGTTGGCCCCTTCACCATTGCTGAAGGTGGCTGGAACTCCACCGAGAAGACCCTGACCCTGACCCGCAATGAGAAGTGGTGGGGCGAGAAGCCCGTTCTGGAGCGTATCGTCTTCCGTCAGATGGATTCCGCTGCTGAGCGCGCAGCATTCAAGAACGATGAGCTTGATGCGATTGGTGCTACTACTGTTTCTGCATACAATGAGCTCAAGGAAGTTGCTAACACCGAGATTCGCCGAGGCGCTCGCCTGTTCTCCGGTGGCGTGACCATGAACCCCGCCCGCATGCAGGATGTTGCTCTGCGTCGTGCTGTGGTTGCTGGTCTGAACCGTGAGGCTCTCGCCAAGATTCGTTTCCAGGGCCTGGATTACAAAGAGAAGCTTCCCGGCTCGATGATTCACATGCCCTTCAACGAGTACTACCAGGACGTTTACCCGACTCCGAACAACGATGCTGCTGCAGCTGCCAAGATTCTGGAAGAGGCAGGTTACACCAAGAACGGCGAGTTCTACGAGAAGGACGGCAAGCAGGCTGCCTTCAAGTTCTCCATCTTCGGTGAGGACCCCACCTCCAAGGCTGTCGGTCAGACCCTGGTTCAGCAGCTGAAGTCTGCAGGCATTAATGCTGAGCTTGACTCCCGTGCTGTTAGCGAGTTTAACAAGACCATGGCCTCCAAGGATTACGACGCAACCTCTTCGGGTTTCGCTCCGAGCTCCCCGGATGCTACCGAGGCTACCGAGCAGTTCTACATGCGCCGTAAGCCCGAGGAAGCCGGTTCCGATGAGATCAATGAGATGATTGCAAAGATGAAGCTCATTGCTGACAACAAGGAACGCAACCTGGCTTGCAACGAGATCGAGAAGAAGCACCTGGCTGAGTTCGCAGTGCTGATTCCGCTCATCAACGGCCCCGAGTACAAGTTCGTGAAGAAGGGTCTGCGCAACTACGGCGTGTCCCTCTTCCAGGGCACCGGCATTCACTGGGAGAAGGTCGGTTGGGCTAAGTAAGTCCTCTTCCCTTCACCTCCTAGGTGAATAGCCTAGAGCTATTGAAAGTGTCCACCCGGATTATCCGGGTGGACACTTTTTGCATTTCTCGAGGGGGTGCTTTGGGTGCTTTTATGTACCGATGCGGGGGAGCGGTGGCATAGCTATCCGTTAAAATCCGAAAAATTCGCGCAAAAACAGCGTATGCATAGTATGAATATCCAAAAGACACGATAAATATTAAGAAATATTGTAAAAATACTTGGTTTTCGATCCTGAGGCGCGCTACAGTGGAGTTATACAAAGTTATGCAGTACTCTGTATAAATAATCATTACTTCGGGGATACGGGATACGCCCGCCCGCACAAGACAGAAGGAAACCACTCCCATGACCGCCAAGACCGCATACACCGCGAGCAGCCACGAAGCGACCAAGAACAGCTTCAGCCGCCGCGCCCTCATCGGCGGCACCGCGGCTCTGGGAGCTGTGGGTCTGCTCAGCGCCTGCGGCAACGGCAGCGCAAGCTCTGAAAAGACCAAGGCCGCCGGCGCCGGTGCCAATATCGAAGACCTCTACAATATCAACGCTCAGGACGTGAACAGCCTGAAGAAGGGCGGCACCCTGCGCCTGCCCGCCGGATCCATCGGCCCGAACTTTAACTTCTACACCCAGAGCGGTAACACCAGCGATAACGTCAACGTTATGAGCACCATCAGCCAGGCGGGCCTGTGGAACCTCGACTTTGATGGCACTTACAAGCTAAATACCGACTTCGCTGTCTCCTTCGAGCACAGCAAGAAGGACGACAAGATTCAGGTTGCCGTCAAGCTCAACCCCAAGGCTGTCTTCAACGATGGCACCCCCATCACCTACAAGGCGCTCCAGTCCACCTGGAACATCTTCAAGAGCCTGGATAACGGCTACAACATTGTCACCAGCGGCATCTACGAATTCGTCGAATCCGTAGAAAAGGGCGAAGACGACTACAGCGCAACCGTCACCTTCTCCAAGCCCTTCTACCCGCTGCAGAGCCTCTTCTCTGAGATTCTGCACCCCGCACTGGAAGACGTCGAGCTCTTCAACAACGGCTTCGTGGATGCGCCCCACCCCGAGTACTGGGCTGGCCCCTTCACCCTGGCGGATAAGGGCTGGGACTCCACCGCGAAGACCTTCAGTGTTGTACCCAATGACAAGTGGTGGGGCACCAAGCCCCTGCTGGACAAGATTGTCTTTACCCAGATGGAGTCCAGTGCTGCGCGTGCCGCGTTCAAGAATGACGAAATTGACGCTATCGGTGCAAGCACCTCCTCCACCTATGCCGAGGTGAAGAACATTGCGGGTACCGAACTGCGTAAGGGCACCCGCCTCTACGCCGGCGGCCTGGATATCAATCCCCGCCGCGTCAAGGACGCTGCCCTGCGTAAGGCAATCTTCGTCGGCACCAACCGTGAAGCACTCGCAAAGATTCAGTTCCAGGGTCTGCCCTACGAGGAAGCTATTCCCGGTTCGATGATTCACATGCCCTTCTCGCCCTACTACCAGGATTCTTACCCGACCCCGAATAATAGTGTTTCGGAGGCGCAGAAAATTCTGGAGGCCGCCGGCTACACCAAGAATGGCGACTACTACGAGAAGGACGGCACGAAGGCCGGCTGCGCCGTGGTGGTTTTCGGTGATGATCCGACCAACAAGGGTAAGGCTCAGACCTTCACCCAGCAGATGAAGGATGTCGGCATTGAGATCCGGATCGATCAACACGCCGATAGCGAGTTCGCCACCATTCTGGGCAACTGGGACTACGATATTTCCTTCAGTGGCTACTCGGTCTCTGCTGACGCGACCGAGAGTACCAAGCAGTTCTACTACTCCGAGAACAACGAAGGTATTGGCAGCAAGGAAATTGACGCCCTCATTGATGCTATGACTCTCATTGAGGATGACAAGGAACGTAACCTCGCCTGCAACGAGATTGAGAAGAAGCACATGGCTGAGTTCGCCTTCCTGGGTACCATTACGAACGGTCCTGACTTTGTGATGGTCAAGAAGAATCTGGCTAACTACGGTCCGCACCTGTACAAGTCGATGGACTGGACTGCTGTGGGCTGGATGAACTCCTAGGGGTTCCTGCCCTATGAGCGGGTCGAATGCGTATGCGCGCATTCGGCCCGCTTTGTTGTGCCCGCTGGCTATTTTGGGAGGCGGGGGAGGGGCGGGTATGCAGAGATGTAGGAGGCTCTGGCAGCGTGCTCTGGCGGTGTGGATATATGCTCGGGCGTAATAATTTAGAAATATTTATCGTGTTGCGCACCTGCGGTGAGATATGTGGTGTACACTACTAAAAATATTAAATGTGGCTTAGAACATAGCTTTAGGTCACATTATTTTGCATGGCTTGACCTGCCCGCCCATCACCGCAGATAGCAGGCGCTCCTACAGGCGGAAACCCCGCCTCCCGAGCACGCGAGCCACCCACTCTACACTGCAAACACTGCATCAGCGCAGTCCACACCCACAAGGAGCCCATCATGAGCCCCCAGTCCCTCCCC
>NZ_JABZXW010000076.1 GCF_015265375.1 Rothia sp. (in: high G+C Gram-positive bacteria)
GGATAGAACATCCAAAGCCGCCGCCTTTTGTCTTAAATGCCTGCTCGGTGGAAGAAACAGGGAACGCGTAGAGAACCTAGAAATGACTGCAGTTGGGAGGTGACTACAGCTGGGAGGTGACTACAGCTGGGAGGTGACTACAGCTGATCTTGGCGAGGAATGAACACCTCACGCACCAGAATCAGCATGGAAGCTGCCACCGGAATAGCAATCAGCGCACCCAGCACGCCCCAGAGCGCGCCACCGGCAGCCACCGAAATAATCGCAACACCGGCAGGAACCGAGACAGCGCGAGCCATAATACGCGGAGAAATCAGGTACGCCTCCACCTGCAAGTACAGGAAGTACGCCACCGCAAACCACAGCGCCAGACTCCAGTCCTGAGTCAGCAGAATCAGCGAGGTCAAAATCAGCGCAATCACGCCACCAACCAGCGGAATGAACGCCAGAATCATAACGACCAAAGCCATCAACTGCGGGAAGCTAAAGCCCAAGAACAACATTATGAAGAATGCGAAGAGGGCGTTCAGAATGGCTACCATCGCCTGGCCCATCACGTAGTTACCCACCGACTCAGTAATCTTGTCGGTAATGTACTTGACGCGCACACGCTTAGACGCCGGCGCCAAACGCACACCCCACGCCTTAATCGTGTCCATTGACGTGAGGAAGTACAGGGACAGGAACAGCACAATAATCACGCCGGTCACGCTCTGCGCCAGGGTAGAACCCGCAGAAACCAGGCTCGACATGAAGCTATTGACCTGCGACGAAGAGAACGTTGATTCCAAGAACTTCGGGACGTTCTCATTCACCCAGGTGCTGATGTCAAAACGCTGATCAAGCTCGTGGTACCAATCAGAATCAATCGTGTTCTGATAAATACCCGGCGCATACTGGACAAACTTAGACGCCTGCTCGCTAATGACCGGGCCAATCGTCATGACCAGGCCGGTCACAGCGCCAGCAAAACCAGCAAGCACAGCAATCACGCCGATACCGCGCTTAATGCCCCAAGACTCCAGGCGGCGCACAATCGGGTCCAGACCCAGAGCAATGAAAATAGCGCCGGTCACCCAACCCACCAGGGCACCTACATTATTGAAAATGTAGTAGGCGAAGAGCGCCAGACCCACGCCCACGGTCATGAGGAAACCAAAAGCGACCGGGTTATGCA
This sequence comes from Rothia sp. (in: high G+C Gram-positive bacteria), assembly GCF_015265375.1. Taxonomy (GTDB): domain Bacteria; phylum Actinomycetota; class Actinomycetes; order Actinomycetales; family Micrococcaceae; genus Rothia. Next base: position 1,178 of record NZ_JABZXW010000076.1, read on the forward strand.
TCATCGAGGTCTTGCCGTTGCCGACCACCTTCGGTGCGGGAGGCGCATCCTCAGAAGCGGAGGGGACCACCGGAATGGTATCTGTAGGAGGCATGGACGCGCGGCGGCGCTTGGAACGCACCTGGCTAATGCTCTCGGTTATCTCGCTGAAGGTCTCCGTTAGCTGATCGGTGAGGGATTCCTTCTTGCGTGTCTCGGAGGACGATGTCGTCTCTTCGGGAGCTGCTGAGGGTTTCTTCTCGCTCATGCTCTTCCTTTCCGGAACATTTCCGGGTATTTTTTCTCTACTGTGCCATTCTACCGGCTGGTTTACTTTGTTACGGCGTCAGCAGTGAAGCCCAAGGGCGAATCCCAGGGCAGGGGAGCGCAAGTGGGAGAGGTATCTGCGCGCTGTTCAAGGATTAGCCTAAGCGCTAGTCCCGGCATGAGCTCAGAGCGTAGGCGGCAGGGAACGCGCGCTCGCAACGGCGCATTGTGGGGATAATAGAGGAAGGAACGCGTGAAGGATCTAGCCTGCACGCAACAATAGGTACAGAACGTAAAGGAGCCCAGGATGAGCATTATTTTTGATCCGGCAGACCGCGGCGCATCCCAGAACGCGGCACAGGGTAACGTCGCGCAGGGTGGTGCAGCGCAGAACGGGGTAGCGCCGGAGATTCCCGCCTCCGTACGCAACGCCATGGAACTGAACCCCAACGCGGCACAGTCTGCTGGCGAACAGGGCGGCGAGCAGACCCCCTCCGCCCCCACCTGGCGTTACGAGGTCAACACCCCCGAAGAGTTCCAGAAGTTCGTGCAGCTTTCCAGCCAGGGTGCCGTGATTTTTGCGCTCTACGCGCCGCACTCGCCCTCCTCTCTGCAGATGCTCGAAGGCGTGCAGAAGCTCGTTGACTCCGCCGCAGGTAGCATGATTTGCGCCGCCGTGGACGTCACCAAGCTCCCCGAAGCTGCCCAGGCATTCGGCGTGAGCGGCGTGCCCGCGGGTGTTGCTGTTCTGGCGGGCCGCCCGGCACCGATTTACACCGGCCCGGTCAGCGCAGAAGACCTCGGCGATGTGCTCTCTCAGGTTCTGCAGCTCGCGGCACAGTACCAGCTGCCCGGCGGCTTTGACCCGGTCGTTCCTGACGACGAAAAGCCCCTGCCGCCCCTGCATGCCGAAGCCGTCGCCGCCCTTGACCGCGGCGACCTGGAGGGCGCCCGCGCCGCATACCGCAAGGCAATCACCGAGAACCCCGGCGATAAGGAAGCGAAGCTCGGCCTGGAACAGGTTGAACTGCTCGCCCGCGTGAAGGACCTGGACATGGCAACCGAACGTGCGGCGGCCGCGGCAGATCCCATGAACATTGACGCCGCGTTCAACGTAGCCGACCTGGACCTGGTCGGTGGTCACGTGGAGGACGCATACAACCGTCTGCTGCGCCTGTTCAGCGCGGTAGGTCCCGACGATAAGGCGCGTGTGCGCGAGCGCCTCGTGCAGCTCTTCGACGTGGTGGGTGCATCTGACCCGCGCACCGTCAAGGCGCGTGCGGCGCTGACCATGGCGCTGTTCTAAAAATAGCTGTCACCCGGGAAACGTCATGAGCCGGTCTAGCTAGCTCTGGCTAATCTAGGCGGCTGAAACGTTGAATACGGACGGGCTATCGTCTACCCCTGCACTCGGGCTGCGGGGTAGGCGGTAGCCCGTTCTGTTTTTGCAGTTTTTGGCGGTTTTGAGGGTGGGGAGAACGGCCAGCCCAATCTGACAGATAGCGCGCTAGGACGCTATATGTAGAGCCCCGGAATGTCCATATACTGCATGACGGATGCGTAATATGCGGGTTTTATAGCCAAAGCCTGTAGACCTTTCTACAAGGGTGATAGGGTGAAAATATGAACACTAGTCACTTTCCCCAGGACCCGAACCCGCAAGAACCAGGTTCACCGCAGAACCCGGTACAAGAGACCAGCCCGGTACAAGAGACCGCAGTAGAGGCAACCCCCGCCGCGGCAGTACCTCAAGCTATAGTCCCCGAATTTGCAGCGCCGGAAGCTACAAACCTCGAGCCTGCAGCTCCAGAAGCTGTAGTTCCCGCATCGGTAGCACCGCAGCTACCCGTCACCCCGCAGACCGCACCGACCGCTGGCGCCCGCCCCGCCATCGAAATCCGCGGCCTCACCAAGGCATTCGGTCAGAAGGTCGCCGTCGACCGCATCAACCTCGACATCCCCTCCGGATCCTTCTACGGACTGGTCGGCCGCAACGGTGCCGGTAAAACCACCACCATCTCCATGGTCACCGGCATGCTCAAGCCCAACGAAGGCACCGCATACGTGCGCGGCATCGACATGTGGACCGACCCGCTCAAAGCCAAGGCACACCTGGGCGTGCTGCCCGACGGCGTGCACCTCTTCGACAAGCTCACCGGCGAGCAGCTCATCACCTACTCCGGCTACCTGCACGGAATCGATAAGGAAACCGTCGCCTCCCGCGTTAAGGATCTGCTCGCGGCCATGGACCTGACCGACGCTGCGGGTCGTGCCGTTGCCGACTACTCCGCCGGTATGACCAAGAAGATTGCGCTCGCCGCCGCTCTCGTTCACGCGCCCTCCGTATTGATCCTGGATGAGCCTTTCGAAGCGGTCGACCCGGTTTCTGCCGCCAATATTCAGGACATTCTGCGTGGCTTCGTTGCCTCCGGCGGAACTGTCATTATCTCCTCGCACGTGATGGACCTCGTCCAGCGCCTGTGCGACCACGTAGCCGTCATGGACTCCGGCCGTATTCTCGCCGCCGGAACCGTCGACGAAGTACGCGCCGGCGTGAGCCTTGAAGAACGATTTGTGCAGCTGGTCGGCGGCCGCACCTCCTCGGAAGGATTGTCATGGTTGGGCACCTCGTCTCACTAAAGTGGCAGTATGTGCTCGCTTCCTTCCGCCGCAGCATCTGGGCACTGATCGGCCTGATTTTTGCGGCGCTCTACGCGGGCGGTATGCTCTTCGGCCTCGGCTCCGCATACTTTATCGCTAACTCGGAGGTACCCGAATACGGTCAGCTCGGAACCCTCCTGGTAGGCGCGGTTATTGCGCTCGCCTGGGCTATTGTCCCCATTTTCTTTAGCGGACTGGACGGCACCTTGGACGAGAGCCGATTCGTGCTCTTCCCCATCAAACCCTCCACCCTGCAGAAGGGCCAGTTCCTCGGCGGGTTCGTGGGTATCCCCGGCATCGCCAGCATCATTGCCGTGCTGCTGGGCGCTATCACGTTTATATCGCAGCCGCTCGCGCTGGTCGTGTACCTCATCTGCTGCGTGCTCGGCCTTGCGAACCTCATGGTGTGGGCGCGCCTCGCTAACCGCCTGGGCATGGCGCTGAACGATAACCCGCGCATCGCCAACACCCTGATGATCGTTGCCATGCTACTGATGATGAGCGCCGGCTTTATCTTCGGTGGAACGATAACCTACCTGACCAAGCACTGGGAAGAGGTGCTGCCCTACCTGCCGTGGCTCAGCGTGACCCCCTTCGGCTCCGCGTTTGCGGTGCCCTACTTTATGGCGAGCGGCAATATGGGCGCCGCCCTTGGCTGCCTGGCTCTGACCCTCGTCTACCTGGTCGGCGGTTGGTGGCTGTGGGGTAAGAACCTGGCACGCTCCATGGCGAATGTGGGCGGTAGCGCCCACCACGCCAGCGCTGCCGAAGTCGCTGCAGGCGATTTGGGCCTGTTTGCACGGTTCCCCGCAACCCCGCGTGGCGCCGTGGCAGCACGAACCCTGCACTCATTCATGAAAGACAACCGTCTGCAGTTGCTAACCGTAAGCACCGCCATGCTTTACCTGATACTGACGGTGGGCATGCCGCTGTTCCTGAGCTCTGTAGGGTCCGTTAAAACTCATGTTGATTTTAATGGCATCAACGCGGCTGAAGCCAACCAGATTATCAATAGCGGCGTCATGCAGCTCTTCGGATTCTGGATGTACTTCTGCACCGTTTTCACCGGCTACTACATGTGCTACCTCGTCTCCTACGACAACACCGCATTCAGCCTGCATGTGCTCTCCCCGCTACGCGGTATTGACGATCGTCTCGGCCGTCTTTGGGGTTACAGCATCCTGATGGTTCCGGTCGTGGTGGTGATGATTTTTGTTGCCTGCGTAGCCAACGGACACTTGGAACTCGTCCCCATTGTGCTGATGCACCAGCTGGGCGTGTTCGCTGCGGCGGCTGGTATGGGCTGTGTGCTGGATACCTTCATCAGTCCGCCCGTGGCGCCTCCCGGGGCTAACCCGTTTAAGAACCCGAAGAATACTGACGGCTTTGCTAAGCAACTGCTGCTGATGCTCTCTATATTTCTGGTGATGCTCAGTGCCCTGCCCGGCGGTATCTCCGTTGTCGTGTATATTTTCGTCACGCAGGATGTGCTGACCCTCGTCTATGGTGGCTTGATTCAGCTGCTGATTGGTGCCGCGCTGCTCGTGGGCGGCGTGGCGTGGGGCGGTCACCGCTACGACAAGGTCAGCTCCAAGATGCTGGAGCGTGTGGCACGCTTCCAGGCAAACTAGCAAGAGTCGAAGCTCTAGCACATCAGGAATAAAAGAGAAGGGTTCCGTGTTAGGTACTAAGCCTGGCGTGGAACCCCTTTTCTGTGCCGCCCGAACTTCTAGCGGAAAGAAGCTCACCGCAATACCTAAGAGTCTATGGCCCAGCTGTGGTCTACCTCCATATTGACCGCCCGGGGGTCCAGCACCTCCCAATAGCTACTAAAATAGATAAGGCGCCGACCGCCCACCCATGCGGCGGCACCCCTCACCCTATGTATCCCACCTCATCATCAAGGAGAAACATGAGCTCGATCGAAGGCATCGAAGACCCCTTTGGCCCCGGAACCGCAGGCGGCACCGCTCTGCTCGAACGCGAAGAAACCCAGCTTTCTGAGCCCGGCGACCACGAGCGCTTCTCCCACTACGTACGCAAGGAAAAGATCCTCGAATCGGCACTGACCGGTGAACCCGTGCGTGCCCTCTGCGGCAAGATGTGGGTACCCGGCCGCGACCCGCAGAAGTTCCCCGTCTGCCCGCAGTGCAAGGAAATCTACGAAGGCCTCGCACCCGGCAACGACGGCGACAACGGCTCCGGCGAATAATACGCGCTAGGCAATACACCCCAGACAATACAACCTGGGCAATACGCCTGAATAAATACATCTGAATAACATGCTTAGTAGCGAAGACCAAAGGTTCTAAACGCCTCATGAGACTTTGCTGACGAGCACCAAATTCTTGCACCACAGCCCGGCCCAACCCGCGGATGTGGTGCTAGAATTTAACCTCGCTGTGCCCGGACCGCCAGAAACACCAGAGCATCAGGAACACCAGACGCCCACCTCCTAACGGGGGAGAGGTGCCTGCGCTGAGGCAACTAGCTCTGAGTCGGCAGAGGCAACTAGCAGAGGCAGACGAGGAAGAAGGAGAGAATGAGCGCACCCGCAGAGGAACCTACACTATTCGACAGTATGGTGAAGCCGAAGCTCTCCCCGGCCTATCCTAACCGTGCCCCGTGGGGTACTTCCGTGCACCTGCGTGCTTGGCAGGCAGAAGCCATGCAGAAGTACTTCGAAACGAACCCCCGCGACTTCATGGCGGTCGCAACCCCCGGCGCGGGTAAAACCACCTTCGCGCTGACCCTCGCCAAGGAACTGTTCAACCGCGGCACGGTCCGCCAGCTCATTGTTGTGGCACCCACCGACCACCTGAAAAAGCAGTGGGCAGACGCCGCCGCGAAGGTTGGTATTCCGATTGACCCGAACTTCAAGAACGCGGACGTGACCATCAGCCGCCACTATAAGGGTGTGGCGCTGACCTACGCGCAGGTGGCGAATAAGCCGCAGCTGCACGCCCGCAACACCGAGGCGACGAAGACCCTCGTGATTTTTGACGAGATTCACCACGCCGGCGATTCCCTCTCCTGGGGCGACGGCCTGCGCGAGGCATTTGACGATGCGACCCGCCGCGTGGCGCTAACCGGTACCCCGTTCCGTTCGGATACCTCCCCGATTCCGTTCGTCACCTACGAGGTCGACAACGACGGTATCCGCCGCTCCAAGGCTGACTACTCGTACGGTTACGGTCCTGCGTTGAAGGATCACGTGGTGCGCCCGGTTATCTTCATGGCGTACTCGGGCCAGATGCGTTGGCGCACCTCCGCAGGTGAGGAAATGGCGGCAAACCTCGGTGAGGGCTTCACCAAGGACATCACCTCCCAGGCGTGGCGCACCGCTCTGGACCCCAACGGCGAATGGATTCCGACCGTGCTCGCCGCCGCCGACAAGCGCCTGACCGAGGTGCGCCGCACCGTGCCCGACGCTGGCGCGCTCGTCATCGCCACCGACCACGCGGACGCCAAAGCCTACGCTGAACAGCTGCAGAAGATTACCGGCGAATACCCCGCCGTGATTCTCTCGGACGACCGCGAAGCCTCCGCGAAAATCGACGAGTTCCGTGAGGGCATGCAGCGCTGGATGGTCGCCGTGCGCATGGTGTCTGAAGGCGTGGACGTGCCCCGCCTCGCCGTGGGCGTGTACGCCACCAGCACCAGCACGCCGCTGTTCTTTGCGCAGGCTATCGGTCGTTTTGTGCGTGCCCGCAAGCGCGGCGAAACCGCATCCGTGTTCCTGCCCTCGGTGCCGCAGCTGATGATGCTCGCCAACGATATGGAGGTCGAGCGCGACCACGCTCTCGACCGCGGCGCACCCCAGGAAATCGACCCCATGGTCGAGGGCCTGGACGACCACCTGCTCGAGGAAGCGAACCGCGAGGAGCGCGCCTCCGAGCAGTTGGCACGCGGCAAGTTCGAGGCGCTCGGCTCTGAGGCGTCCTTCCACGGCGTGCTCTTCGACGGTGCCGAGTTCGCCTCCGGCAACCTTGCTGTGGGTAGTGAGGAGGAGCAGGACTTCCTGGGTATTCCGGGCCTGCTGGACGCCGAGCAGGTCGGTACGCTGCTGCGCGCGCATCAGCGTGAGCACGCGGCTCGCCGCCCCGCAACCGCGGCACCTTCGGTGGTGGATCACCGCCAGCTGAAGGCGCTGCGCAATAAGTTGGCGAAGAACGTGGCGGCGTGGTCGATTCGTTCGGGTCAGCCGCATGGCGTGATTCATAATGAGCTGCGTAAGATTTGTGGCGGCCCGGCGGTCGCGCAGGCTTCTGCCGAGCAGATTCAGGCGCGTCTCGATAAGCTGTCGGACTGGTTCGTAGGCCGACGCTAGAGCATAGATAGAACGTATAGAGAAGCCCCGCGAGCGCATACACACTC
>NZ_JABZXW010000009.1 GCF_015265375.1 Rothia sp. (in: high G+C Gram-positive bacteria)
ATCCAGCTACCCATTTTCTGAATGACTATGGACGTTCGCCTTACTACCACGCTAGCACTCTGGGGCTAAAAACTCCCCTCACAACACAGCTTTCTGCACCCACCGCGCTCCCCCACCCTCGCCTCCTCAAGGCACACAGAACCACCCCCTCCGCAGCTTGTCGCCGCAAAGGGGGTGGTTTCTATATGTGAGCTAGACCAGAAAGCCTAGTGTTACTCAGCAGCCTCCGTGCTGGGCTTCGGGTCTTCGTTCACGCGGTTGCGGATATGCTCCACAATACGTGCCACAGCCTCATCCACGGGCACACCGTTCTCCTGCTTGTTACCGCGGAAACGGAACGAAACAGCGCCGTGCTCCGCATCCTCACCGCCAGCAATCAGAATGAACGGAACCTTCTCAGTAGACGCGGTACGAATCTTCTTCGTGAAACGATCCGAACCGTAATCCACCTCAACACGCACACCGTGCGCACGCAGCTTGTCCGCAATCTCGGTCATGTAGTCGTTGAACGCCTCAGCCACCGGAACACCAATAACCTGAACCGGCGACAGCCACGCCGGGAACGCACCCGCATAGTGCTCAGTCAGCACACCCAGGAAGCGCTCAATCGAGCCGAACTTCGCCGAGTGAATCATGACCGGCTCCTGCACGGTACCATCAGCAGCCTGGTACTCCAGACCGAAACGGCTCGGCTGGTTGAAGTCATACTGAACAGTCGACATCTGCCAGGTACGGCCAATCGCGTCCTTCGCCTGCACCGAAATCTTCGGGCCATAGAACGCAGCTCCACCGGGATCCGGAACGAGCTCCAGGCCGGTCTCCTTCGCAACCTGCTCCAGAACCGCGGTAGCCTCTTCCCACTGCTCATCAGTACCGATGAACTTATCCTTCTTATCGCCCTCAGTGTCGCGGGTGGACAGCTCAAGGTAGAAGTCAGTCATGCCGAAGTCCTCAAGCAGGCTCAGCATGAACTTCAGCAGGTGACGCACCTCGTCCGGTGCCTGCTCCTTCGTCACGTACGAGTGCGAGTCGTCCTGGCTAATCATGCGCACACGGGTCAGGCCCTGCAGCACGCCGGACTTCTCGTCACGGTACACGGTGCCGAACTCGAAGAAACGCAGCGGCAGCTCACGGTACGAACGGCCACGAGAACGGTAAATCTCGTTGTGCATCGGGCAGTTCATAGCCTTCAGACGGTAGTTACCGTTATCCAGCTCCATGGAGGGGAACATGCCGTCCGCATAGTACGGAAGGTGACCGGAAGTGTAGAACAGGTCTTCCTTCGAAATGTGCGGGGTGCTGACGTACTGGAAACCCTCCTGAATGTGGCGGGTACGCACGTAGTCTTCCATCTCGCGCTTAATCACGCCACCCTTAGGGTGAATCACCGGCAGGCCGGGGCCAATGTTCTTCGGGAAGGAGAACAGGTCCAGCTCACGGCCCAGGCGGCGGTGGTCACGGCGCTCCGCCTCAGCGATGCGCTCCTTGTACGCCACCAGCTCGTCCTTAGTCGGCCAAGCGGTACCGTAAATACGCTGCAGCATGGGGTTCTTCTCAGAACCGCGCCAGTACGCGCCACCGGCACGCATCAGGGCGTAACCGTTAGCAATCAGCTTGGTGTTCGGCAGGTGCGGGCCGCGGCAGAGGTCCTTCCAGACGGTCTCGCCGGTCTTCGCGTTCACGTTGTCGTAAATGGTGATCTCACCCTCGCCGACCTCCACGGATGCGCCCTCGGCAGCATCCGCACCAGAACCGGGGCCCTGGGTCAGGGAGAGCAGCTCCAGCTTGTACGGCTCGTTCGCCATCTCGGCGACAGCCTCGTCGTGGGTGACCACGCGGCGGCGGAACAGCTGACCGGACTTGATGATCTTAATCATCGACTTCTCGATCTTCTTCAGATCTTCCGGAGTGAACGGCTCAGCCACATCAAAGTCAAAGTAGAAGCCGTCAGTAATGTACGGGCCAATACCCAGCTTGGCGTCCTTACGGTACTCCTGCACCGCCTGCGCCATCACGTGCGCAGCAGAGTGGCGCAGAACGTTCAGGCCGTCCGGCTCGTGAATGAAAACCGGCTCAACGGAGTCGCCAGCAGACAGCTCATGGGAGAGATCAACGAGCACGCCGTTCACGCGTGCCACAACAATCTTCGGGTCGTCAGCGAACAGCTCAGCGGCAGTCTTCGCGGTGACCTCGCGCTCCTCACCAGAAACGCTAATAACAATTGCTGAAGAATCAGCGGCAGACATAAGTCTCCTTAACTCAGGCGCGCGCGGCCGCTCGGGGCGCCGCGGGTGCGCATACTATTCCGCACTGTACTGGTGCACGGACACACACCATCTTACAACGGCTCCCAGCAAACGCTCAGCTTGAGGGCAGACTAGTCCGCATGATGTTCACGCGTATGCTCATACACGTCCACCACAATGTGGCTAATATGGTCGTCCTTCAGACGGTAAATAGTGGTGCGGCCCTGCTGCTCACGGTCAATCACGTGCGCCTCACGCAGGATGCGCAGATGATGCGAGGCGAGCGGCTGCGAAATGCCCAGGCAGGTGTACAGTTCGCTCACACTGTGCGGGCGGTGCATCAGGTGATGCGCAATCGCCAGGCGGAGCGGGTTCGCGAGCGCAGAGAAAATCGCCACGGACGGGCCGAACTGTTCCTCCCAGTCCTTGGGGCTGTTGCCTTCGAAGAGGGGCGCGTTAGCGGGCACCTCGTGGCTGTGCTCTGAGGCGTGCTCGGCGATGTGGTTCGCTACGTGCGCCGCTACATGCGCAACCGTATGTTCTGCGGCATGGTCAGCGTGGGTGGTGTTAGTTTCGGTCTGGTCTGTGTGCTGGCTCTGAGTCATAGTATTTTCACCTTAGGTACAGGAAGGGGGCACGTCAAGAAAGTTACGCCTGCGCGGCGTGCTTTCTTGAGCGTGCCCCTCTCCCCTATGTGCACTTGTGTTCGCTGGTGTGCAGATGCTGTTGCAGTTGTCGGTGCGCTGTCATTGTGGCGGCAACATCGTGGACCACCGCCCTCCTAGAGCGGTTCATCACATTGCGGTCATAATGCCAAGCGCTGCGCTGTAACTGCGTCAGCTCGCGAGTATGAAACCCTAGAGCACCTTAGCGGTTAGCGACTGCCACCTGCAGGTAACCCTCAGCGGACTTTACGCCCTTGTCGGTCACAGCGCGGTAGCGGACCAGCGGTGCGAAGCCCTGCTTATTCTTAGCGGATACCGCAATGCCCTGAGTGCCGTCCGGCAGGGTCACCACGCGGTAGGTGCCGTACTCGTCGCTGTATGCGCTGACGACCTGGCCGCGCTGGTTGAGCAGCTCCAGCTTCTTGACGGTCTCGCCGCGGCTGTATGCGCCGAAGGATGCCTCGTCGTTGTTCAGGACCGCCACGTTCTGGGTGGTGCCCGAGTACAGGGAGACGGAGTCCTCACGCGCGATGGGGCTGTTCTTGTCGACCACGTGCACCTTCAGCGGGATCGAGTACAGCTGCGCTGCAGAACCCTTCTTCGCCTTCACATCGGACATGCGTGCCGGTGCCTTGTCGGTGCGGTTCACGGTGATGTTCGTACCGTTGTCGCGGCGCAGGTCCCAGGTGGTGCCGGTGACGTCATGGGTGTTCAGGTCAATCGAGTAGGTGCCGGTCTTGCCGTTGGAGGCAAAACGGATGCCGGTCTCCGCGCTGGAGAACTGGCCGCCAGCAGTGTTGACCTTCTCCTTGTTGACCCAGCGACTGGGGCGGAAGTTCGGGGTCTGCTCGATTTCCTGGAAGTTGTAGTCACGGGCGTAACGGTAGTTCGGGGAAACCTTGTGCGACTGGTGCACGCTCTGCGCGACTGCGGTCTCGCCAGAGTAGACGGTGGCGTGGTGCTCGGCGGGCTGGTAAATCACGCCGGAGCCGGTGCCGGTCTTGCCGTAGGAATCCGAGGGGTACTTGAACTTCACGCTGGTATCTGCGCGGGCGGTGTTGCGGCCTGCACTGTTTTCAGCGGACTCGGTGTAGTTCACGGGCATCCACTGCACCTGCTGCCAGGGGAACTGGTTGCCGGTGAAGCCGCTGGGCACGAAGTTCGCGAACATTGCCGCCAGCTGCGGGTCTTCCTTGTACACGTTCTTACCCTGGCGGGCGTAGGGCGCGTAGGAGCTTGCCGCCTCCAGGTTGAATGCGTTGGTGAAGAGGTTACGGTCCGCGATGATGAAGCCGTATTCCTTCATCGCGGTCAGAATCATGCGCGAGAGCTCGTCTTCGGCGTGACCGGTGTTACGCAGGTGCTCTTCCACGTCAAAGTTCGCGGGCAGGAAGCCGCGCTGACCGGCACGGGGCGCGTTCGGGTACTTGCTCATGTCCAGCTTGCCGTCGGTACCCTTCGCGGGGAAGGAGGAAGTCAGCGCCGCATAGTCAGCCGCGGTGATGGACACCATGTGGTTGATCTTGCCTGCCTTGAGCTCGTCCACACCAATCTGGGTGATCTCATTCGCCAGGCCCACCACGGAGGAGGTGCCGTTCTTGAGGGTCAGCCAGTAGTTGTCTTCGCCCACGCCGCCGAAGTTCGGCTTAGCGAGCATGTAACCGCCGGAAGACACGTGGTAGGTCGCCGGGTAGTCAACCGCAACGGGGATGTCCACGGTGCCGCGGGTGCCTGCGGGAATCTTGTAGGTGATAACGCCGGTGTTCGCGTCGATGGATGCGCCGGGTACGTTCTTTGCCAGGCGGAACTTCGCGCCGCGAGCAATCGGGTAGGAGGTGCGGGCATTGCCGGACTTCGCGTCGATGCTCACGGGTGCGTTGATGGTGACGGTCTGACCTGCGTTGCCGCGGCCGACGTTGTCGTACTGAATCTTTGCGCTCTTGGGGGTGGATACGTTGCCGCCACCTACCTGCACGCGGGCGGTGCTGGTGTAGGTCTGTGCGTCTGCATCCTTGACGAACTTGAAGTAGGAGCGCCAGATGCCGGTCGCTTCGTCGTAGAGGGCGACGGACTGATCGCCGGAGAGGCCGTGGTCCTCGGCAAGCCACTTCGGGATCGGGGCGCCGCCGGTGAGGATGCGCTTGTTCTCTGCGTTGGCGTTGACGCGGCCATCGCGGGAGACGACCTCGACGTACTCCTGGTGCGGGTTCGCGGAGTTCACGGCGAGGGTCGGGATGTTTTCGTGGCCACCGACGGTCTGGGCGCGGTCCTTCTTCACAGTGCCCGCGTTGATGGCGGTGGTGACGGGGTGGTTACCCGCATCGCCGGTGTATTCGAGGAAGGTGCGGCTGATTTCGCTACTGTTGGCTACGACGGCTTCGGTGCCGGTGAGCTTCTTGGCGGCGAATGAATCACGGGCGAGCTTACCACTGAGGGGCGAGGTGTTCTCGGTGGTGGTCAGCTGCGCCTTAGTGAGGGAGGAGTTAACCGGTGCGAGGGTCGCGATGCTCTGTGCCTTCTGGTCGGGGTTCCAGTAGCAGGTCGGACCGGGCGCCATGTTGGTGAGGTTCGCCAGGGTTGGCACGGTGCGGTAGCCTGCGTCGACGCAGGTGGTACCGGCTACGTTGCGGATGGGGGCGGTTGCACCGAAGGTCGCGGGGAGGTTCGCGCCGGTGATGACGGTTGCCAGTGCTGCGGAGGCAGCGATGGTGGCACGGCGGCGGTTTGCAGGGCGCTGTGCCGGGTTTTTGGATGCAGTTGTGGTCATGTTTTTCTTCCGTTCGTGTCGGCTTGTTTGAGTGAGTGCGTTTGTATGAACAAACACGGACGTGAGTGAAATATGCATCTGAGGGTGTACCCGGGTGGGTCCTAATCTTCTGGCAGGAGTTCTCAGGAAACTCTCAGATAATCCCCATACCCTACATAGTCTTTTGGGTGAACGCAAAACGAGTTTGTGATTTTGGGCACCGATTTTTTGATAAAGGTTCAGGTTTAGAGTCACATCTCCTTGCACCTTTGTGCATTTATTGGTGTTTGAAGACGCAGAATTTGCACCGCAGTGTTTAGGCTTTACTCCTAGTCAAGCGATGGTGATGTGAAGAAAACGAAAAATGCGCACGGGGAACTAAACCTTAAACCTTAAAATTCCCCAAAAGACGCGCCAAAACTCCCTGTTGAATTTCTCACAGGTGACCACAATCTGAGATTCTGCACCGAGAGCAGATAGCACCCCATGCACCGAGACGGGCACCCAGCCACCCCTCAAAGAGCAATTTTCTGGTAACCATCACCCAACAGGGGCACCCTGCGCTTCACCTCGCTGACCCCTCAAAACCCACGTAAAACCCTAAAATTCACGTAAAAGTTCAAAGTTTCTATGTGTTTGTCAGTGTGTAACCATGCAAACACACCACGCCCCCACTCGAGGTGCTGCACGCAGCTCCCAGCAACGACTCCAAGCCGCCCACCGGGGGCTTTATCAATGCAAAAAAGTACTCCGCATGTGCCTTAAAAACACATGCGGAGTGCATATATATTCACCTATAGCTACCGCGGGTGCGCCCCGCAGCAGGTATCGGTAGCCCCCCCCAGCGTGGGTTCACGTGGGTTCATCCGCAGTTGCTCACAGAGCCAGGGGAAACCACGGCGCCACGGGTTAGCTACAGCGCAAAATAGTTACGGCGCACGATAGTTACAGTGCGCCCGCCTCCGAGCAGACATTCACCAGCTCACCAATGCCCTCAATACGGGTGCGCACCGTCTGCCCCGGCTTCAACCACTGACGCGGATGCAGCGACAAACCAACCCCCGCCGGGGTACCCGTCGCCACCAGGTCACCCGGCTCCAGGGTCATAAACCGCGAAATATAGGACAGCAGCTGCGCCGGAGTGAACACCATATCCGCCGTCGTGCCGCGCTGACGCACCACGCCGTCCACCTCACAGACCAGCTCCAGGCCGGCAACCGGGTCAACCTCATCGGGGCTCACAATCACCGGACCGAACGGAGTCATCGCATCCCAGTTCTTACCCTGGAACCACTCCGAGGAACGACCCTGCCAGTCACGCACCGACACATCATTCATGACCGTGTACCCCATCAGAGCCTCAAGTGCCTGCTCCTCTGTGGCGTTACGCAGGCGAGCGCCCACGACCAGGCACAGCTCAACCTCCCAGTCGATTTTCGTGCTGCCGGTGCCGTCGTCGTCGGGCATGCGAATCTGCTCGCCGGGGCCAATCAGCGCGTTCGGGAACTTCGCGAACAGCGCCGGATGCTCGGGCACCTCAAGGTTCATTTCCGCGGCGTGGTCGCGGTAGTTCAGGCCGGCGCACACAATCTTGCCGGGCTTATCCAGCGGGCGAATAAAGGGTAGGGAGTTCCACAGCTCCTCGCCGTGGCCCATGACGGTCGCACCGTTCTCCTTCAGGATCGCCACGGCATTCTTCGGGTCGCCAAAGTTCAGGCGGAACCGGCTGTAGAAATTCAGTAGCGGGCTGAGCTTCGCCGGAAGCTCGTACACGCTCTCTTCGAAGAAGCAGACCGCGCGGCTACCCTTCGAGTCTTTAATCTGTGCCCAACGCATGGATGCTCCTTCGCTTCAGGTGGGGATATATCGAATTAAGGTACGGATAAAAGTCAGAAATAAAACAACCTAGTGAAAGCCGTTTTGGGCGTACACTTCAACGATGGCGTCTTCCAGGTCTTCCATGAGCAGGGCGGGGTTCGCGTCCTGCGCCGCGCCAACCGTGGCGGGGTCCAGGTCCATGCCGAGGGCACGGTACACATCCGCGGTGACCGCCCGCAGCGGCGCAGAATCAGAGACCACGATGCCGGTGCTGAACCACCAGCCGCCGGTCACCACACGCTGGGCGGTGCCGACCAGCTTAATGCGGCCACCACCTGCGGAGGTGGGAAGCTGGGCGTGCACCGAATACTCGCCGGGGCAATACTCCCCCGGAATCTCGCCCATGCGCGCATCCACGCCAACCTCACGGAGCGCCTGCGCATACATGGAACCGAACAGTTCGTAGCGTAGGGTGTTGCCGCTGCGGGCGTCGGAGGCGGGCTGAAAATGGTCCACGACCAGGCACCCCTGATGGTAGGCGGCGGCGTGCCCGCCGACCTTGCGCACCAGCACCTCAAAGCCGTGCTCGGCGCACGCCGCGGCGGCGGCCGCGAAGCCGGGGTTCAGTTCGTCACGGCGGCCGAACGCGACCGTCGGGTTCGGCTGATACATGCGTAGGGTGGCTTCACGCTTGCCGGTTGCCACCTCGCGGAGCATCTGCACCGTCTGGTCGTGGTGAATGAGGATATCGCCGGAATCAGGGCCGGTCTCTCGAATAATTTGCACGTTCCTATTTTACGGTTACGCTCGCCACAGCTCCCACGTCTCCCCACAATGCGAAAACGCCCACCCGGGTAGCTAAAACCTAGTAATCCCCCACCCCCTCCGCTAGGGTAGAAGAAAGACCCAAAACACCTTGGAGAATGCCGTGCATCAGGACCAGCACATCACCGCCCAAACCACCGCGCTACCCCGCGTCAGCACTGAACAGCGCACCAACCCGGCGCTGACCGAGCCGCAGCCGCTCGGCGCATTCCCCGCCGGGTTCCTCTTCGGAGGCGCCACCGCCGCCAACCAGTTCGAGGGCGCCTGGAACGAAGACGGCAAGGGCCCCAGCCTGCAGGATGTGCTGCCCGCCGGCGGCCTGCACCCGCGCACCGCAGAACCCACCGAGGACAACCTCAAGCTGGAAGGCATCGACTTCTACCACCGCTACCGCGAAGACATCGCCCTGCTCGCGGAGATGGGTTTCAAGGTCTTCCGCTTCTCCATCGCCTGGTCGCGTATCTTCCCCCGCGGCGACGAAGAAACCCCGAACGAGGCGGGCCTCGCCTTCTACGACCGCGTGCTCGACGAGCTCGAAAAGCACGGCATGGAGCCGCTCATCACCCTCAGCCACTACGAAACCCCGCTGCACCTGGTCGAGCAGTACAACGGCTGGACCAGCCGCGAACTCATCAGCTTCTACGAACGCTACGCCCGCACCGTGTTCGCCCGCTACGGCAAGCGCGTGAAGTACTGGCTGACGTTCAACGAAATCAATTCGATGCTGCACCTGCCGTTCATGTCCGGCGGCATTAACACCCCCGCGGATCAGCTCAGCGACGCCGACCTCTACCAGGCGATGCACCACGAGTTGGTCGCCTCCGCGCGCGCCACCGCTGCGGCACGCGAACTGGCGCCGGGCGCGCAGGTCGGCTGCATGATTCTTGCCATGCCCACCTACCCGCTCACCCCCGACCCCGCCGACGTACTCGCCGCCATGCAGGCTGAACAGGCAAACTTCGCGTTCGGTGACGTGCACGTGCGCGGCGCCTACCCCGGCTACTTCCTGCGCTCCCTGCGCGAAAAGGGCGTGGAACTGAATATTACCGAGCAGGACCGCGAAGACCTGAAGAACACCGTGGACTTCGTGTCCTTCAGCTACTACATGTCCACCTGCGCGACCGGCGACCCGGCACGAGGCGAGCGCGGCGAAGGCAACATCCTCGGCGGCGTGGCGAACCCGACCCTGCCCGCCAGCGAGTGGGGGTGGCAGATTGACCCGACCGGCCTGCGCGTGGTCCTCAACCAGTACTGGGACCGCTGGCAGAAGCCGCTGTTCATCGTGGAGAACGGCCTCGGCGCCCGCGACGAACTCGTCGAGGTGAACAGCGAGCTCACCGTGGAAGACGACTACCGCATCGACTACCTGCGCCAGCACCTGCGCGCGGTGCGTGAAGCCATCGAGGACGGCGTGAACGTGCTCGGCTACACCACCTGGGGCTGCATCGACATGATTAGCGCCTCCACCGCGCAGATGTCCAAGCGCTACGGATTCATCTACGTGGACCGCAACGACGATGGCTCCGGCACCCTGGAGCGCTACCGCAAGAAGTCCTTCCACTGGTACCGCGAGGTGATTGCCAGCAACGGCGCGGAGCTGTAACCGGTCAGGTTCTACCCCCGCGAAACTAGCACGCGAAACTCAGTACATAAAAGCCCCCCGAGATTCTGCATCTCGGGGGGCTTTCGCGCATATGCTGTTTGTCTAGTGCCTGTTATGCCTAGCGCAGGCGGCTCTAGTCCATGGGCAAATCGTTCAGGCTGGTGGAAACGTACTCCCACCAGGTCGGCACCAACCCGGCGTTCATCGCAACCCGCTGCGACAGCATGTGCGACGGGCTCGTACCGTAGAACGGAAGGTACCCCTCCGCCAGGGTGAGTCGGGCGGCATCACGCACCAGCACGCTGGCGATACCGGCACCGCGCCAGGCGGGCAGCACATCGATACCGATCTGACGCATAATCGGCGAATCATCGCTCAGACCAACCATAGCGATAGGGTCTGCGAGCGCGGGGCTCTCCCCCGCTGCGGGTGCATCAGGTGCCTTAGATGCGTTCTCATCCACCGGGTATGCGGCAAGCACCAGCACATCCGGGCGGGTCACGCTAAAGCCCAGCGCGTTCGAGTAGCGTTTATCCCCGCGGAAACGCTCAAACTGTTCAGCGTCCAGCAGCTCCACGCGCAGACGGGTTACGCGCGCCTGCGTGTCCTGCGGGTCGACCTCAAGCGCCCCCACGGAGGCGTTCGCCTCCCTGCGGATGGTGCGCTCGCCGGTGATTTCGGCGAGCAGCGCCGCCTTCAGCTCGGCGGGGTCAACGCGGCGCATCATACCCACACCGGGCACGGCGCACTTGACCTCCTGCGCCTGCACGCCTTCGGGTACGACCGAGTTCAGCAGGGCGCGGCCGGGCGTGTAGTAGATGCTCGTGCCGCTGACCTGCTGGGTGTAGGGGGTGAGCAGTTCGTTGAGCTGGCGCAGCTGCGCGTAATCACCCAGCCAGTTCGACTGGTCACCGAGCATGTAGTCAATCGCCTTCTCCAGCACACGCGGATGCTTAGCGCAGAGAATGCCGACGCTCGCGTAGTTGGCGACGCGCAACTCCCAGATGTCGTCGTTGCGGCGGCGTGCGGCACCCATCTTCTCGGAGGGAGGCTGCACGGTGGCGAGTAGCGGCAGGCTCTCGGCTTCCGGGTAGTCGCGTAGCTCTTCGAGGGCGCGGCTAATCGAGCCGGGTGCCTGGCAGAAGTCCGCCTCCAGCTGGGTGTGCAGGATGTGCCGCGCCCGGTCCAGGGTGGTCACGGCACCCCGATTCACGACTCCCCGGTTCACAGCGCCACGGGTTGCTTGAGCTCCCCGGGCAGATTCGGTTCCTTGAGTATCAGTCACGTAGGTTTCCTCTAGGGCAAATTTTTGACTAGTTCAGGATTTCGGCTAGCTCAGGATCTCAGCAAGGAACGCGCCGGTGTGCGAGCCCTTCACCTGAGCCACCTGTTCCGGGGTGCCTTCAGCAATCACGGTGCCGCCGCCGCTACCGCCTTCGGGGCCCATGTCGATAATCCAGTCGGCGCACTTGACCACATCCAGGTTGTGCTCGATGGTGATGACACTATTGCCCTTGTCGACCAGCGACTGCAGCACGGCGAGCAGCTTGCGGATGTCTTCAAAGTGCAGGCCGGTGGTCGGCTCGTCCAGCACGTAGATGGAGCGGCCGTTGGAGCGCTTCTGCAGTTCGGTGGCGAGCTTCACGCGCTGCGCCTCACCGCCGGAGAGGGTGGTCGCGGGCTGGCCCAGGCGAATGTAGCCCAAGCCCACGTCCACGAGGGTGTTCAGGTGGCGCGCAATCGGAGTAAACGCGGCGAAGAACTCTGCGGCCTCTTCCACGGGCATTTCGAGCACGTCGGCAATGGTCTTGCCCTTGTAGTGCACCTCCAGGGTTTCGCGGTTGTAGCGCTTGCCGTGGCAGGTTTCGCAGGGCACGTACACGTCCGGCAGGAAGTTCATTTCAATCTTCAGGGTGCCGTCGCCGGAGCAGTCCTCGCAACGGCCGCCCTTAACGTTGAACGAGAATCGGCCCGGGGTGTAGCCGCGCATTTTCGCTTCGCTGGTCTCTGCGAACAGCTTGCGGATGTGGTCGAACACGCCGGTGTAGGTGGCCGGGTTCGAGCGCGGGGTGCGGCCGATGGGCGACTGGTCCACGTGAATGACCTTGTCCAGGTGTTCCAGGCCGTCGATGCTCTTGTGGCGGCCGGGCACCTGCTTGGCACCGTTAAGCTTGTTCGCCAGGGAGGTGTACAGAATGTCGTTGACCAGGGTGGACTTACCCGAGCCGGACACACCGGTCACCGCGGTGAATACGCCCAGCGGGAAGGAGACGGTCACGTTCTTGAGGTTGTTTTCGCGGGCGCCGCGCACGGTCAGCTGTCGCTTCTTGTCCACGGGTCGGCGGGAGGCGGGCACCTCGATGCGGCGGCGGCCAGCCATGTAGTCGCCGGTAATGGACTTGGTGTTCTTCAGCAGCTCCTCGAAGCTGCCGGAGTGCACGATTTCGCCGCCGTGCTCGCCGGCGCCGGGTCCTACGTCCACGATCCAGTCGGCTTCGCGCATGGTGTCTTCGTCGTGCTCAACCACAATAAGCGTGTTGCCCATATCGCGCAGCTTGGTCAGGGTCTCAATGAGGCGGCGGTTGTCGCGCTGGTGCAGGCCGATGGAGGGCTCGTCGAGCACGTAGAGCACACCGACCAGGCCGGAACCAATCTGGGTTGCGAGGCGGATGCGCTGCGCCTCACCGCCGGAGAGCGTACCGGCGGAGCGCGAGAGGGTCAGGTAGTCCAGGCCCACGTCCAGCAGGAACTGCAGGCGCGCGTCAATTTCCTTGAGGACCTGCTCGCCAATCTTGGCTTCGCGGGCGCTGAGCTGCAGGCCGCGCACGAAGGCGAGCGCGTCAGCCAGGGACAGGTCGGTGATGTCTGCGATGGACTGGCCGCCAACCTTCACGCCGAGGATGGTCGGGTTCAGGCGCGCGCCACCACAGGAGGGGCAGGCGACCTGGCGCATGTACTGTTCGTAACGGTCGCGGGCGAAGTCCGATTCGGTTTCTTCGTGCTTGCGCTTAATGTACGCCTTTACGCCCTCGAATCCGGAGGTGTAGCGGCGTTCGCGGCCGAAGCGGTTGCGGTAGGACACCTCGACCTTGTAGTCCTTGCCGTCCAGGATGGCGGCGCGGGTCTTGGCGGGCAGGTCCTTGAAGGGGGTGTTCAGGTCGAAGCCGAGCTCCTCCCCCAGGCCGGCGAGCAAGCGCAGCCAGTATTCGGTGGTTGCTTTACCCTGCGACCAGGGGGCGATAGCGCCCTCACCGAGGGTCAGGTCGGGGTTGGGTACGAGCAGTTCGGTGTCGACTTCCAGGCGCGAGCCGATGCCGTCGCAGGCGCTACACGCGCCGAACGGCGAGTTGAAGGAGAAGGCGCGCGGCTCGATGGTGTCGATCTGCAGCGGGTGGTTATTGGGGCAGGCAAGGTTTTCGCTGAAGGAGCGGGTGCGTTCGGGGTCGTCCTGCTCGCGGTCCACGAAGTCGATGAGCACGCGGCCATCGGCAAGCTTGAGCGCGGTTTCGATGGAGTCGGTTAGGCGCTGGTGAATACCGTCCTTAATGACGATACGGTCGACGACCACCTCAATGGTGTGCTTGTACTGCTTGGCGAGCTTGGGCGGGTCGGAGAGCTGCACGGTTTCGCCGTCCACGCGGGCGCGCGAGTAGCCCTGGGTGAGCAGGTCCTTGAAGAGGTCCACAAACTCGCCCTTGCGCGCGCTGACGACGGGCGCGAGGATCTGCAGGCGGGTGCGTTCGGGGTACTCCTGCAGAATGTCCACAATCTGCTGCGGGGTCTGCTGGGTGATTTCCTCACCGCATTCGGGGCAGTGCGGGTGGCCGATGCGCGCCCAGAGCAGACGCATGTAGTCGTAGATTTCGGTGATGGTACCGACGGTCGAACGCGGGTTCTTGGAGGTGGACTTCTGGTCGATGGACACCGCTGGCGAGAGGCCCTCGATGAAGTCTACGTCGGGCTTGTCGACCTGGCCCAGGAACATACGGGCGTAGGAGGACAGCGACTCAACGTAGCGGCGCTGACCCTCCGCGAAGATGGTGTCGAAGGCGAGGGAGGACTTGCCGGAGCCGGAGAGGCCGGCGAAGACGACCATCGCGTCGCGCGGGATGGTCAGGTCTACGTTTTTGAGGTTGTTTTCGCGGGCACCCTGAACCCGGATGCTGGTCAGGTCGTTCGCTTTGAGTGCGGTGCTTCCGTGTGCCGGGCGGGGTGTCATCGAAAATCCTTTCGTCTTAATCTTCGAACTTAAATTCTACACCCTCATGCCTTTCACCGGCGCGATTATGCGGGCGGTGAAGGCGTGAGGGTGCAGTACTTATATGAGGCGGACTAGGAGGCGCAATTCGTCAGGCGCGGTTTACCAGCCGCGGGTGCCCCAGTCTTCCAGGTGGGGGCGCTCGTCGCCGAGGGTGGTGGAGCGGCCGTGGCCGGGCAGCACGATTGCGTCATCTTCGAAGTCGCCGAAGAGCTTTTCGAGCACATTGGAGAAGAGCTCACCGAACTGCTGCGGGGAGTCGGTCTTTCCCACACCGCCGGGGAACAGGGTGTCGCCGGTGAACAGCAGGGTTGCGGGAGTGCCGTCTTCCCAGGTGGTTTCGAGGGTGTAGACGATGGATCCGGGAGTGTGGCCGGGCACGTGCAGGGCACGAATAACGATGTCGGAGCGGTAGAAGTCGAAGCTCTCGCCGCCGGTCAGCTCCTCTTCGATGGTGTAGTCTTCCAGCTCCTTAATCTCAGCAGCATCGGCTGCACCTGCGGAGGTAACGGCACCGGTGAGGTGGTCGAGCTCCTTAATAGCGCGAATGTGGTCCCAGTGGCCGTGAGTAACAAGGATGCCGGTCAGGCCGATAGCGCGAGGCTTGAGGGAGTCGAAGTCCTCCTCCTTCTCCATAACGCGCACGCGGCG
This sequence comes from Rothia sp. (in: high G+C Gram-positive bacteria), assembly GCF_015265375.1. Lineage (GTDB taxonomy): Bacteria > Actinomycetota > Actinomycetes > Actinomycetales > Micrococcaceae > Rothia. Next base: position 14,813 of record NZ_JABZXW010000009.1, read on the forward strand.
TTCTTCGCCGTCGGTCAGCTCAAGCTGCGGGCAGTCATTCAGGAGCGCATCGAGGGTGAAAGCGTAGAGCTCTTCTGCCTCGGCTGCGGGGTCGATAAGCACCTGCTCGCCAGTGGCGCGCATGGTGATGAGGTAGACGCTATTGTCCATCTCGGAGACGCTGAGCGCGCGCACGGTCAGCTCGGGGTTCTCAAAGATGAGGGTGGGTTCGGGGTAAGTAGTCATAGTTCCAGTGTAGGGGTTGTGGCGATGCAGCAAGCACCTATGCGTAATACTCCCCTATGAGCGCATTCGGCATTGAACGCGCGGGATACATGTGAGGGACGCGCATGGAACAGACTGCGGAGCAAGCTCAGCACAGATTAGACTCAGCGCGGATGAGGCTCCGGTGAAATTCAAAAGTTAAACAGAGAAGCGACTGCGCATCGATACACAGTCGCTTCTCATGACACCCAGGGGTATCTATCACTCACTCAAACACAAGCAACCCGAGGACTTTGGAAATCTCACGATTACTTGATGACTCAATAGTAGCGAACTTTTTGGGGGCTGTTTTACCACCCCATTTGGTACGGAGAGCCGGTTTTAGTGACCCGCGCCTCATTGTAATCATTCTGTAATAAAAATAGCTGTTTTTTAGGGTATCCATACATACCAATTTCATTTTTTTCGAGTTTTGATGTGACTTATTTCACCCAAAATAATTTTAGATTTTCCCTCATTTGGCACTTTAGTGCACCTTTAACTTGAGCTTCATGCTCACCAATCTTGAAGGCTCAATGCCCGGTTTTAGCCCGGTATTCCGCGGAAGTAGAGGGTTAAGGTAAAAGTATCTTCAAGTAGTTGCAACTTCATTAACCGGAAAAAATGTACCGCTCACCGTTCAAAATCTGCACGATTATTCGCGCGAGGGCAAAATCAATTGGTCTGTTTTACCCCTGTAGGCACCCCCTAAAGTAGAGGTTTTATTACAAAACAATAACATTGCACCCCCTACTAGGTTCACTGAGTGCACCCAGTGAGCCTACCTCAAAAAAGTAAAATACCTAGTCAATGCTATATTTTCACACAATGCAAGGTAGTGGTCGATTCAAAAATCAACCTCTACAGATTGTTTAATAAAACTTGACCTTCAAGCATAGATAGAGCCCAATTATTAACCAACACATACCAATTCCACTCTCAAAACAGGCACTCCAGAACCCTCAATAACAGGTTGAGATACCCCTCCACCAGGGGTTTCAGGATCCTTCACTCCCCCGGATTCCCCCTGATGTCAGCCCGGTTTCAGCCCGGTTTCAGATACATCGCCCCTCCTCTCAAGCGCTACAAAACCGCCGGGCACACGCTACCCGGACACAGCTAGGCGGCGCCCCTCCCCCGCTGTGGGGAAGGAGCGCCACCTCCACTAGCTATAAATCAGCTGGAACAGCCGCCTTAGGACAAGCCCTTAGGACAGGCCGACCATCACGCCGTTCTCGTCGAAGCCGATGCGCTCAGCTGCGGGGCTCTTGCTCAGGCCCGGCATGGTGCGCATGGTGCCGCAGATTGCGTAGACGTAGCCTGCACCGGCAGCCAGGCGAACCTCGCGCACGGGCAGGGTCCAGCCGGTCGGTGCGCCCTTCAGCGATGCATCCGAGGAGATGGACAGGTGAGTCTTCGCGATGACCACGGGCAGGTGCGAGTAGCCCAGCTCAGCGAAGCGCTTGAGCTGCTTAGCGGCAGCGGGAGCAATGGAGATGCCGTCTGCGCCGTAGACCTTGGTCGCAACCTTCTCAATCTTGGTCTCGATGGAGTCCTCAAGATCGTAGGTGTACTTCAAATCCGAAACGTCGTCACATGCCTCAGCGACCACGTCTGCCAGGTCGGTGGTGCCCTTACCGCCCTCAGCCACACCGCGGTGGATAGCTACGCGAGCGCCAGCTTCCTCAGCGATACGGCGGATGGTCTCGTGCTCGGACTCGAAGTCGGTCGGGAACGCGTTGATTGCCACGACCGGCTGAACACCGAAGTTGCGCACGATCTCGATGTGCTTCTTCAGGTTCTCCGCGCCCTTCTCCACGTCGGAGGGGCTTTCCTGCAGCATGCCCTCAGGCAGGGGCTTGCCCGGAACAATCTTGTACAGGCCGGAGTGAGACTTCAGGGAGCGCACGGTTACGACGAGCACTGCTGCGTCCGGCTTCAGGCCGGAGACGCGGCACTTGACGTTGAAGAAACGCTCGGCACCCATGTCGGCACCGAAGCCAGCCTCGGTAATAACGTAGTCGGAGTACTCCAGGCCAACATAGTCGGCGACCACGGAGGAGTTGCCGGTTGCAATGTTGCCGAAGGGGCCCGCGTGAATCAGTGCGGGGGTGTGCTCCAGGGTCTGCAGCAGGTTCGGGTTGATTGCGTCTGCCAGGATGACGGACATTGCACCGTCAGCCTTCAGGTCGGCTGCGGTGACGGGCTCGCCGTCGTAGTTCAGGCCGATAACGATCTTTGCCAGGCGCTCACGCAGGTCCTTGAAGGAGGTTGCCAGCGAGAGAATCACCATGATTTCGGAGGCGCTGGTGATGTCGAAACCGGTCTCGCGGACCACGCCGTCCATGCGTTCGCCCAGGCCCACGACGATGTTGCGCAGGGAGCGGTCGTTCATGTCGATAACGCGGCGCCACTCGATTGCGCGCGGGTCGATGCGCAGCTCGTTGCCGTGGTGCAGGTGGTTGTCAATCATGGCGGCAAGCAGGTTGTGCGCTGCGGTGACGGCGTGGAAGTCGCCGGTCAGGTGCAGGTTCAGCTTCTCCATGGGAACAATCTGGGAGTAGCCGCCGCCTGCTGCGCCGCCCTTGATGCCGAAGGTCGGGCCCATTGCGGGCTGACGCAGAGCCAGGATTGCCTTGCGGCCGGTCTGGGCGAAGCCCTGTGCGAGGGAGACGGAGGTTGCGGTCTTACCTTCACCGAGCGGGGTGGGGGTGACTGCGGTAACCACGATGTACTTGGAGCCGCGCTTGCGGGCGGTCTCTGCGTTGGTGGTTTCGTCGAGGAGGACCTTAGCGACATACTTGCCGTAAGGCTCAAGGCGATCTTCGCTGATGCCGTTGTCCGCTGCGATCTTGTTAATGGGCCAAAGATCGGCGGCAAGTGCGATTTCGAGGTCGGAAGGGAAAGGCTTCTTCGTCATTGTCATCCTTCGAGTTGTACGAATCATGCTCTTTTATTCTATGCCTTAGCTCACGCATTTGTCCCTCACCTCGCCGAACTCCGACAAATAAACCCAATTTTTAATGCACTAATCCCCGCAACCGGAACCCTACGCTCACGTGGAGCGGCAGGGTCGGTGCGGGGATTGGTAGCGCGTACAGGCCGGGTTGCCGGTACAAATGCCGGTACAGAAGCCGGTACAGGAACCGGCGATACGACCGGCTATTACGGCATGGTCAGCAGAACCTTGGTGGCGGTGCGCTGATCCATTGCCTCGTAACCCTTAGCTGCCTCGTCGATGGGCAGGACCAGGTCGAAGACCTTACCGGGCTCAATTTCGCCCTTGTAGATCAGGTCGATGAGGGTCGGCAGGTACTTGCGCACGGGGGCGGGGCCACCCTCCAGGTGAACCTGCTTGCCGAAGAGCTTATCGGTGCCGATGGAGCTATCGTGCGGCACGCCCACGAAGCCGATGTAGCCGCCGTGGCGTACGCAGCCGAGGGCCTGGTCGAAGGACTGCTGGGTACCTACAGCTTCCGCAACGCCGTGTGCGCCCACGCCGTCGGTGAGCTCCATGACCTTGGCGATGCCCTCTTCGCCGCGCTCTTCCACGATGTGGGTTGCACCGAATGCCTTAGCGAGTGCCTGACGCTCGGGGTTGCGGGACATGATGATGATCTTCTCCGCGCCGAGCTGCTTAGCGCCGATGACTGCGCTCAGGCCGACTGCGCCGTCGCCAACAACGACGATGGTCTTGCCGGGGCCTGCCTGCGCTGCGTCTGCTGCGTACCAGCCGGTGCCGAGCACGTCGGATGCCGCCATCAGGTGCGGGATCTGCTCTGCGGTGGGTGCAGCGGGGGTCTTGACGAGGGTGCCATCTGCGAAGGGTACGCGGGCGTATTCTGCCTGGGTGCCGTTGGAGCGTGCGCCGATGAAGGCGTCGCCTGCTGCGATTGCCTTGAGGCAGCGGGAGGGGTAGCCTGCGGTGCAGGTTTCGCATTCGCCGCAGGAGATGCAGAAGGAGCCTACGACGAAGTCGCCGGGGGCTACGGTGGTGACCTCGGAGCCGACTTCGACGACTTCGCCGATGTATTCGTGGCCCATCGCCCGGTGGTCGACGGGCTGTGTGCCGCGGTAGGACCACAGGTCGGAGCCGCAGATGCAGGATGCTGCGAGCTTGATGATGGCGTCGGTGGGTTCGAGCAGGGTCGGCTTGTCGACTTCGTTGACGACGACCTTGCCGGGAGCTTCCATAACAACTGAACGCATGATATTCCTTTCAAATCTGCGTTGATGGTTAGTCGTATCAGGGTACGCCCCGCACCCCGATATATCAATAATTTTTTATGCTACGGGGTGAAGGTAAAAATTCCGACAACCGGAACCAGAAAGGAACCAGAAAAACCGCTCCCCCTCCCCCGATTCCCGAGCGCTTCCGCGCCAGGTTAAACCGGGGAAGCCTGGGCATCCTGGCACGTTAAATAGCCCGGTTAAACGGCGGAACCCCCGCGCATCCACGGTGGACACGCGGGGGGTTCCGCTCGGTTTATCTCAGCCTCATAACTAAAGGCAAGAAAGGGGGCTCAGAAGTCCCAAGGCTTAGAACTCTCAGCCTTAGAAGTCCCAGTCCTCGTCCTCAGTGTTCACGGCCTTACCAATCACGTAGGAAGAGCCGGAACCGGAGAAGAAATCGTGGTTCTCATCAGCGTTCGGGGACAGCGCCGACAGGATCGCCGGGGACACATTAGTCACGGACGCCGGGAACATCGGCTCGTAGCCCAGGTTCATCAGAGCCTTGTTAGCGTTGTAGTGCAGGAACTTCTTAACGTCCTCGCTCCAACCCACACCGTCATACAGGGAATGGGTGTACGCCACCTCGTTCTCGTACAGTTCGTACAGCAGGTTGAAGGTGTACTCCTTCAGCTCTGCCTGACGCTCCGCGGACTCCTTCGCCAGGCCACGCTGGAACTTGTAGCCAATGTAGTAGCCGTGCACTGCCTCGTCACGAATAATCAGACGAATCAGGTCAGCGGTGTTAGTCAGCTTCGCGTGCGAAGACCAGTACATGGGCAGGTAGAAGCCCGAGTAGAACAGGAAGGACTCCAGCAGAGTAGAGGCAACCTTCTTCTTCAGCGGGTCATCACCGGTGTAGTAGGACAGAACAATCTTCGCCTTCTTCTGCAGGTGCTCATTCTCAGCAGCCCAGCGGAACGCCTCGTCAATCTCCTTGGTGGAGGCGAGGGTCGAGAAGATCGAGGAGTACGACTTTGCGTGCACGGACTCCATGAACGCAATGTTGGTGTACACGGCCTCTTCGTGCGCGGTCACAGCATCCGGTAGCAGGGACACGGCACCGACAGTACCCTGGATGGTGTCCAGCAGGGTCAGACCGGTGAAGACGCGCATGGTCAGCTGCTTCTCTTCCTCGGTCAGGGTCTTCCAGGAGGGCACGTCGTTGCTCAGCGGCACCTTCTCCGGCAGCCAGAAGTTACCGGTCAGACGATCCCAAACCTCAAGGTCCTTCTCGTCCTCAATACGGTTCCAGTTGATAGCCTCGACCACGTGGTCGACGAGCTTCACCTTTTCGCTCATTAGTAATTCTCCGATTCTTAAGGGGCGGTTACAGTGCCACGCGCGCCCAGCCAGTCGCGCAGGCGGTTTGCGTGTTCACCGTAACCGCCCCTTCCAGTCTTTAGTTATAGTGTGCCAGCTCAGGCTGAATGCGTCACAGCATTCAGGCTAGAGCATGCAGGATACGCAGCCTTCAACCTCGGTGCCTTCAAGAGCCATCTGACGCAGACGGATGTAGTAGATGGTCTTGATGCCCTTACGCCATGCGTAAATCTGGGCGCGGTTGATATCGCGGGTGGTTGCGGTATCGCGGAAGAAGAGGGTCAGCGACAGGCCCTGGTCCACGTGCTGGGTTGCCACAGCGTAGGTGTCGATGATCTTCTCGTAACCAATTTCGTAGGAGTCCTGGTAGTACTCCAGGTTCTCGTTGGTCATGTACGGTGCCGGGTAGTAGACGCGGCCGAGCTTGCCTTCCTTACGGATCTCAATCTTCGAAGCAATCGGGTGAATCGAAGAGGTCGAACCGTTGATGTAGGAGATGGAGCCGGTCGGCGGAACAGCCTGCAGGTTCTGGTTGTACATGCCGTACTGTGCCACGTCAGCAGCCAGCTGAATCCACTCTTCACGGGTGGGGATGTGGTGCTTAGCGAACAGTTCGCGGGTACGTTCGGTCTGCGGTGCCCATTCCTTCTCAATGTACTTTGCGAAGAACTCACCGGACGCGTACTTCGAGTTCTCGAAGCCCTCGAAACGCTGGCCGCGTTCCTTAGCAATCTGCATGGAGGCGCGGATTGCGTGGTAGGCGACGGTGTAGAAGTACATGTTGGTGAAGTCCAGTGCTTCTTCAGAACCGTAGTAGACATGCTCGCGTGCCAGGTAGCCGTGCAGGTTCATCTGGCCCAGACCCACGGCGTGGCTCATGCCGTTGCCGCGCTCGATGGAGGGTACGGAGCGGATGTCGGACTGGTCGGAGACGGAGGTCAGCGAACGAATCGCGGTTTCCACGGTCTTGCCGAAGTCGTCGCCGTCCATGGTCAGTGCAATGTTCAGCGAACCGAGGTTGCAGGAGATGTCCTTACCGACGGTCTCGTAGCCGAGGTCAGCGTGGTAGGTGGACGGCTCAGAAACCTGCAGGATCTCGGAGCACAGGTTGGACATGATGACCTTACCGGCGATGGGGTTCGCGCGGTTGACGGTGTCTTCGAACATCACGTACGGGTAGCCGGACTCGAACTGGATCTCTGCGATGGTCTGGAAGAACTCGCGTGCGTTGATCTTGGTCTTGGTGATGCGTGCATCGTCGACCATCTCGTAGTACTTCTCGGAGACGTTGATGTCGGAGAAGGGCACGCCGTAGATGCGTTCCACATCGTACGGGGAGAAGAGGTACATGTCCTCGTTCTTCTTCGCCAGCTCGAAGGTGATGTCGGGGATGACAACGCCCAGGGAGAGGGTCTTAATGCGGATCTTCTCGTCAGCGTTCTCACGCTTGGTGTCCAGGAAGGCGTAGATGTCGGGGTGGTGTGCGTGCAGGTACACGGCACCGGCACCCTGACGCGCGCCGAGCTGGTTTGCGTAGGAGAAGGCGTCTTCCAGCAGCTTCATGACGGGGATAACGCCCGAGGACTGGTTCTCAATCTTCTTAATGGGCGCACCGGACTCGCGCAGGTTGGTCAGGGCGAATGCCACGCCGCCGCCGCGCTTGGAGAGCTGCAGTGCAGAGTTGATGGAGCGACCGATGGACTCCATGTTGTCTTCCATGCGCAGCAGGAAGCAGGAGACGAGCTCGCCGCGTTGCTTCTTACCTGCGTTGAGGAAGGTTGGGGTTGCCGGCTGGAAACGGCCGGAGATAATCTCGTCGACGATGTCTTCGGCGAGCTTCTCGTTGCCTTCAGCCAGCAGCAGTGCGACCATGCAGACGCGGTCCTCGAAACGCTCCAGGTAGCGCTGACCGTCGAAGGTCTTGAGCGCGTAGGAGGTGTAGAACTTGAAGGCACCGAGGAAGGTCGGGAAGCGGAACTTCACGGCGTAGGCGCGCTTGAACAGGTTCTTAATGAACTGGAAGTTGTACTTGTCGAAGAGTTCCGGCTCGTAGTACTGGTTCTCGATCAGGTACTCGATCTTCTCTTCCAGGTCGTGGAAGAAGACGGTGTTGTTGTTGACGTGCTGCAGGAAGTACTGACGTGCTGCCTGGCGGTCTGCATCGAACTGGATCTGGCCGTTCTCATCGTAGAGGTTCAGCAGTGCGTTCAGCTCGTGGTAGCTCATACCTTTGAACTTCTCGGGCACGCTCTTGCCGTTGTGGCCTGCACCGAGAGTTTCTAGTGCTGAGGGCAGTTTTGCGTCCAAAATGCTTCCAATCCTTCGTTGACTTTTTCTACATCTGAATCGGTGCCCATGAGCTCAAACTTGAAGAGCACGGGCACATCGCACTTCTTGGCGACAATGTCTGCCGCGATACCGAAGAGCGGACCAAAGTTGGTGTTGCCGGAGCCAATCACACCGAGTATGTGGTTGCGATTCTGCTCCACGTTCAGGAATTTAACCACCTGCGGGGGAACGTTACCGGCGCCTTCAGGCTTACCGTAGGTGGGGACGATGAGCACGAACGGCTCATCAAGAATGAGAGTGTCTTCGCCGGTGCGCAGCGGCAGGCGGAGGCGGCGGGCACGGATTTTCTCCACGAACTTGTGGGTGTTACCTGAGATGGAGGAGAAGTACACGATGAGTGGTGCGGAGGAATCCATCGGCTCCCCGGTCGCTCGACCCTCGGAGGCGTTGCGTGCGTCCATAAGAATCTTGCGGATTTCTGCGTGCTCGTCGACGGGGGTGGGCGTGAGGGCGGTACTCAACGTGTACTCCTTATCTCTTGTGCCGGGTGTTCCGTACCGATTCCGTTTGTACGGGTTTCGGCCGGGTTGGTTGTTACGCTGCCAGAGCGTTGATCTTGTCGGGCTGGAAGCCGGACCAGTGTTCCTCGCCTGCGATGACAACGGGTGCCTGCATGTAGCCGAGGGACTTGACCATTTCGAGGGCCTGAGCGTCTTCGGTGATATCAACCTTGGTGTAGCTGATACCCTTCGCGTCGAGGGCGCGGTAGGTCATGTTGCACTGGACGCACTGGGGCTTGGTGTACACGGTCACTACCATTGGGGTGCCTCTTACTTTCTCCCGCTCAGGCGGGGTTATCTCGTGAATGAATCTGGCGTGTTTCGTCGGTGGTTCGCCACGTGTTGTTTACGGCGGGCGCTGTGCCGTCCGCTGCCCCCTCCTAGTGGGGTGTGGCGGTTTCCTGCGCTGGGGCAGGACACTTAAGGTGCCGTAGTGGTGGAACCGAGTATTAATACTACATCTAGTGTCGAGAAATTTCTTCACCACAAGATGATGTGGTGTGAGGGTCGTGTTTCGTTCGATAAACCCACAGCTGAACCCACTTAAGAGGGGGTGTCTACAGCTTATCCACACCCTGCTCCGGGGCTAGTTCGCCGTATTTTCGCGGGGTGTGCCGGGTTATCCACAGGTGGGGTTTAAGTTGGGCAGGATTTTTAAGGGTTCATTCGCTCACTGAGTTGAGGTTTAGTTAACCTCATGTATGCTTTCGGGGGCATAAAACCCGGCAGATTCGGGCTTGATTTTAAAGAGATCTTAACTCTCCCCCGTTCTTGCGCGGAACGGCGCGGTTTTAAAGCAGAACAGACTTTCTTAAAGGCGGGGGTTAACCCCCTTCGAGCGGGTCTAAGCTGTGTGATTAAGGCTGTAGAAAAGATTTTTAACTCTTTTTCGGTAGCCGGTGTGTCGTGGGTTTAAGTTGGTTAATGCTTCTGGAATGGCAAAACCCACCGCATATACCGGTATTTCACGGTATTTACGGTGGGTTTACTGGGTATCGGCGCTGGTTTTAGCAACCGGCGAGAAGTACCGGTGCGGCTGCCGCCTAGAAATCGATTAGGCCCAGCTCACGCAGTTTCTTACTCAGTGTTACGCCGTCAGTGGCTTCAATCCACAGGGGCGAGCGCATCATCTGCTCGGCGCGGTAGTCGCTCCACACGCGGCCGGAGGCGAGCATGGTCTCCCCCACGGTCAGGTTGCGGATGACGATTGCCGCCACGTTGTCCGGGTAGCGTACCGCGAAGCCGTTGTAGATGTACGGGTCGCGCTGCCCGTCGTCGCCGACGAGAATCCACTTCATCTGCGGGAATTCCTCGGCGAGGCGGCGCAGGGACTCGACCTTGTGGTTGGTGCCGGAGCGGAACCAGCGGTCGGGGGTGGGGCCCCAGTCGGTCAGCAGGAACGTGCCGCGCGGGTAGCCGTTGCGGCTAAGGAAGCGGCGCAGGGTCGGGGTGATGTTCCAGGCGCCGGTGGACAGGTACATGAACGGCGCATCCGGGTGGCTGCGACGGATGCGGTCGGTCATGACCGCCATGCCGGGGGTGGGGATGCGTGCGTGCTCGTCGAGGATGAAGGAGTTCCAGGCGGCGACGAGGGGGCGCGGCAGCATGGTGACCATGACGGTGTCGTCCACGTCCATGATGACGCCGAGCTTCTGGCTTTCGGGAACGATGTAGACGCTGGTTGCTACGGCGCGGGATCCGGGCACGTACATGACGACTTCGTGGATGCCGGGTTCCAGGTCGATGCTGAGTTTTACGTCAAGCACGCCGCCGCGGTCAGTGTACGCCTCGTACTTGGTGCCGCCGATGACGATGGTGACGGGCGCGTCGGACATTGCGGTTGCGGTGAAGGAGCGCCAGCCGCGCATGGGATTGGCGGTGTCTTGGGTGCCGTCGACGACCTGCAGGAGGCGTTCGAGGGTGACCGTCTTGTAGAGGGCGCGGGCGATAACGCGGACCCAGCCGGGGTTTCCGTCGGATGCGGCGCGGCCGTAGCCTTCGGTGGGCACGAGGATAGGCTCGCGACCGGCGGCGATGGCGCGCTTTTCTCGCCACCGGTGTAGCCGGTCTGCAACGCGGTAGCCGATGTTGACTGCCTCGTCGGCAGCATCGTTCACAAGGTTGCGCAGTTCGTGAGTGCCCAAATTCTCCATCCCACTAGTGTAGCGGAGCGTTACCGGCTTACGGCTTTAGGATTTTGTGTTCTTATACCTAGTTTTTATACCTATTAATACTGTGGTGCTGAGCGCGGGGTGTGATGTGCACATTATTTAGGGTGTATTCGCTGTTCGGATTCGTTCCTTGCAGGTGGGGGCGTTATCCTGGAAGGTATGACCCACTCACAGCCTAACCGCCGACTTTTTGTGCTCGGCACTGCTATGCTTCCGCTGATTGCTGCCTGCTCGAAGAAGTCGAATGACTACGACGGCACCAGCGGTAATTTCACTCCGTATCAGGCTGGCGGCGAGACCACTGCTGCCGCTACTCGCCCCGCACCCACGAATTCGCCGACGACTGCCGCTGCTGGCAACCCGGTTGATAAGCCGCGCGAATGGCCCGGTATCGGCAACTCCCTCGTTGGTGAGGGTAAGTATGTTGCGTGGACTGTTGATGACGGCGCAAGCCCGGAGGCGATTCGCGGCTACGCTGAGTTCTCGAAGCGTACGAATACTCGCCTGACCTTCTTCATTAACGCTTCGTACACCGGCTTCAAGGAGCACGTGTCGTTGCTGCGTCCGCTGGTTCAGAGCGGCCAGATTCAGGTTGCGAACCACACCTACAGCCACGCCGACCTGACCACCCTGGACGCTGAGGGCGTGAAGGAAGAGTTGCAGCGTAACGAAGACGAGATTATGAGCATGTTCGGTGTCTCGTCGAAGCCGTACTTCCGCCCGCCGTACGGCCGTTACAACGATGCGGTTCTGAAGGCTGCCGGTGAGATTGGTTTTACCCGCCCGGTCATGTGGAACGGCACCACTGGTGATGAGGCGAAGACCAGCTCCCGCGTGATTTACATGCGCTGCATCCGCTACATGCTGCCGCAGCAGATTGTGCTGGGCCACCTGAACTACGAAACGATCATCCCGATCCTGGATAAGGTGAAGGGCCTGATTGATGACCGCGGCCTGACTGCGGTGACGATTCGTGACTACTACGGTGACGCATCCGAGGAAGAGATCAAGGCGGCGGCACCTTCGCCGACCGCAACCCCGGAGGAGCACACCCCGTCCCCCGAGGCGACTACGGAGGCCCCTACCCCGGAGCCGACCACTGAGGCTCCGACTCAGGCACCGACCACCCGCTATGAGGATGAGGTTGCGGCTAGCCAGCAGGCGACGACCGCCCCGGCGGCAACGACTGCTCCGCCTGCTCGTGCGACGACGGCACCGGCGGCTACGACTGCTCCTGCGGCTTCGCAGAGCGCTTCGGCGACTGCCCGCCGATAGGTTGGTGTAGACCTTCCCCGATGAAGCCCCCTTGCCCGGTTCCCGTGCAGAGATTCTGTACGGACCGGCGCGAGGGGGCTTTGCCGTGCCCGGCGGGAATACGTACCGGGGATAAACCCGGCGGGAATAAGTGCGGTAGCCGGGGCGTTAGGTGAGCGTATAGTGGCGGCTGTGTGCCGCATCCGAGTGTGAGAGGAATAGATAACATGCGTATTGATATTTGGTCCGATATTGTGTGCCCCTTCTGCTACGTGGGCAAGCGTAACCTGGAGCTGGCGCTCGCCGAGTTTGAGCACCGTGACGAGGTTGAGGTGGTGTGGCATAGTTTTGAGCTGGACCCGTCGGCTACGGAGCATCCTGCCGGTTCGCTGCCTGAGCTGATTGCGGGCAAGTATCAGATGCCGCTGGAGCAGGCGATTGCGAGCCAGGAGTCGTTGGCGGAGCGTGCCCGCGAGGTGGGTTTGGATTTCAATTGGCGGCAGGCGCGGTACGGTAACACGTTTGATGCACACCGTGTGATTCATTATGCGGCGGAGCAGGGTTTGGCGTCGGCGGCGCAGGAGGCGTTTAAGCTGGCGTACTTTACGCAGGGCCGTTCGGTGCAGGATCACGAGTCGATTCTGGATATTGCTTCTGAGATTGGTCTGGATACTGCCGAGGTTGAGGCAGTGCTGAAGAGCGACCGCTACGCGGCGGATGTGCGTGCCGATGAGCAGTTGGCGCGTCAGCTGGGCATTAATGGTGTGCCGTTCTTTTTGATTGAGTCGAAGTGGGCGGTCAGTGGTGCGCAGCCTGCGAAGATGCTGGTGCAGGCGCTGCGTCAGGTGTGGGAGGAGACTCACCGTGTGGAGTTCCTGAACCCGCTGGCGGGCGCGGCTGGTGGCGCTAACGCCGCGGGTGCCAATGCCGCGGAGGCGGGTCCGTCCTGCGATGTGAACGGCAACTGCTCCTAGTATCTGCTGAGGGAGGCGCGGCGGGGGTGCTACTCCCCTAGCACCCCTGGCTGGTGGCCCCTAGATGGAGCGAAAGCCCTCTTGTCCTGGTTCTGTGTGAACCGGTACAAGGGGGCTTTGTTGTGCCCGCACATTGTATCTTTCCTTGTTGGACTCTTTGTGGGCGGCTCGATATTGTCTGCGGGTGAGGCTGTTTTCCTTTACACTGGAGTGTGTGTTCTACGGTGAACACGCTTGTCCACTCACTTTTAAAGGAATATTGTCTTGAAAATTCACGCCGCGACCGCTGGTGTTCTTGCGGGTGCTCTGCTTCTGGCTGGTTGCTCTTCGTCTGTTCGTGCTCCGAAGTCTACGCCGTCTGCGTCATCGTCGGCTTCTGCTTCGGCTAGCTCTTCGGTTTCTCCTACTGCTTCTTCGACGCCAAGTGCGTCTGCATCTCCTTCGGAGTCTCCTACCCCGACGTTGGCCCCGTCGCCTGTTCCGACGACTGAGGCTCCCGTGCAGGCTCCAGCTACTGAGGCGCCTTCTGTGGCGGCGCCGGCGGCTCCGGTTTCCGAGGCGCCCGCGCAGCAGGCACCGGTTCAGCAGGAGGCTCCTGTTCAGCAGGCTCCGGTAGCTACGGAGGCACCCGTCCAGCAGGCACCGGCTCCGGCGGCTGAGGCTCCTGCTCAGCAGGCGCCCGCTCAGCCGGTGCAGCAGGCCCCGGCGCAGTCGAGTGTTTATTACAAGAATTGTGATGCGGTACGTGCAGCTGGTGCGGCACCGTTGCATCGTGGTGAGCCGGGTTACCGTCCGGGTCTTGATTCTGATGGTGACGGCGTGGCGTGCGAGCCGAAGAAGAAGCATTAGGCTTCTGCCCGTTCTTATAGCGAAAGCCCCCTTTGTCCTGGTTCTTAGTTGAACCGGGACAAGGGGGCTCCGTCGTATCAGCCTAGTTCTGTCAGCTCAGCCGGTGAGGTTAGCGCGGCTGGTAGGCGCGGGCACGCTCAGCGCGAGCACGGCGCGCCTCCGCATCCTGCAGGACCGGCACCAGCATACGCACCACCTGCTCCATGCCATGCAGCACCATCTTCACCCACAGGGTCACCGACCACGCCGTCGCCAGGCGCGGGTGGCGGGTACGCATCCAACGCACACCCTGAAAAGAGACCGTGTAATACAGCAAAAACAGCAGTGCCTCACGGAAGCGGTGCACCTGCCGAAGGAGAGGGTTCTGAGGAAGCTTCGTCATGCCTCCCAGTATACCCACCAGACCCCGCCGGGACTCCCCCGCGCTACCCGTAATAGTCGCGAATCGTCACCGTCTTCAACCCACGCCGATCCAACAACGCCCGAATACGGTCCAGCTCAGACACCACACCCCGATAATTCAAATGCCCAATCACAATATGCTGAGCCAACGCATACTTCTCCGCATAGGCATACACCTCAGCCGAAGAAATATTAGACGAATCCGCCAACGACCCGAACCACAACACCGGGCGCGTAAAACCACACGACGCCGCAGCCGCCAACACGCGCGCATCATAATACCCGTACGGCGGGCGGAAATACGGCTTCGACGACACCCCAAACAGCCGCCTAATCTCCTCATCATTACGGGTCAGCTCCTGAACAATCTGCTCATCCGTCAGGCTCGTCAACGCCGCATGACTATACGTATGGTTCGCAATCTGCAGCTGGCCGCTCTTCACCAGCGGCAACAACAGGTCACGATGCTGCTTAAACGCCGGGTACTGGCCGTTAATAAAGAAGGTCAGGCGCGTACCGGTACGGTGTGCAAACTCCGCGTAGGCGCGCACCACCTCCGGGTCGGCGCCGTCATCGACCGTCCACGCAATGTACTTACCCTCACCGGGCAGGCCGGTCTGCGGGCCGTCCCAGGCGCGAGCCGCAGGGACCGGGTTCGAGGAGGTTGCAGTCGCAGAAGCGGTCTTAGACGCCGCGGCGGTCGGGGATGCAGAACCCGATGCGGAGCCAGTTGCAGATGGGGAGGGGGTGGCCGACGAGCTTGCCGAGGCGCTACCAGATGCGCTGCCGGACGGGGTGTTCGACGGGGTGATGCTAGCTGCCCCGTGAGCATCATCAGCCGCGGACGGGGTACAGCCGGTCAAGCCAAGACCCAGCACACCGAAACCCACCGCGCCCAGACCAAAGGTACCAACGTGGCGCAAGAGTTCCCGTCGACCCATGGAGGCACGGGCAGAAGCACCCGATACTGCTGGGGTAGCGGCGGGGTCAGCGATAGCGGATTGACGAGGAGCGATAGGTGTTTCTGAGTGTGGAACAGTGTTCATATTACGAGTGTATGATGAGACCGCCGTTAGATATCGAAAAATTCAAAATATTACTTAATGATTAACAACGCTGCCAAGAACGAACCTTTACGCGTTTTCCTACCGGTTCCTCACCAGAGACCACACTCGACACGCTACAGATTCCAGCGCCGCACGGTAGGAACCCTAGCCACAGCACAGCAGTGCCCCTCCCCCAGAACGCGTTCATAACGCGCCCGGGAAAGGGGCCTCAATCTATAAAGTTCACGAAACCGTGGAGCCAAGTACTCGGCTAGAAACCAACTCGGATTCAGGCTCTACCGGCTACTCCGCCTCAGCGGGCTCCGACACTTTCAGCGCTTCCAGCGCTGCCGCCTCCGCAGCCTCTTCAGCGTCAGCCTCAGCCACGCGCTCAGCATCCGACTCGGCAGAAGTCACCGCCGCCGGGTTCGTCAGAATCTTCACACCCATGCTGCGCAGCGCATCCGTGTTCGTGATCGTCTCGTCATTATCAATCAGGTACACCTTGTACCCGTCATTCCGCAGACGACGCATCAGCTCCAGGAGCATGCTCTGAGCGACCTCATCCACCGCGTACACGCGCGTCACATCCAGGGCGACCTTCGAGCCCTCCATCGGGGCTTCCACAATCTCACGGATCACGCGCTCCACACCCGCAAAACGGATGCGGCCCTGCAGCTGAATCAGGCGCATCGAATCCTCGCCCGAACCAATCAGGTAGTTCGCGCGCAACGCCGAACGAGCCACAGTCGGCACGTTCATCACGTGCATGCCCATGTCGTCAGAGAACTGTTCGAACAGCTCCACACCGCGCACGCTGTTGCCGTGACCGTCCAGACGCGGGGAGAACGTCGCCACGCCCAGCTGGCCGGGCACCGCACCAATAATGCCGCCGCCCACGCCGCTCTTCGCCGGAACGCCCACCTGGGTCGCCCAGTCACCCGCCGAGTTATACATGCCGCACGTGAACATGACGCTCAGCACCTGACGCACCACAGTCTTAGGAACCACCTGCTCACCCGTCACCGGATGCACACCGTAGTTCGCCAGAGTCGCCGCCATCAGCGCCAAATCCTTGACCGTCACCATCAGCGAGCACTGGCGGGTATAGCCCTGCACCGCCACGGTCGGGTCACCAGTCAGGATGCCGTGGCCGCGCAGCATGTGCGCAATCGCGTAGTTGCGGTGCGCGTGCTCCAGCTCAGACTCGTACACGCGCTCATTCACCGACAGGCGGCGGCCCGCAAACGCAGACAGACCAGAAATGACGCGCTCCATGCGCTCGCCCTGAGTCGCACCGGGAGGGCCCACCAGCGAATGGGTGGTAATTGCGCCCGCGTTAATCATCGGGTTCAGCGGCTTACCGGAGCCATCCTCCAGGGACAGCTCATTGAACGGCTCACCGGAAGGCTCCACGCCCACCTTCGCAAGCACATCATCATAGCCGCGATCCGCGAGCGCCAGAGCGTACACGAACGGCTTAGAAATCGACTGAATCGTGAACTCCACATCGGAGTCACCGGCGGCGTACTGCTCACCATCAACCATGGCGATAGACGCGGCGAGCTTGTCCGGGTCCACGGCGGCAAGTTCCGGAATGTAGTTTGCCAGCTCACCGGAGGTATCAGAAGCGACCGACTCGAGGGTCTCGGTCAGGTAAGTGGCAATAGGTGAATGCATAGTGTTCCGTATCTGCTGCTAATCGTGGTTGTTCTCGTCAAAAATCTATGGATGCGCCCGCCGGCTGTTCCGTTTCAGCTCGGCTTGTGCGGCACCCCTTCGTGAGGCCGTGGAGCCTGTCAAAGGATGTGGGTGAGGAGCACCTTTTGCTCCCTAATGAGTGTATCTTTTGCATAGTTGAGCCACCAAATATAACGGTCACTTCTCCCCCGCCATTCCGGCACGCAGAAATCATACACGCAAGGTTTTCAAGTGGCTTAGGGGTGGCGAATCGAAGCCGACTCACGACCACCCAACTCGGCAGTCTCCAGCTGGAAAGTCGAGTGCTCCACCGACACCTCAAAATGGCTCGCCACGCACGAACGGATACGGTCCAAAATCTCCACTGCAGACCCATCATGGAAGCACGAATCGGCAACCACCACGTGCGCGGTCACCACCGGCAGACCGGTCGCCACCATCGAGGCGTGCACATCGTGCACCTCCACAACGCCGTCAACGCGCAGCATGTGCTCACGCATCGCGTCCAGGTCCAGGCCGTCCGGGGTAAACTCCATGAGCACCGCCGTGGTCTGCTTCATCAAACGTACTGCACGCGGCACAATCAGCGCCGCAATGAATAGACCCGCCAGGGCGTCCGCCTGGTAGAAGCCGGTCAGCCAAATCACGATAGCCGCCACAATCACGCCCAGCGAGCCCAGGGCGTCATTGAGCACCTCCAGGAACGCGGCACGCATATTGAAGTTCGCGTTCCTCGCCGTAGCCAGCACCGCAATGCCAATAACGTTTGCGACCAGGCCGACCACACCAAAGATCAGCAGTTCGGTGCCGGGCACCTCCGGCGGGGCGAACAGGCGATGTACGCCCTCCACCGCCGTGTAGATACCCACCGCCAGCAGTAGCACCGACTGCCCGAGGGCGGCAAGCACCTCAATGCGGCGAAAACCCCACGTGCGGCGCGAGGTCGCCGGGCGCGTCATCAACGAAGCCGCCGTCAGCGCAACCAGCAGACCGGAGGCATCCGTAACAGCGTGCGCCGTATCAGTGAGCAGCGCGAGACTTCCTGTGACCAGCGAACCGATCGCCTGCGCCAACACAATAACGACCGCCAGACTGAACGCAATCAGCAGACGCGGACGCATCGAAGCGGCGTCCTCCGGGCTCGGGGCATGCGAATGGTCATGATGCCCGCCGTGGCCGTGATGTTCGTGCGCTCCCATGTGCTTCTCCTCAACTATGAACTGCGTTGTTGACTATCGAGAGTTATCAGTGGATAGCAAAATCGCCCGATTCACAAGAACCGGGCGACAAGCTCCTCAACCGAGGAAAACGTGGAGATAAGGGGACTCGAACCCCTGACCCCCTGCATGCCATGCAGGTGCGCTACCAGCTGCGCCATATCCCCATATTTTGTTAGTAACCTCAACGAGGCAACATGAATATATTACACACACCCCAGCGAGTGATGCAAACCCGCACGCCCCAAAACCAAAAAAGTTACCGGAGGCTCAGGCTGCTCAGCAAGAATCAGGCAACTCAGCAAGAAGGGCGAACCCCACCGCGCCACAACAGCGCCAGCAGGATTCGCCCCTCCCCTAAAAATCAAGCGAAAGCTTACGCCTCGTCCTGAGCGGGAATGATGCGTGCAGCATCCTCCTCAGTCTCACCCTCGATGTCGAAGGGAGCCTCGTTCTCAACGCCCAGCTCAATACGCGGAGCCTCAGCCCACAGACGATCCAGAGCGTAGAACTCGCGGTCCTCCTCGTGCTGAACGTGAACCACGATATCGCCGAAGTCCAGCAGAATCCAACGACCCGAGGAACGACCCTCACGGCGAACCGGCTTCAGGTCAGCCTGCTCACGCAGAGCGTCCTCAACCTCATCCGCGACAGCGTTCACGAGGCGCTCATTGTGGGCAGAAACCACCAGGAAGCCATCAATCAGACCCATCGCATCGGATGCATCCACAGCGAACAGGTTAGTTCCCTGCTTCTCCTCCGCAGCGCGGGCGGCAATGCGCAGAGCCTCAACCGAGGACTGTGCAGCAGTCATATTTTCCTTTCTTGCCGGCAGAACCCCACCGGCAGCACCCGCCAAGAGGGTGCATGCTCACGGCCTACTTAGGGCCAAAAATCATAATCAAGCCGACAACGACCAGGGCGAGCAGCAGAACAATCCACAGCCACGCCAGGGAGGTCTTCTGCGCGGGCTTCAGAACCTCTTCAGCCTTCTCAACAGCGCTCTCAGAAGTAGAGTCCTTGGAAGCCTCAGCGGAAGGCACCGGAGCAGACTTGGAATCAGAAGCCTTAGAAGCAGCAGCCTTAGACTCGGCGTCCTTCGCAGCTTCCTCAGACTCTTCGGCTTCCTCGGTGGCCTCTTCAACCAGAGCAGCAGACTCTTCGGGATCCTGACGATCCACCATGCGCTGCAGCAGCTCCTCAACCTCATCCGGGCTCAGAGCAACAGTCGGGTCGCCGTCCACCGAATCTACGGTGTCACCGGCAGAAGAGCTATCCAGCACGCTCAAGTCAAGACCCTGCGCGTTCACGGCGCTCACGCGGGTGGGCAGCTCGTCAGCAGACTCTTCAACCTCGACAGCCTCAACGGTCTCTTCCTCAACGGAAGCAGCCTCGGTCTCCTCGACCTCAGCGACGGAGCTGTCCAGCTCCTCAACCTTCGGCTCATCGCGCACCAGGTACTGGTGCAGCTTGGGCTCCGGCTCCTCCTCCTTGACCACGGCAATCACCGGGATCGAAGAAGTCATCGGATTATCCACCGCAGAGGGGCTGGTCGCATCCACACGGTTCTGCGCAATCTCCTCAGGGCGCAGAACACGCAGGCTACTGGTCAGAGGAGCAGGCTCGTGCAGCTTCTCCTCATCGTTCGCCTCAGTCTCAATCTTGCCCTGAGCCGCCAACGCCGCAAAACGACGCTGCACAGCCAGAACCTGCGGGTCAATAGCACCCGCATGAATCACGGAGCCCATGTTCGCAACAGGCTTCGCGGGCTCACCGCGGCGGGCTGCACGCAGGTACTCGGCAACTTCTTCACGGTAGCGGGCAAGACGACGCGGACCCATCACCTTAGTAGGCGGCGGCACCTCAATGCCGTCCTCGGTCACGTACGTCTCGTAGAGGTACGCTTCGTCCTCGCTATAGGGCTTCGAACCCGTAGCTTCACTCATGTGTTCCCTCATTATTCGTCGATTGGGGTGCCTGCCCAGACTCATCTTTCACGTGGGGCAAGCCGTCACGGTACGCCGTCAAGGCGTCCTTCTTGTACAGGCCGTACTTAGCAATGTACTGCACCACACCATCGGGCACCAGGTACCAGATGGGGGCGTCTGCAGCTGCGCGGCGACGAATATCGGTCGAAGAAATCGCCATCGCAGGAATCTTCAGGGTCGTAATATGACGACCCTCTGCCAGAGGCGGATCCAGCTCATGATCGGGGCGGGTCACGCCCACAAAAGTCGCCAAATCCCACAGCTTATGGGCATTGCGCCAGGTCATAATCTGGCTAATCGCGTCCGCGCCGGTAATGAAGAACAGGTCAGCATCCGGGCGCAGGGCGCGCAACTCGTTAAGCGTATCAAAGGTGTAGGTGGCGCCGCCACGGTCAATATCAATACGGCTCACCGTAAAACGCGGGTTCGACGCGGTCGCAATCACCGTCATCAGGTAGCGATGCTCAGCGTCACTCACGTGCCGCTCCCCCACCTTCTGCCAGGGCTGACCGGTCGGAACGAACACGACCTCGTCCAGGTCGAACACGGCGGCAACTTCACTAGCTGCCACCAGGTGTCCGTGGTGAATCGGGTCGAAGGTTCCACCCATCACGCCCAGACGCACCCGACCGGGAGTGCGCGGGGGAATCGACTCGGTGCTCGGAGCACCAAAATCAAGGTGAACAGGCTGGTCAGTCACAAATGCCGTCCTTGCTGGGGACAGAGACCGCACCACGGCAGCTAAAAAGCCACTACAGGCGCGGATGCGGGCAGGTACACAGAAGGTACGCAACACCGAAAAAGGTGCCCGCGTACATTCCCCTCTATGCTACCTGCTTACGGTCAAAAACACCGAAATGACGGGGGTGAGCTAAGCCGCCAGTGGAATACCCAGCCAGCCCGCCCGACCGCAGGCTCACCCGCATGTTCCGCCGCGCAAAACCAGCGCAAGAGGCTGCGTAAGATGTCGTGCAAGAGGCTGCGCAGAAAACAAAAGAAAGCACCGCGCACCGGAGCGAACCCCGGCACGCGGCGCCAATACCTACCGACCAAGCATCAGCCAGGCAACAGCTAACGCTCAGCTATTAGTCATCAACGTTCGGCATGTCGATATTCTCGTCGACCTTGCCTTCCTTCAGCTTCTTGCGGTACTCGACCGACTCGGTCCACACGCCTGCAACACGCTCGGACTCCAGCTCGGCACGAGCCTCCGCCTTCGCGTCCATACGCTCCTTGTACTCCACACGCTTCTGCGCACGAGTCGGGCGAATAATCTCTTCCAGACGAGCGTCCGTACCACGCGGGGAGGACAGCAGCTCGGCGCCACCGACCATGGTCGGCTCCCAATCGAAGATCACCGAGTTGTCGTTCTCGCCAATCACCACGGCGTCACCGGCACGAGCACCAGCCTTGAACAGCTCATCCTCAACACCCAGGCGCGCCAGGCGGTCCGCCAGGTAGCCGACAGCCTCATCATTATTGAAGTCAGTCTGCTGAATCCAACGCTCAGGCTTCTCACCAATCACGCGGAACAGCGGCTCAAGGTTACGCTCCTCGCGGCGAATAGTGAACTCCTGCTTCTTCTTACCGCGGAAACCCTTCGGGCGAACCACAGGAGCCTCAACAACCACGCGCTCCGCTTCCTTCTCGGCAGCGGCACGAGCCACGCGGTCCTCCTCCACAAGCTTTGCCATCGCAAAGATCAGGGACTTCAGACCCTCATGGGAAGCAGTCGAAATCTCGAAGACCTTGAAGCCCATCTCCTCAAACTCGGGGCGAACAAACTCAGCCAGCTCACGAGCCTCAGGAACGTCAATCTTATTGAGCACCACAATCTGCGGACGCTCATGCAGCGGCACGGTCACACCCGCAGTCGGGTCAACCTCATAGTTCTGCAGCTCGCCGCGGATCACCTCAAAGTCACTGATCGGGTCGCGGCCCGGCTCCAAAGTAGCGCAGTCAATCACATGCACAAGAGCCGAAGAACGCTCCACATGGCGCAGGAAGCGGTGACCCAGACCGCGGCCCTCCGAAGCGCCCTCAATCAGACCAGGAACATCCGCAACGGTGTAGCGAACATCGCCCGCCTGCACCACACCCAGGTTCGGGATCAGGGTGGTGAACGGGTAGTCAGCAATCTTCGGACGCGCCGCAGAAATCGCAGCAATCAACGAAGACTTACCCGCCGAGGGGTAACCCACCAGAGCCACATCCGCAATGGACTTCAGCTCCAGAACAATATCAGCCTCTTCACCGGGGGTGCCCAACAGAGCAAAACCGGGAGCCTTACGCTTAGCCGAAGCCAACGCAGCGTTACCCAGACCGCCCATACCGCCACGGGCAGCAACATACTCGTCGCCCACACGCAGCAGGTCAGCCAAAACATTACCCTCGCGGTCCTTCACCACAGTACCCTGCGGCACGGTCAGGATCAGGTCCTCACCGTTGAAGCCGTGGTGCATATCGCCACGACCAATATCGCCATTCGGGGCGTGCTGATGCGGGCTGTGGTGGTACTCCAACAGGGTCGTGGTCTGGTTATCCACGCGCAGAATCACTGCGCCACCATTACCACCATTACCGCCGTTAGGGCCGCCCAGGGGCTTAAACTTTTCACGTCGCACGGAGACGCAGCCGTTACCTCCGCGACCGCCAGATACATGCAAGACCACGCGGTCCACGAACTCTGCCACGGGTTCTCCTTATCTTGAACATCTTCACTTCGCCACCGCACGGCACACACCAATCATGCTGCGGATGCGGCGGCAGGCGCGACCGGGTTGGGGTGCGCCTCATCGTGGAACCCAGCACGGGCGTCCACGGCATTCGAGGTCATAGCGAGAGGGGGTAGACTAACGCCTACCCCCTCTGCCCTAGCGGTGAGTATTACTCAGCTGCTGCCAGGATGTTAACGACCTTGCGGCCCTTGCGGGTACCGAATTCGACGGTGCCTGCTGCCAGAGCGAACAGGGTGTCGTCGCCACCGCGGCCAACGTTCAGGCCGGGGTGGAAGTGGGTGCCGCGCTGGCGAACGAGAATCTCGCCTGCGTTGACGGACTGGCCGCCGTAGCGCTTAACACCGAGGTACTGGGGGTTCGAGTCACGGCCGTTACGGGTGGAGCTTGCGCCCTTCTTGTGTGCCATTCTGTATTCCTACCTTAGGGTTGAATTCCGGTCGTCTTAATTACGCGTTGATAGCGGTAATCTTGACGGTGGTCAGCTCGGCGCGGAAGCCCTGACGCTTCTTGTAACCGGTCTTGTTCTTGTACTTCTGAATAACGATCTTCGGACCGCGCAGATCCTCAACCTTCTCAGCAACAACCTTGGCGGAAGCCAGGGACTTTGCGTCAGCGGTGACCTTGTCACCGTCGACGAGCAGCAGCACGGGCAGCTCGATGGTGCTGCCGGGCTCGCCTGCAACACGGTCAAGGGTAACGAGGTCGCCTACGGAAACCTTCTCCTGGCGGCCGCCAGCGCGTACAATCGCGTATGCCACTATGGGACTCACTTTTCTCGACAACTTGCTTCTTGGATCTCACACGAATGAGCAGCCTGCGCTTTCATTGCTGTGCGCCCTCCCCCGCCAGTCGAATAACCGCGAACAAGGAGGAACGGCCCGTGCGTTCCGACGGGATTGCCCGCCGAAGCCAACACGCGAGGCTCACCGGTGGTGTCTCTCTCCCGCACGTTCCAAACTCTGCCGAATACTCGACCGCGCCGAAGACGATGCGGGTGGGAGCGGTGTCTCCCGCTGGCCCTGCGTCGATAGGGCTTCACTGAGATAAACACCAGTCCTTAAGGATACGGCATCATCTACGCGCCGCGCAATAGATAAATTTTCGGAACACCCGAAGTCGGCACGTGATACTACTCAACCCCGGCAGATACACCGCAGATAAACCGGGCATAAAAACCCCGGCGGGGTGGATTACTCCACCCCGCCGGGGCGCAACATACACACCATCGGAATTCCGATGATCGGAAGCTAAAGACTAATCGTCCTTACCTTCACGCTTAATATCGGCAGCGGCAACGCCAATGCCGAACAAGACAGGAGCCGAAGCGTCATCAGCCACCGGAGCCACATCCGCAACAGAAGCGGAAGCAACCACGGAACCCTCAGCACGCTCGGAAGCGTCCACGGTCACGACCTGAGCACCAGCGCCAGCGCTCGAAGCCGCACGGCGAGTGCGACGCTTACGCGGGGTCGAACCGGGCACCTGAGCCGTAGGCTTCTGAGCCTCCTCAACCGGAGCCTCAGCCTCAACTGCGGCAGGAGCCGAACCGATCACACCGATCACACCGGTCACAGCCGGAGCACCAATCACGCCGGTTACCACCGGGCGAGACTCAGCCTTCGCGGACTTCTCAACTTTATCACCCTTTGCGGGTGCCTGCTCAGATGCCATGCTCTGCTCAGCAGCCTTCTCGGCGCGCTTCTCATCAGCGGCACGACGAGCACGGCGGCGGGACGCACGCGGAGTCTCGCGGACATCCTCAATGCGCAGGTCCTCACGCTCAACACGCTTGGATTCCTGAGCCTTCTCGGAGGTTGCCTCAGCATTCTGCTGCTCGCGGTCCTGACGCTTCGCTGAACGATCCTCACGGCCCGAACGGAACGACTCACCCTCGGTGCGGGCAAGACGGCCAGCCTTCTGAGAAGCACGAGCCTTCGCCTCACCGGCGCGAATCGCCTCGAAACGATCCGAGGAACGGCTGAAACGCGGGTCGAGCTCCGGGTCAACGTGGTGCTCGTCCTCCAGCGCACCCGCGCCGGAATCCTCCACAGCGGCAATATCCGCATCGGTCAGCTCGCGGCGCTGGCGGTTACGAGAAGACTTCTTCTCGCCACGCTTGGACGAACGACGCTCCTCAGAACGGTCCTCCGAACGCTCCTGGTCAGAGCCATTCGAGGAATCCTCAGCGGACTCCTCCACGCGGTCGAACGCGCTCGCCAGCTGCTCCAGGGAGAAACCGCCCTGCTCGCCAATCCAGTTGCCCTCGGTGACCTCAGCGACCTTGTCCTCACGCTGAGCAACCTCCGCGTGAGCCTGCTCGCTGGCAGCCTCGGCAATACCCTGAATCTCCTGCTCCAGAGACAGCTCAGCGGTCTCCGCGCGGCGCGAACGCTTGCGACGCTTACGCTTCTTACGGGTCGAAGTGGTCTCCTCCGAAGCCTCATCAGCCTGAGCGGATGCGGCAGCCACCGCAGCCATAGCGTTACGGCGCTCAGCCTTCTTCGACTCCAGGGCATCCTGCTTCTGCTGGTCACGCGAATCCTCGCGGGCAGCCGCACGGGCACGCTTACGGTCATTACGCTCGTGACGGTGGATGTAATCCGACGCACCACCGCTACGACCGCTCAGCGGCTGATCATGCACAATCAGACCACGACCAGCGCACTGCTCACAGGGTTCCGAGAAGACCTCAAGCAGACCGGTACCCAGACGCTTACGGGTCATCTGAACCAGACCCAGCGAGGTCACCTCAGCCACCTGGTGCTTGGTGCGGTCACGACCCAGGCACTCAATCAGGCGACGCAGAACCAGGTCACGGTTCGACTCAAGCACCATGTCAATGAAGTCAATGACGATAATGCCGCCAATATCGCGCAGACGCAGCTGACGGACAATCTCCTCAGCAGCTTCCAGGTTGTTCTTGGTGACGGTCTCTTCCAGGTTGCCGCCGCTACCGGTGAACTTACCGGTGTTCACGTCCACCACGGTCATGGCTTCGGTGCGGTCAATCACCAGCGAACCACCCGAAGGCAGGTACACCTTACGGTCCAGAGCCTTCGCCAGCTGCTCGTTGATGCGGTAGTGGTCGAAGAGGTCATCCTCGCCATCCCACTGCTGCAGGCGGGAAACCAGGTCCGGCGCCACGTAGGTCACGTACGCCTCGATGGAATCCCAGGCGTTCTCACCCTGAACAATCATCGCGGTGAAGTCCTCGTTGAAGACGTCACGTACGGTCTTAATCATCAGGTCAGGCTCCTGGTAGAGCATCTCCGGAGCCAGCACCTTGCGGGAGTTAGCCTTCTCCTGAATCTCTTCCCACTGCGCACGCAGACGGTTAATGTCGTGGGTCAGCTCCTCCTCAGAAGCACCCTCCGCCGCGGTACGAACAATCACGCCAGCGCCCTCGGGCAGCTTGTCCTTCAGAATCTTCTTCAGGCGAGCACGCTCGGTGTCGGGCAGCTTGCGGGAAATACCGGTCATCGAACCACCCGGCACGTACACCAGGAAGCGACCGGGCAGGGAAACCTGGCTGGTCAGGCGGGCGCCCTTGTGACCAATCGGATCCTTGGTGACCTGCACCAGCACCGAATCGCCGGGCTTCAGGGCGTTCTCAATCTTGCGGGGCGCACCGTCCAGACCGGTGACATCCCAGTTGACTTCGCCCGCGTACAGCACAGCGTTGCGGCCGCGTCCAATATCAACGAATGCAGCTTCCATGGACGGCAGAACGTTCTGAACCTTACCCAGGTACACGTTGCCAATCAGAGAATCCTGCTGAGTCTTAGACACGAAGTGCTCAGCCAGCACGCCGTCCTCAAGCACACCAATCTGGATGCGGCCGTCCTTCTGACGAACCAGCATCTGGCGGTCCACGGACTCGCGGCGAGCCAGGAACTCAGCCTCAGTCACGATGTGGCGGCGACGGCCCAGGGAACGGGACTCGCGGCGGCGCACACGCTTCGCCTCCAGGCGGGTAGAACCGCGCACACCGGTCACGGTGTTGGATGCGTGAGAGTCAGCCAGGCGCGGCGCACGCACCTTGGTGACGGTCTCAACGTCATCATCAACGCCGCCCTCAATCTCAATATCTTCGGTACCGCGGCGACGACGACGGCGACGGTGGCTCGTCACCTCAGCCTCAGCGGCAGCCTCCTCGCGGCGGCGCTCCATGCGCTCCTTACGCTTCTGCTCCTCAGCAGCGGCGCGGCGTGCTTCACGCTCCAGCTTGGCGGCAACAGCGAGCTCGCTCAGCTCCTCCGGCTCGGGCGCCATGAACAGCGGCATCGCACCCATGGGGGTACGCGAGCGCAGCTCCTGCAGCTTTTCGCGCTGCAGGTCGCTAATGGTCTTTACGGGTTCGGGAGCTTCTGCGGGCTCCTCAGCAGACTCTTCTGCTGCGGGCTCTGCCTCTGCGGAGTCAGCCTCGGTGTTCTCAGCCTGCTTCTCGGCAGTCTCCTCTGATTCAGCCTCAACCTCGGCTTCCGCAGCGGCCTCGCCCTCAACAAATTCAGCTTCAGCAGTCTCTTCTGCCTTTTCTGCCGTCTTACCTGCCTTGGTCACCTTCTCGACCTTGGCGATCTCTTCGACCTTGGCGGTCTTCTCCACGGTCTCGGTCTTAGCAACCTTCTCAACCTTGGCGACCTCTTCAACCTTCGCGGTCTTCTCGACGGTCTCGACCTTCGCGGTCTTCTCCTCAACAGCAGTCTCAGCCGCCTTCTTCTCAGCAGCCGCAAACAGGCTATCCAGGGTAGAAGCAACCTCGGTCTCAGACGCAGCGGGAGCGGCAACCTTCGGTGCCGGCGCGTGCTTAGCCTTCGCGTTACGCAGGTTGGTCAGGCCAGCAGCAATCGCCTCATCCAGGGGAACCTCAGGAGCCTTCTCCTTCTTCGGGCGACCCGGACGGCGGCGCTCAGTACCCTGCTGGGCATCAGAGCTCTCACGAACATTCTTACGCAGAGTTTCACGGGTCTCTGCAGAGGCGTTCTTCTCCTCCGCGAGGGCGTTCAGCGCCTCAAAAACCCCAAGTTCGACGTTCTTCTCGTCAGACATTAATCTTCTTTCGTTACACCCTGCTCCGCACCGCAAGGATTTTAACAGCGCGCATACAGCGCAAAGCCTAGTTGCTGTCACCGCGGCTCAAGCCTCACCCTACGGCACGCGTTCATCGGCGCTACCGGGCACTATCTCGTTCAGTGCTTCTGCCGTAGGGGGCGAGCGGGCGGAACGCAGAGCGCGCCGCGACGGTCACAGCCACCTCGCTCTCGAGCACGGCACGCTCACACCCTTCCTGGGTGCCCTGCCGGTCTTCGGGTTTCTTCGCCGAGGCGGGCGGCCCGCGCGGTGCGACAGTTATGCTCCGCGGCTTATAGCCGGCGCTCATCGGGTACTCTCCCTCGATGCGTTGGTGGGGATCTTCATGCGCGTGCGGGGCGCACAAGACACCGTCTTTCATTATACCCGGTAGCGGGTGCCTCTAAGCCACCCCGCCCCCCCCCAATCCGGGCATCACTTCCCAGCCGGATGCGCGGGCACTGCGGCGAGCACCATAGCGAGTACAGCAAAGCCGGGCGTGCCACTATGCACCACCCGGCTTCAAAAAGTTCTTACGAGGAGGGGCTAGTTCAGGCCCAGCTCCGCATCGCGCGCCTCACGAGCCTGCTGAGCAAGCTTCGGGTCAGTCGGCAGGTACTCCGGACCGGAACCGGTCGCAAACGGAACACCCAGAATGAAAACAAACGGAGAAACCACCAGCAGAATCACCCACAGCAGCGAGAAGTGACCGGCGGTCAGCAACAGCAGGGCAGTCAGAAAAATAACGGCAGCAGCGCCCATTGCGGCAATTCCGGCAGTCTTCACGGTTCTCCTCGAAGGGGTATCAAGAATCTAGTGTCCAGTAAAACGGCAGGCAGTCAACGCCGCAGGCAAAACCCGCGGACGGCTCCGGCTGATGCCGCTCATGAATATACCTGACCATTATACGCACCCGCGCCGCCTCCCCGCTGACTTCACGGCGGGTCACCGGCACCTCCCCCGCTACCCACCGCAATCTACCCGCCACATTCTTCCCGGCACAATCCGCCCAGCACAATCTGCCTGAGGGTACAGCAACGCCCCGGCACCAACAGGCACCGGGGCGGTACAACTCAACGCTTAGCGCATCATATTCACAATGACCTCAAAGAAGCGGATCACAATAATGCCGAAAATCAGGATCAACCACAGGCTAATCGCAAACCACGACCAGCCGCGAGCGCTCTCACGCATCGACTGCGACGCCGGAATAACCCCCACCGAAACATTGCGGACCGTGGTCTTCACAAAAAGCGTGATGGTCATAACCCACACAATCATGCAGAACAGGCACAGTGCGTTAATCTGGAACGT
>NZ_JABZXW010000077.1 GCF_015265375.1 Rothia sp. (in: high G+C Gram-positive bacteria)
AGCTTCAGCCTTGGGAGCTTCGGTTGCCGGAGCAGTGGGGGTAGGAGCCTCTGCCTTGGGAGCCTCGGTAGCCTCAGCCTTAGGAGCTTCCGCCTTAGGAGCCTGAGTTGCCTCAGCCTTGGGGGTCTCTGCCTTAGGAGCCTCAGTTGCGTTGCCGCCAGGCAGGGAAGAAGTCTGAGCGGTTGCCTTCTGGTCGACAACCTGCTGCTGCTGATCAGCGGGTGCTTCTGCCGCGAAAGTTGCCGGGATTGCTGCCACAGAACCAGCAGTAAAGGCTGCCGCTGCTGCGATCTTGTAAACGCGACGGGTAGTCTTCGACATTTTTCCTCGATCTCTGATTATCGGTGTTGAACCTACCGTGGTGCGCCCCCGTCTTTGAAGGTGCAGTAGGCCCATACATGGGTGTGACTGCTAAAAGGCTAGCATTTGCCCCTGGATGTTTAACCCGCTTACCGTCACCTTTGCATAACTGTAATGAAATCGTTATAAAACCACCCCTTAAGTTGAGGTTTAATGCAGACCAATTCGGGGATTTTGCGCCCATCTACTGACACACGAGGACATATAACCCTATCTTTTGATTACATTTGAAGAAAATATAGGGTGTTCCATGGGTATTTTTAACCCACCATTTTCATCTTAGTGAACCTTAAAGTCTCACGTACCACTTTATATTTCCCTCAAGTTCCCCTTTATGCCTCTCCCCCACCTCTCAACACCCCTCAAGCACCTTCATATATGCCCTCTATATACATTCTGGGAACACAGAGAAAAGCCCCGCCCGCATCCAACTCACGCGGATGCAGGCGGGGCTACCAAAGCCTCACTGAGGATCAAGCGTCACGGCGTGCCGCGAGTTTAGCTCTCCTTGCGGATCACCTTGAACTGGCTCGGCTGAGCCACCGGGCGAATCGTGATGCGGTCCAGGTTCACGTGGTGCGGAACATTCAGCGCAAAAGTCACCGTCTGCGCCACATCCTCAGCAGTCAGCGGCTTTTCAACGCCCGCGTAGACGCGCTCGGCGGCTTCCTTGGAACCCAGGCGGTTCAGAGAGAACTCCTCGGTGTGCACCATGCCCGGGCAAACCTCAATCACGCGAATATTATTCTCTGCCTCTTCCAGACGGAGCGCCTCGGTCAGGCCGCGAGCGCCGAACTTCGCCGCATTGTATCCGGCGCCGCCTTCGTAGCCGTGCTCGGCAGCGGTGGAGGTCAGGTTCAGGATTGTGCCGTGACCGTTCAGGCGCAGAGCCTCCGCGAAGGCGCGCACCATGTGCAGAATACCGAGCACGTTCATCTGGTACATCTTCAGGTAGTCGACGGTCTTACCGTCTGCGACCTTATCCACGCCGATAGCGCCGCCGGCAATATTGACCAGGGCGTCAATGGTGCCTTGCTCTTCCAGAATCTGCTCGGCAACAAAGCGGACGGAGTGCTCGTCGGTCACGTCGCAGGTCACCGGGTGAGCACCGGTCTCCGCGTAGAGGGTGTAGAGGCGGTCGGTGCGACGAGCCAGAGCATAGACGGTCCAGCCGCTCGCCACGAGCTGCTGTACGGTGGCTCGGCCAATACCGCTGGATGCGCCGGTCACCACGGCAACTTTGCCGTCTCCGGTATGGGGCAGGAAAGGAGATGCAGGAATGTGGGTGTTCTCAGTCATACTTTAATCCTAGTAGAGTGATGCCCGCGGGTGCTCTGTTCGAGCAGACTCGCGGGCATATATTTTGAAATTTTCGATAGTGAGACAGTGCCGGCAACGCCGCCGTTCGGGGTGAACAGTACAGGCGCTATCACCCTGCTACTTGCGGCGGCGCGGCAGACCCCAGCGGCTCCTGCCGCCGTCACGGAATCCGAGGCGATGCTCAAAATACACGGGCGAGCTACTACCGGTCTTAATCGTGTCCGGAGGGACCGTACCCTCACGCGCAGACAGCAGATAAAGAACCGCAGCGCCGGGCATGAACACAATCAGGGGCAGTACGAAACGCATGCGTGCCTCACCGTAACCGCTACGCACCGTCAAATGCCAGACGCACAACGCCACCAGCACCAGGTGCAGTATCAGCAGAACAGTTTCAGGCGTACCCAAACCAAAAATACTTAGAGAACTCATTGGCCGCTCCTCAAAGGTCGTGTACTTTCAGTCTACGCCGCACCCGCGTCGCTGAGAAGGATTCGTGAGCTGTTGATAGGCAAGATTTTCGCGCCTACACTGCAGGTAACCGAGGACAGCACATGAGGGGTTCTCTCCCCCATTGCCTTTCCGCCGAGTTCGCCGCTGAATCGCCGATTACTCCTCATATAGGGAACCTCCACATGACAGCAACACCGCACCAGCGCATCGCCGCTCTCCGGGAGCAACGCCGTGCCCTCCAGCAGCGTGCGCGCAGCATCCGCGCCACTACCGGAACCCCCTATAGTTCCGAAGTTCACCTGCTGCTCGGGCAGAGCTACCTCGACCCCGCCAGCTGGCAGGAACTCGCCCACGCCACCGGGGTCCGCGCAGCGGCACGTCGGGCACAGTTCACGCGCAGGTACCGGCCCCTCCTGGCACGTCTAGAAGCCGCCATCGACCAGTACGAACAGCGCGGTACAGCGCAGAATTCCCCTGGAGCTGAGAGAATGCCGTGAATATGAGAAAATAGCCGTTATGGCTGAAAACATTTTGGGCTCAGACTCGCCCGTACAGATTAACGTTCCCGACCGCCCCGCCCTCGAAGGCCTCGAAGAGAAGCTCTCGCAGCGCTGGGCCGACGAGAAGACCTACGCATTCGACGAGAACACCACTCGCGAACAGGTCTACTCCATTGACACCCCGCCGCCGACCGCATCCGGCTCCCTGCACGTGGGTCACATGTTCTCCTACACCCAGACCGACGTCATTGCACGCTACCAGCGCATGACCGGCAAGAACGTGTTCTACCCCCTCGGCTGGGACGACAACGGCCTGCCCACCGAACGCCGCGTTCAGAACTACTACGGCGTTCTCTGCGACCCCTCCGTGGCAGACAACGACTCCTTCCGTGACCTGATCACCTGGAAGGCAGACGGCACCCCCAAGCCCGACCGCAGCCAGGCAAAGTGGCCGCGTATCTCCCGCAACAACTTCATTGAACTCTGTGAAGAGCTCGCGGTTGAAGACGAGAAGGTCTTCGAAAACCTCTTCACCACCCTGGGTCTGTCCGTTGACTGGTCGCGCACCTACCGCACCATCGACGCGCACTCCCGTAAGGTCTCCCAGCTCGCCTTCCTGAAGGACCTGGAAGCAGGCAACGCCTACATGGCAGAAGCACCGACCATGTGGGACGTCACCTTCCGCACCGCAGTGGCACAGGCTGAGCTGGAAGATAAGGAACGCCCCGGCGCGTACCACCGCATCAGCTTCCACCGCCCCAACGGCGAGAAGGTCTGGATTGAGACCACCCGCCCCGAGCTGCTTCCCTCCTGTGTGGCTCTCGTGGCGCACCCCGACGACGAGCGCTACAAGCCGCTGTTCGGCACCACCGTCACCTCCCCGCTGTTCGGCGTTGAGGTCGAAATTAAGGCGCACCCGCTGGCACAGCCCGACAAGGGTGCCGGTATCGCCATGATTTGTACCTTCGGTGACACCACCGACGTCACCTGGTGGCGTGAACTGCAGCTGGACACCCGCGCCCTCATCGGCCGCGACGGCCGCTTCTCCCGCGAAACCCCCGAGTGGATCACCTCCGCCGAGGGCCGTGAGCGCTACGAACGCATGGCGGGCACCACCGTCTTCACCGCACAGAAGACCGTCGTGGAAATGCTGGTTGAGGCCGGCGAAATGGACGGCGACCCCAAGCCGATTACCCACCCCGTGAAGTTCTACGAGAAGGGCGACAAGCCCCTCGAAATCGTTGCTTCCCGCCAGTGGTACATCCGCAACGGTGGCCGTGACGCTGCACGCCGCGAGAAGCTCATCGAGCGCGGCCGCGAAATCAACTGGTACCCCTCCTTCATGCGTAGCCGCTACGAAAACTGGGTTGAGGGCCTGAACGGCGACTGGCTGATTTCTCGCCAGCGCTTCTTCGGCGTTCCCTTCCCCGTCTGGTACCCGCTGGACGCTGAGGGCGAGCCGGACTACGAGAACCCGATTCTGCCTTCTGAGGACATGCTGCCGGTTGACCCGGCATCTCAGGCTGCTCCCGGTTACACCGAGGACCAGCGCGGCGTAGCGGGCGGCTTCATCGCCGACCCGGACGTTCTGGACACCTGGGCTACCTCCTCCCTGACCCCGCAGATTGCGACCGGTTGGGGCGTGGACCCGGAGCTGCACGCAAAGACCTTCCCCATGGATCTGCGCCCGCAGGGTCACGACATTATCCGTACCTGGCTGTTCTCCACCGCTGTTCGCGCGGAGACCCTGGCGTCCTCCGTGCCGTGGTACAACACCGCACTCTCCGGCTGGATTCTCGACCCGGACCGCAAGAAGATGTCCAAGTCCAAGGGCAACGTTGTGGTCCCGAACGAGGTTCTGGAGAAGTACGGTTCGGACGCTGTGCGCTACTGGGCTGCTTCCGCTCGCCTGGGTGCTGACACTGCCTACGACGAAGGCCAGATGAAGATTGGCCGCCGCCTGGCGATTAAGCTGCTGAACGCCTCTAAGTTCGTGCTGAACCTGGGCGCTACCGAGAAGTCCGTGATTACTTCTCAGGCTCAGGGCCGCGTGCTCATCAACGCCCTGGACCGCTCCCTGCTGGCTCGCCTGGCGTACCTGATTGAAGAGGCGACCGCAGCGTTCGAGAAGTACGAGTACGCTCGTGCCCTGCAGATTTGCGAGAGCTTCTTCTGGTCCTTCACCGACGACTTCGTCGAGCTGATTAAGGACCGTGCATACGGTGCTCGCGGCGAAGAGGAGCAGGCTTCCGTTCTTGCCGCGCTGGCAACCACCCTGGATGCTCTGCTGCGTCTGTTCGCGCCCTTCCTGCCGTTCGTGACCGAAGAGATTTGGTCCTGGTGGCGTGCAGGTAGCGTACACCGCGCCGAGTGGCCGCAGGCACTGCCCATCCTGGAGGGTACCCTGCTGGCTGAGTACTCCGCACAGAACCCGACTGCTGGCATCTCTGCTCAGTGGGTCCTGGCGGACGCTGACCCGGCTCAGATTGAGTCGCTGAAGCAGATCCTGCCGGATGTTGCTGAGGCTCTGGGCGGCCTGCGTAAGGCTAAGAGCGACGCGAAGGTTAAGCAGCGCACCGAGGTTGAGTCCGCTACTATTGCGGCTCCTCAGGCTCAGCTGGATCGCATTGCCGCTGGCTTGGCTGACCTGAAGGCTGCCGGTAACGCTCGTGAGCTGTCCCTGGTGGCAGCTGAGGGCGAGCTGGAGGTTCGCGACGTTGTACTCGTTGTGGAAGAAGCAGCTGAGTAATCGCGTCTGAGTAATCGCATTTGAGCGTTTATCGCTTGATTTTATGACACCACTTTGGTGTTGATAACGGGGCGGTACTGGTTTTCAGTACCGCCCCGTTTTCTGTGCCTGCGGCTCGTTGTAGCTCGCCGGGTGTGAGGCCCCGATTGCGGACCTATACGGCGCTGACTTTGTGTTTTATCTCTGTGGAACCCGCAAGTACCTGTGCCTGATTCGAAGAGCTCTCGCTAGCCCCTCCCTCAACGATGTGGGTTTTAGCCTGCTAATCTGTGGGGATTCTGTGGGATTTCCAACCCCTTTTTTATATTCATCAATGTGCAAAGAGCATAATCAACCTTATGAGATTGACTGTCACTTTATGTATGATTGTTGATGCGAGGGTTTTACCATCAGGAACAACCCTCTATTCAACTTCAGCAACAGACAAATCACCGGTACGAGTAACGACATACCCCGACCAACCGCACGACAGTAAACCACCCGTCAGACGCAGCGATGCGTCCTGACTCTGACCCGCGCCAAAGTAGGCGCACCCCATATCCTCATGAATTCATACTCATCCTCTTCCGGATTACCGAACAAACCCCAGGCGAGGCAGAGCTCAACCCCGAGCTCACCGCCAGGAGCGCAAGCAAACATTTCCCCCGATCAACTTCAGCACTACCACGCAAGCCTGAACGAATACATCAGCCAGGCACGCGAACACGCCCGGGCACTACGTGACAGCTACACCAACGAAGTGTACGACCTGTGGCATCAGCACATTTCCACCAGCGCCGCCGCCGATGAGGCGAGCATCGCCTCCGGTTCGTTGACCGCTCAGCAACTTGAGGAACTGACCCGCAAGTGGGTGCGCCTCATGCGTGAAAGCCGCGACATGCTGCACCACGAAAGCTCCATTGCCGCCGCACGCGCCGCTGTGGAGGCTAAGCCCCTCCCCGAGTAGGGTCACCCTTTATTTCTTTCGCGCGGCAACGCCAGCACTCCGCGTTGGTACCGCGTTTTCCGCGGCGGGGCGATCGAGCCAAGCGATTAAGCCCTGCTCGGAATGCGTACTTCACATAACCTGCCCCTTGCTATAGTTATGGATATTCAAAGACCCTAACTATGTTGCAGAAAGGGCGGGAATGTCCCACCAAAAACGCGTCCTGCGGCCTATACGTAGCGATGTTGCTCCCCCAGTTACCTCCCCACCGGTCTACCGTGGTGATATTGACGCGCGCGGCACGGCGCAAGACCTCGTCCCGCGCAGCTTGTGGGTCGATTTCTGGGACACTCTCTTCTTTATCTTTGCCGGCATCGCGGCCCTCGTGCTGACCTTCATGATTCTGGCGAATACGGTCGGCCATTCTTTCTGGGGTTTCCCCATTGCCTTCATTTTCTGGGCGGTCACCGCGTACCTGACGCTACCGCGTTTTCACGCGATCATGACCCGCATCTACGTGCCCGACTACTTTATTGGGCGCACCCGCACCCCGGACGGTCTGCTCGGCGACCCGGTCAATATCGGTCTGATTGGTACCGAGGAGCAGATTCACCAGGTCATGCAGGACGCAGGCTGGACCCGCGCTGACAACGTCACCCTCGTCTCTTCCTGGAAGATTATTCTCTCCACCATCACCCGCCGCTCCTACGCGGAGGCGCCCGTCTCCCCGCTGAAAATTTTTGGTAAGACGCAGGCTTTCGCCTACCAGAAGGAAGTGGACGGCAACCCCGAGAAGCGCCACCACGTGCGCTTCTGGAAAACCCCGGACGGCTGGCTTCTGCCGGGCGGTCACCAGGTGGATTGGTTGGCGGCGGGCACGTACGACTCCGGTGTGGGTTTCAGTTTCTTCACTCTGCAGGTCACGCACCGCATTGACGCTGAAACCGACTTTGAACGCGACTACATTGTGGAGTCCATTCAGTACGCCCACCCGGAAACTCACGTTGAGATTCTGCACGATTTTTCCTCCGGCTACCATGCCCGTAACGGCGGCGGTGACGCGATCCGCACGGACGGCGCGCTCCCGGTCATCGTGCTGAACAATGAGGGCCTGGAGCCGCAGGAGCAGGAAGAAATTCACCTCTCCAGTGCGCACGACCTGGCGTACCGCATGCCGCTGAGCCTGCTGGTTGGTTCGGGTATGCTCATCGCTGTGACCCTCGCCGACATTGTCAACAGTGTCATTTTGGCGCTCAGCCGCCCGGCACTTCGCGCCAAGCTGTTGGAGGAAGGTTCCGGCAACGACATTGAGCTGCTGGACCTCTTCGATCAGGTGGATAGCAACGTGCTACTCACCATTACCGGCACCGTGCTGGTGGGTTTTGTAGCAATTTATTCGGCGGTGCACCTGTTCCTGCTGTGGAGTACGTTGCGCGGCTCGTCGAAGGCTCGTCGCCTGGCTCTGCTGTTGACAGCGTTGAACTTCGCGGCAATTACCGGCGGCGTGCTGTGGGGGCATCAGTCCCTGCCGCTGTCCACGATTTTCTTCCAGCTGGGTGTTGCCGTGTTTGCGATGCTGGCGTTCACCTCGGATGCGGCAGTTCAGTACACGGCGACCCGCACCTTCCACATGCGCGATACGAAGATTGTGCAGCGCGCAACGCACCCGAAGGTTCTGGAGCACAGGGCACAGCGCAAGGCGAAGAAAGCACAGCAAACGCAGCAGGCACGCAAGGCGGCTTCCGCGAGCCATCGCCGATAGCCAATGCTCTGCATAGTTTGGGAAACAAAGTACCGCCCGGTCATGTACTGACC
>NZ_JABZXW010000010.1 GCF_015265375.1 Rothia sp. (in: high G+C Gram-positive bacteria)
AAAACACCCGCCGCTTTTATATATCTAAGTCTCTATCGAGGACTGCTCGCTATCGCAGCAGACTATCGCAACACGACGGTTGCAACCATCTGCGCCGGACCAGCCAGAACAACATGCTCCAGGTCATCCGGGCCCAGTACGAAAGTCACCGCGAGGGTACCGCCGGGCACGTGCACGAGCCACTCATCCGGAGCTTCCTCTCCGCCCCAGAAACGGGTCGCCGCAGCCGCAGCACACGCACCGGTACCGCAGGAGAGGGTCTCACCCACGCCGCGTTCGTGCACGCGCATACGGATAGCGCCTACCTGAGTGCCGCTCTCAGTATCCACATCGACCGGCACCACAAATTCAACGTTCGTGCCGTTGACCGGGGCGGGGTTCACCTGCGGCAGGCTGTGCAGGTCCAGGCCGTCCAGCTTACCGTCGGAGCCGAGCATCACCACGGTGTGCGGGTTACCCATCGAAATGGACAGGCCAGCACGCGGAGTCTTCAGGCCGCGAGCAGACACCAGGCAGTCCTCGCCGCCCTCGCGGGCAGCGTCACCGTGGATGAAGCTCCACGGACCCATGTCAATCGCGTAGCCTTCTTCGGTGCGTGCGACGGTCTTCACGCCGGCGCGGGTACCGATCTTGACGGTCTCGCCCACCTCAAGCTCAATCAGGCCCTCAGTGCGCAGGTACTCCACGAACGCACGCACGCCGTTGCCGCACATCTCTGCGATAGAGCCGTCACCATTGCGGTAGTCCATGAACCAGACAGCGTCCGGGTGCTCCTCGAGCAGCTTCTGGCCCGCGCGGGAGGCGGTGCTGCGGGCAGCACGAATGAAGCCGTCCGCGCCGATGCCGAAGTGGCGGTCGCAGGCACGGGCTACCAGCTCGGGGGTGAGGGCAATTTCTGCGTTCTCGTCCGTCAGAAAAATGAAGTCGTTACCGGTGCCGTGACCCTTGGTGAGGGTCAGGCCTGCCAGCTCGCCCCAGATGGAAGGGTTCTCGCTCATATGCTGTCCTTAAGGTTGGTGACCTGTCCGTTTATGATTTTACCGCGCCGACCGACTCGACGAGGTATCTGTTCGGCTGCGGCTCGTTATTGTGGCTTATCGGGTGCTTTCGCGGATGATGGCTTCCGCTTCGTCGGCAAGGGTGGGTGAGAGCGCGTCCAGCCAGTGCACGCGCGGGTCCGCGCGGAACCAGGTCAGCTGGCGGCGTGCAAACTGGCGGGTGGCAATCGTCGTATCCTCAATCGCCTGCTCCACGCTGTAATCCTCATCTTCAAGGGCGCGGGCAAACTGCGCGTAACCAATCGCGCGGGAAGCGGTCTTCCCCTCCTGCAGTCCCTGCTCGTTCAGGGTGCGCACCTCGTCCAGCAGGCCGCGCTCGTGCATCAGCTCCACGCGGCGGTGCAGACGCTCGTGCAGCAGGGCACGATCCATATCCAGACCAATCTGAATACTCTCCGTCACGTACTCGCGCACCGGCATAAACGCCGAGAACGGGCGGCCCGTCACCTCGAACACCTCCAGGGCGCGAATAATGCGGCGCTCATCCTTCACGCGC
This sequence comes from Rothia sp. (in: high G+C Gram-positive bacteria), assembly GCF_015265375.1. Classification (GTDB taxonomy): domain Bacteria; phylum Actinomycetota; class Actinomycetes; order Actinomycetales; family Micrococcaceae; genus Rothia. The sequence continues at coordinate 1,555 of NZ_JABZXW010000010.1, forward strand.
GCCGCCGACTCCGGGTCCACCTCCGCCAGGCGGGCATGCAGAGCACCGATACCCTCGGTACGTGCCTGCTCCTCCAGACGCTCACGCACCCGCGCATCCGTGCCGGGGAACTCCAACTTATCCAGGGCGGCACGCACATACAGGCCGGAACCACCCACCAGAATCGGGTAGCGACCACGGCCGCGAATCTGCTCAATCAGCTCACGGCTACGCTCCTGAAACTCCGCCACGGACGCCTCATCCCGCACATCCATAATGTCCAGTAGGTGGTGCGGAACGCCGCGCATCTCCTCCGCAGTGACCTTCGCGGTACCAATATCCATGCCCCGGTAGAACTGCATAGAATCAGCGTTAATGCACTCACCATTCAGGCGCAGAGCCAGCTCAATGGCGAGCGCGCTCTTACCGGTGCCGGTCGGGCCCACAATAGCGATAACGGGCAGAGTTTCGGAGATAGTCATGCGCCCCATTCTACCGGTTCCCACTGCCCCACTCGCGGTGAGGATGAGGGCCCGAAGAACAGGGCGCATGATTCGATATAGGTTTTAGGGGCGCAGACCGATGGTCGGCATGCCCAGACCCACCGGCGCACCGGGAACCTGGGTGGTGCCGGTACCGCAGGAATCCGCCTGGGAGCGGTCCCACGCGTCACCGGCGCGGGTGCGGCGCAGCTGGTACTGCTCGGCGGTCGGGTCAGAAATCAGGTGGAAGGAACCAGCCTCGGTAATCGGCACGGTCACCATGTCGCCGGGGCGGGGAGTCTCGCAACCCTCGGGCACGGAGAAATGCACGAGGCGCTGGTCCGGGCCGCGGCCCGAGAGGCGGTGAGTCTGGTCGGCCTTACGACCAGCCTCCGCAACGACCATCAGCTCAACGGTCTTGCCGAGTTGCTTGCGGTTCTCCTCACCGGCGATGCGGTCCTGCAGAGCAATCAGACGCTCGTAGCGTTCCTGCACGACCTCCTTCGGGATCTGGTTCTCCATGGTCGCCGCCGGGGTGCCGGGGCGAATCGAGTACTGGAAGGTGAACGCGGAGGAGAAACGAGCCTGCTCCACAACCTTCAGGGTCTCCTGGAAGTCCTCTTCGGTCTCGCCGGGGAAGCCCACAATAATGTCGGTGGTAATCACGGCGTTCGGGATGCGCTCGCGTACCTTGTCCAGAATGTTCAGGAACTTCTTGGAGCGGTAGGAGCGGCGCATGTCCTTGAGCACCTTGTCGGAGCCGGACTGCAGCGGCATGTGCAGCACGGGCATGACGTTCGGGGTTTCCGCCATCGCGTCGATCACGTCGTCGGTGAACATTGCCGGGTGCGGGGAGGTGAAGCGCACGCGCTCCAGGCCCTCAATCTCGCCGCAGGCACGCAGCAGCTTGGAGAACGCCTGACGGTCGCCGAACTCCACGCCGTAGGAGTTCACGTTCTGACCGAGCAGGGTCACCTCGATAGCGCCGTCGTCGACCAGCGCCTGAACCTCAGCGAGAATGTCGCCGGGGCGGCGGTCCTTCTCCTTACCGCGCAGAGACGGCACGATGCAGAAGGTGCAGGTGTTGTTACAACCCACAGAGATAGACACCCAGCCGGAGTACACGTGATCGCGCTTGGTGGGCAGGGTGGAGGGGAAAACTTCGAGGGATTCGAGCAGCTCAGCCTGTGCCTCATGGTTGTGGCGGGCGCGCTCCAGCAGCGCCGGCAGGGAACCAATATTGTGGGTACCGAATACGACGTCAACCCAGGGCGCCTTCTCGATGATGGCGTCCTGATCCTTCTGCGCCAGGCAGCCGCCCACAGCGATCTGCATGCCCTTGTGGGCGCGCTTGACCGGCGCGAGCTGGCCAAGGTGACCGTACAGGCGGTTGGAAGCATTTTCGCGAACCGCGCAGGTGTTGAAAACCACCAGATCGGGCTGGGTGCCTTCCTCAGCGCGAACGTAGCCGTTAGCCTCCAGCAGGCCGGACATTCGTTCGGAGTCGTGCACGTTCATCTGGCAGCCGAAAGTGCGCACTTCGTAGGTGCGGGGGCTGGTTTCGGGGGTCTGGGCGGAATCGCTGAGGGTCGAAGTCATGCCCTATAGGGTATCCGATGGGGGATAATGGCTCTATGCAGGTTTCCCTTAGTAGTAACTTTCCGGCTCTGTCACCGAACGATTCTTCCGCTCCCGCCCCCGACGGGGAGCTTCTGAACACCCTCATTGAGGAGGCGATTGCCGCCTACTCCCCCGTGCCGCCTCAGGCGAGCGCTGATTCTGCCTCGATGCGTCAGAACCTGATGCAGCTACTCTGCTGGGCGCATTCCCTGGAGCAGGTGGCTGGTCGCGCGGTGGAGCGCGTGCAGATTCTGGGTACCGGCATGCGTTCGGTTGTGGTGCGTGTGGCGTATGAGCCTGCGGCCGAGTCTGCCCAGTCTTTCGAATCTGTCCAGTCTTTGCCGACCTCGATTATTGTGAAGCGTTACCGCCGTAAGGATTCGACGGTGAACGCGGGCGGTTTCGGGTACCTGCGCGAGCGCTACGGTCTGGAGGCGCTGAACCAGCAGGTTCCGGGTCTGTTCCCGCAGCTATACGGTGCGGACGCTGAACTGCGTGTGCTGGCGCTGGAGGATGTGAGTGCCGGAACCGTTGAGGGCGAGCAGTATTCGGTCGCGCACGCCCTGCTGGAGGGCACCGAGGAGCAGGCGCTGGATGCGCTGAGCTACTACATTGAGGCGTACCGTTCCCTTGCCGCCAGCGGCATTATGGGCGAGGCGGTGGAGGATTACCGCCTGAACCTGGCGCGCGCTGACCGTAAGGCGCAGTTCCCGGGCGCTATTGCCTCGCCGGGTTTGGCTGAGCGCGGTTTGAAGAAGCTGTACGGCGTGGCCGATGAGGCGCGTGCCCCCGAGCACGGTGCTGACTCCGCCCCCGTCTCTACCTCCGCTGAGCATGAGGATGCGCCCGTTCTTCCCGCCGCGGTTGAGGAGCTGTCCTTCCGATTCCGCCGCGTCCTGCAGCCCTTCTTTACCAAGCGCCCGCCGGTACCCGAGCAGTTCAAGCTCAACCGCGGACGTGTCTACATGCTCTCGTCTGGCGATTTTTCGCCGCAGAACGTACTGATTGGTTCGGCAGACGGCGCGCAGGTGCGCATGGTCGACGCGGAGGGCACCTGCCTGCACCACCGCGGATTCCCCTTCGTTGAGGCGATGCTGGGCTTCCCCTCCTCCCCGGAGTACCCGCGCTACCGGGTGGACCGGAAGAAGGCGCTACCGGCGCTGTACTCTGCGCTCTTTGAGGACGCGCCGCTGGATGAGCACCTGGCGGAAGACCTTGCCGTGTGCGCAGCGGTGACCGTGTGCGCGCTGCTGGAGCTCTACTCTTCTTCGGCGCGTTCCGGCTTGTTGCCGCGTATTCGCCGTGAGGGTGCGCAACTAATGCGCTTGCTGTTGGAGATTGCCGGTTCTCAGGATGCAACCCTCGCCGAGTTCGCGGAGCGTCTGGGCGCTGTTGACTAGACAGCAGAATAGAGAGCAGATATAGCTTTCGACAAGGCGTTTGATAAAACTCAAAAGCGTAAAGGGTGAGCCCGCCACAGAGTGTGTCTGTAGCGGGCTCACCCTTTATTGTGCCTATTTTCGCGGTCACCCCGGCGTGGGTCTATTCGTGCGTGCGGAGCGTATTTATTCGCTCTCTACCAGAGCTCGTCCTCCGCGCCGTAGGCGGCAAGCTCCTCACGAATCACCGACATCGACACCGAGGAGGAGTATCCGCGGCGCGCGAGCATCCCCAGCAGGCGGCGGGTGACCTTATCCTTTTCGGCGCGGTCGCTCAGGTCCATGCCGGGGCGCAACTTCTTACGCACCAGCTCGGCGGCGTCCTCGCGTTCCTGCTCGTCGGTGCGCTGTGCCAGGGCGTTCTCCGCTTCTTCACCGCGCACCCCGCGTTCAGCAAGCTCACGGCGAAGCGCGGCGCGGGAGAGCTTCTTAGTACGACTCTTCTGCGCCACAAACGTCTGGGCGTATTCGGCATCGTCAATGAGTTTTGCCGCCTCGAACTTATCGAGCAGCGGCTCAATGAGCTCAGCCTCAAAGCCTCCCGCCTGGAGCTTCTTACGCAGCTGACCTCGGGTTTTTGCCGAGTACGCCAGCTGGTTGTACACGATGGTCTTAGCGCGAGTGTAAGGATCTGTTTCCTCGGCGGCGCGGGCGGCACGCACCTTCTGCTTCCAGGAGGGCACGTTGCTTTCCGCCTGTGAGGAAGCCTTTCCTCTCTGAGAGCTACCCGGCTGAGAACCGTGCGCTCGAGAATTACCTGAAGCGGCGCGGCGCTTTCCGGTGCCGACGCCCTGCGCCTCTTCCTCGGCAATACCGCGGATGAGGGCTTCTTCGGCGGGGGTAAGTTCTTCGTTCAAGGCGCTTCCCTCCCTAAATAGGTTGCTCCCCGAGCCGCGGCGTGTGGTGCTATTGCGGGTTTCCTCGTCGTCACTTCGAACCCCGAAGGCGGGCGCATAGGGCGAACGGCTCCGCATTTTCTCTTCCTGCGCCGCGCTCATGCGACGGAATCCACGTTTGTAGTCGGTGTTCTTGGAGGCTCGCGAAGACTTGCGTTTCTTCTGCTTATCCCGCTGAGCGGCTTGCCTCTCGATCTCTTCCTTCTCTTCGGCGGTGAGCCCCGATCCGATGGATGCGGCACCGGCTCGGCTCATACGGCCTGCCGCCATGGGGCGCGGCTCGGCACCGCCGGGGGTGAACGCACGCTGGGGTGCTTCGTCGATGGAGACGGCGGGCAGGTTCGGGTCAACGAGCAGGCTACGGCGCGGCGATTCGCCGTCTTCCTCAGAGTCGCCACCTTCAGAGTTGGCGGGCACAGCCTGCAGGGGTAGCTCGGGTACGCGGAACTCACCCGCGTAGTCGTTGCCGGTATCGCGGGCGATGCTTTCTTCGACAAAACCGTGCGCGGCGGGGTGCCAGTCTGGGAACTCCTCAGCGACTACCGGGTCCGCGGCTCTGTTCCGCGCCCACTTCTTGGGTGCAGGCTTTTCGGGTTGCTGCGCTTTCTGTGCAGGCTTTTGGGGCGAGGTTTTCGGGGACGCGGGCTTCTCCGCTTCTGCGGGTGCCGCTTCGTCCGCGGGTACCCACCCCGCGTACTCTGCTTCAGGGTAGGGAGGCTCGTCCAGATACGGGGGTTCATCCTCGTACGGAGGCTCCTCGGGGTAGGGCGGCTCATCCGAATACGAGGGTTCATCCGCATACGGAGGCTCCACCGTCTGCGGCACAGCGGGCGCGGGCTCCAGAACAGCAGGAGGGGTAGTCTGCGGCACCTTCCAGTTGAGGGTGGGTTCCGCCAGGGGCGCGGGCGCCTCGAAGCTGAGCGCCTCGAAGCCGCTTACTTCAACCGGCGGGGCAACAGGTTCAAAGGAAACAGGCGCAGAGAAGTCAGAGCTCTCGAAGGCTGAACCCTGCAGAGCTGAGGAACCAAAGTGCGGTTCGGTCGCATCCAGCGCCGCAAAACCGGCGTCGCCGTCACGCGCGCTATTTTGCTCGCGCTCTTTATGACCGTTCTGTTCCGTCATGTTCAGTTCCTCCTCTCCCCTGTGTCGAATCGCTTGATGACCCGTGCGCCGGGCTATACGGCGCTCCCCCATTGTATCTAGGCGTTGTCCCAGCGCTCCGTTACTCCCGTTAACGACAGATTGCCGTGCACCGTGCGGAATGCACAGCACACGGCAATTCAGTCGTGGCGTTAGCAAGAATCTACGCGAGCCGGTTTAGAACTCCTCAGCCAGCTCGTCCAGCGGGTCGTTACCCTCGGACTCAGCGGCTGCCTGCTCGTCAGCTTCTTCCTCAATGATGCCCAGCTTCACCAGAACCTTGTACTGCAGTTCCTCGGTGAGCTCGGGGTTGTCCTTGAGCAGCTTACGAACGTTCTCGCGGCCCTGGCCCAGCTGCTCACCGTCGTAGGTGAACCATGCGCCGGACTTCTTGACGATGTCATTCTCCACCGCCAGGTCAAGGATGCCACCCTCAACGGAGATGCCCTCACCGTAGAGGATGTCGAACTCAGCCTGCTTGAAGGGCGGAGCCATCTTGTTCTTCACAACCTTGGCTCGGGTGCGGTTACCAATCGGGTTAGCGCCGTCCTTGAGGGTCTCAATGCGGCGAATGTCGATACGGACCGAAGCGTAGAACTTCAGCGCCTTACCACCGGTGGTGGTTTCGGGGGAGCCGAAGAAGACACCAATCTTCTCACGCAGCTGGTTGATGAAGATTGCGGTGGTGCCGGTTGCGGAGAGGCGGCCGGTAATCTTACGCAGAGCCTGGCTCATGAGGCGAGCCTGCAGACCCACGTGGGAGTCACCCATATCGCCTTCAATTTCGGCGCGGGGTACCAGTGCTGCCACGGAGTCGACGACCACGATATCAACGGCGCCGGAACCAACCAGCATGTCCATGATTTCCAGTGCCTGCTCGCCGGTGTCGGGCTGAGAAACCAGCAGCTGGTCGATGTCCACGCCCAGCTTTGCCGCGTAAATCGGGTCCAGTGCGTGCTCGGCGTCGATGAACGCTGCCACGCCGCCTGCCTTCTGAACGTTCGCTACCGCGTGCAGTGCGACGGTGGTCTTACCGGAGGACTCGGGACCGTAAATCTCGATAACGCGGCCGCGGGGCAGACCGCCAATGCCCAGAGCGGCATCCAGGGCGATAGCGCCGGTGGAGATAACCTCGGTCTTGGTGGTTTCCTTATCACCCAGGCGCATGACTGCACCCTTGCCGTAGTTCTTGTCGATCTGTGCCATCACGGCTTCAAGTGCCTTGGCGCGACCCTCTTCGGGAACGCGAGCTACGCTCTGAGACTTGGTGTTCTTAGCCACGGTAGTACCTCGTTCTTTGTGTTGTCAGTGGTTGACGGGAGTAATGTTTCTTCGGAATCGGTGGGACTCGTAATCGAGACCTTGAAGGTTGTGGCCTACCGGTTCCTTCTGAGACTACTCTAGGGTCACAGCCTGACAGGATAAGGCCATTTTTTAAAATCTGTGGAAAACTCTGAAGATTTTTCCGAAAAATTCCTGATGTGGAAAAGTCTAGCACGAATCGAACAAAATTACGACCTAGTTTCGAATGAATCGGATAGGGTTTCGGCATATATTTTCGAAAAACCCCGAAATTCCGGCTGATTATTCGAAAATACCGCCCGCGCGAGCGCTAGCACTCGAACACATAGGATGCCCCGCCCCTACGGTAGGCAATGCCACCCACGCTACTTAGCGCAGCGGCTCCTTATCCGGGCCCAGGCGGCGCTCCTGCGGAATCTCCTGCTCATCACAAATCGCAAGCCACACATCCTTCGGATTAACGCCCTGGTCCAGCGCCTCCGCAGCGGTCACATGCCCCAGAGAGCCCAGCACCAAGTCCCGCGCCAGCACCGGCGCATACCCGGCACCGAACTCATACTCCATGCATGCCCAAAATTCGCTCAGCTTCACAAGCACTCCTTACGCTTCACCGCTAGTTCGCTTCATAATTCGTCACATCACCCGAGAAATAATCCAGAGTAAACCCGAGAATAAGCGATGCCGCACACCCACCTTACGGGGATGCACGGCATCGCTTCACGTTTTAGCACGGCATGTGCCGCCTCGCATTACTTCGAAAGAATGTAGTAATCGCTCTTGTACTGCTCAGACATCTCAGCCGGAACAGTATCCGGAATCTGAACGCCCTCGAGAACCGCCATACGGTCGGCAACCTCACGCAGCATCTGGGACATCGGAATGTCCAGAGCCTGGCAAATCCACGCCAGCAGTTCGGAGGAAGCTTCCTTCTGACCGCGCTCAACTTCGCTCAGGTAACCGAGAGAAACACGGGCACGCTGGGAAACCTCGCGCAGGGTGCGGCCCTGACGCTGGCGAACATCGCGAAGAACCTCACCGATTGCCTGTCGCAGGGGAACAACCTTAGCTTCCTCAACGACCGGGGCAACCTGACGGGGGGTCTCCTCGATTTCCTTCCACTTAGTAATGCCATTAATCGATACGCGCTGCTTAGCCATGAGCTTCTATATCACTTTCCTGAGTAGGTATTCCCGACCTGCGGGACTGTACAGAGTTAAGCCTAACTGATTTTTGAGGCATGAGCTAGGAGCCTCGCCATTTTCGTCCTCTTCTTACGGCTTGTATCTATTCAAACAGGCGAACCTATGCCTTTATTCCTGCGGAGCTGAGAGAACCCTGTGAATATATTTGAACCGTAAAATTTTTTTCTCAGCCAGGTACCGCACAGCCCGGCACGCTACGCCAACTCGTTCTCCAGCACACCGTCGGCACCGCCACGCACCGCACGCGCCAGCAGAGCAATCGCATCCGCGCTCGCCGCCGCACGAATCTGCGCGCGATCCCCCGAATAGTGGCGCTCAAACACCTCAGAACCGCCCGGGGAACACACGCCAATATAGACCGTGCCCACCGGCTGCCCATCCGCAGGATCGGGACCGGCAACGCCCGTAGTCGACACCGCATAGTCGGCACCGCACACACGCACCGCGCCAACAGCCATCTGCACCGCCACCGCAGGATGCACCGCACCCTCACGCGCCAGCAGCTGAGCATCCACGCCCAGCACCTGCGCCTTCACCTCGTAGGCGTAGGAAATCACGCCGCCACGGTAATACGCGGATGCGCCCGGCACCGTACAAATCGCGCCGCCAACATCCCCGCCGGTCAGCGACTCCGCCGTCGCCACCTGCACCGGCCCCTCCTGGGAGGCGCGCAACCGCACCGCATCACGCAGTAGCAGCGCCGCCGCCTCCGGGGTGCCGGAGAAAACCTCAGCGGAGGAAAGCTCAAGGGACAGAGCATCTTCAAGTACGAGGGGAACCATTATTCTCTCCTTTCAGCGGCGAACCGCCGCTCAAAACCTCACGCGGCACACAACGCGCCGCAGGTACAGCGAAGGGGAGCAGCACACGCCACTCCCCTCGCATCTAGTGACCGCCGCTCTGGGAGGCCTGAGCCTGCAACCAGTTACGACGCAAAATATACGCATCACGCACATACACCAGGCCGGTCCACACGGTAATCGCGGTGACCGCACCCATCAGAACCCAACCCGGAATCAGCCAACCGATACCCAGCTGACCCAGCGGCAGAAGCATCAGCACCAGCGCCACCGTCTGCAGAACGGTCTTAATCTTGCCGCCCTTACTAGCGGCCATCACACCGTACTTAATGACGAACAGACGCATGATCGTAATGCCCCACTCGCGCAGCAGAATCACAATCGTGACCCACCACCACAGCTCGCCCAGCGCCGACAGCACAATGAACGCCGCGCCAGTGAGGAACTTATCGGCAATCGGGTCAGCAATCTTACCGAAGCTCGTAATCAGGTTACGCGAGCGCGCCAGGTAGCCATCCGCCCAGTCCGTGAGCATAGCAAGAATAAAAATAATCCACGCCAGCCAGCGGTGCGTCGGATCAGCGGCACCAAAAGTACCGCCCGCAACCAGGGCAACAATGAAGAAAGGAACCGCAATAATACGCAGAACCGTCAACACATTCGGCACATTCCAGTTCGAAGGCTTCGCTGTGCTGACCGCACCGGCGGGTGCGGAATTGCGAGCTTCACTCATAACGGCTCCTTACGGGTAGATGGCTTTCGACGGTGAGAGACCGCGTACGCACCGACACCTAAACGTATCGGGGATACGCAAACACCCCGTACCGTCCATTATACGTGTGCCGTAGCAGACATCACAGGGATGATACGGGGTGCATGTCGCACGCTCACTCAGCTGAGTGGACTCAGCCGAATGGATAGGGCGCTGAGGGGCTAGCGGCCGGTCAGCTGCCAGGCGTCCTCCGAGCCCTCATCATCGGGCTCATCGAAATAGTCGGTGACCGGCTCGCCCGGGTCCACGGCATTCGCGTAAGGGTCAGCAGCCGGAGGCTCCTCACCGCGAATACGCGCCAGGGTCGCCTGCAAGTCATCCGGGCGGATGAGCACCTCACGTGCCTTCGAGCCCTCCGAGGGGCCCACCACGCCCTGCGACTCCAGCAGGTCCATGATGCGGCCAGCCTTCGCGAAGCCCATGCGTAGCTTACGCTGCAGCATCGAGGTCGAACCGAACTGGGTCGTAATCACAATCTCCGCCGCCTGCAGCAGATCGTCGAGGTCATCGCCGATTTCCTCATCAATCTGTTTCTTCGCGGCAGAGACCATCACGTCCTCACGGTAGATGGTCGGCGCCTGCTTCTTCACGTGCTCAACCACGGCGTGAATCTCAGACTCAGACACCCACGCACCCTGAACACGCATCGGCTTCGAAGCACCCATCGGCAGGAAGAGCGCATCACCCTGACCGATCAGCTTCTCCGCGCCGGGCTGATCCAGCACCACGCGAGAGTCAGTGACCGAGGAGGTCGCAAACGCCATACGAGACGGAACGTTCGCCTTAATCAGACCGGTCACCACATCCACCGACGGACGCTGGGTCGCCAGCACCAGGTGAATACCCGCCGCACGCGCCAGCTGCGTAATACGAACAATCGCCTCTTCCACGTCACGCGGGGCGACCATCATCAGGTCGGCGAGCTCGTCAACAATCACCAGCAGGTACGGGTACTCGTGCACCGTGCGCTTGCTACCGGGATCGGGCTGAACTTTACCCTCACGCACCGCCTTGTTGAAGTCGTCCACGTGCTTGTAGCCGTAGTGGGCGAGGTCGTCGTAGCGGGCATCCATCTCACGAACCACCCACTGAAGAGCCTCAGCAGCCTTCTTCGGGTTCGTAATGATGGGCGTAATCAGGTGCGGAATACCCTCATAGGCAGTCAGCTCCACACGCTTCGGGTCAACCATCACCAGGCGCACTTGGTCCGGGGTTGCACGCATCAGAATCGAGGTAATCATCGAGTTCACGAACGAGGACTTACCGGCACCGGTCGCACCGGCGACCAGCATATGCGGCATCTTCGCGAGGTTCGCCAGCACGAAGCCGCCCTCAACGTCCTTACCCACACCCATGACCATCGGGTGCTGGTTCGCGTGAGCCTGCGGGGAACGCAACACGTCGCCCAGGGCCACGGTCTCGCGGTCCGTATTCGGAATCTCAATACCGATTGCGGACTTACCCGGAATCGGGGACAGAATACGAACATCCGGGCTCGCCACAGCGTACGCAATGTTCTTGCTCAGCGCGGTCACGCGCTCCACCTTCGTGGCGGGACCCAGCTCAATCTCGTAGCGGGTCACGGTCGGGCCGCGCGAGAAGCCGGTGACCTGCGCATCCACCTTGAACTGCTCCAGCACGTTCGTCAAAGCTTCAACCACGTGCTCGTTGACTTCGGAGGATTCCTTAGCGGGCGGGCCAGAAACCAGCATCTCCTCAGAAGGCAGCACGTACGCGCCGCGGGAGGACTGCACAACCTGCTCGCCGCGCGCCCGCTCGGTGGTCGCCACCTGAGTATTGTTCTGCAGCGGGCGGGATGCGCCAGCCTCGGGCGCTCGCGAAGCCGCGGGAGCCGCGTTCTTCGGGTGAGCACCCGGCGAGTGCATGCGGGTCGGAATCGGAGGCTGAGCCGCGGGTGCGGCAGGAGCCTGGGACGCGGAAGCCGAGGCGGCAGACTGCGCAGGGTTCACCACCTGGTGCGGCTTAGTCTGCGGTGCAGCTTCCTCAGAAGCGCCGAAGCCGTCATATGCCTCAACATCAAAGAGAGGCTCCTCGCCAGGAATACGGTTCACGCGGCCGTTCGCCACAGCGGCGCGCTGCACCTGATCCAGGCGGGCTGCGGGCGCATCCGACGCCTCAACGTCGAAGAGGTCAGGGCTGCTCGAATAAGCGCCGTTCTGTGCAGAGGTACCCTGGGCTGACGCACCCTGCGCGGCCGGTGCCTGATTGAGGCGACCGGGCAGACGGGACAGACGGTTCGGCTTAGCCGCCGGGCGCGTCTGCTGAGCGGATGCCTGCGCAGAATCCTGTGCGGAGTCCTCCGGCTGTACCGGCATCTGCGTGGTCTCCGGGTGAGTCTCATCCACCACGGCGCTCACGAATGCTTCATCACCGGCGTACTCGTCCAGGGAAGAATCGGTCGACGTAGCGGGAGCAATGCCCAACCAGCCGCGCAGACGAGCGAACAGGCCGCCAGACTTCTGAGGCGTGCGTGCCGGCTTCTCATCGTCACCGTACAGGTAGCTGCGGTCATGCTCCTCAGCGTTCAGGTCCACGGTCTGAGTCGCATCCGAAGGGCTGTCCTTAACGGAGGTTCGAGTCGTGCCGTTCGGCTTCTCACCCAGAGCCAGACCGACCAGGTGCAAAGTACGCGGCACCACCTGACGAATCGGGGTATTCGTCAGAACCATCAGACCGGCAATACCCAGTAGCAGGTGAATCAGAATCTCAACGAACGCAATACCGCCGCTCACACGCACAATGGGGGTGCCCAGCAGCACGCCAGCCACACCACCACCAGCCCAGACGGCGTCAAAACCATCCGCGAAGGTCGGGTGACCCGCATGGCGAGCAAAGAACAGGGAGGTCGCCACCAGGATGATGAAGGAGCCCAACGCCACGCGGTTATTACGTTTAATCAGGTCGGGTCCACGGAAAACGCACCACGCCATGATGAGGCAGAGCACCGGGACCAGCAGGGCGCCCTGACCGAAAATACCGCCCAGCATGGTGTGCCAGGCGTCCAGGGGCGCACGCAACAAACCGAGGGAGGTGTGGGCACGCCAGTTGTACCACTCCACTCCGGCGCTAATCAGGCCGAACAGCAGGATGGTGAGCGCGCCGCCGTCACGGCGGTCTTCGGGCGCAAGGTCGGTGCGCACCGCGCCGATGGAGCGGAAGAGCCCACCGATAGCGTGAGCGATGCTCAGCCAGACGGAGGAGATAGCACCCGCTACAGGGTTCGCCGCGTTGGCACCGCGCTGGGCACCGCCTCGGGAGGTGGTGCGCTTGCGGGTGGTCTTCTTAGTGTTTGCTTTAGTAGAGGTCGTGTTACGACCCTTCGTGGTCCGTGGAGCCATACCTTTTAGGGTATCAACCTTCCCGTTAATGTACCGATTCTTTCGTTATCAGTGAGCTAAAAAGTGTGCCCCGCCCTGTGTCTGTGAGGGCGTTGATAGGGCGCTGATGAGGCGCTTCTCCCCTACCGCGTTCGCTTTCGCGTAGCTTTCGCGCATACGTTCGGCAGATACACAGCAGGCGGGGCCGACACAACGTATCGACCCCGCCTTTTCGCTATGACAGGCAGCTAGCCTCGCGCAGAGTGTTAGTTCTTCGCGGCCTTCGAGGTGTTCTCAACAACCACGGGAACGATCATGGGCTTGCGGCGCAGACGGCGAGAAATCCAGGCACCGATGGTGCGGCGCACAATCTGCTGCAGCTGCTGCACGGTGTGCACCTTCTCGGGTGCGCGGTGCAGAGCATCCTCCAGGGCGGCGGTAATCTTCGGAACGATCTCGTCGAATACCGCGTCGTCCTCCGCGATACCGCGAGCGTGAATATCCGGGCCGGTCACCACGCGCTTGGTTGCGCGGTCCACCACGGTCACGATGGACACGAAGCCCTCTTCACCCAGGATGCGGCGGTCCTTCAGGTCGCTCTCGGTGACCTCACCGACGGAGCGGCCGTCAACGTACAGGTACTCGCAGGGAACCTCGCCCACCACGGACGCCACGCCATCGCGCAGGTCCACAACGGTGCCGGACTCGCAGAGCAGCACGTTCTTCTTCGGAACGCCGGTCTCCATCGCCAGGTCACCGCTAGCAATCAGGTGGCGAACCTCGCCGTGAACCGGCATAACGTTCTTCGGCTTGAGAATGTTGTAGCAGTACAGCAGCTCACCCGCGGCAGCGTGACCGGAAACGTGAACCTTCGCGTTGCCCTTGTGCACCACGTTAGCGCCCAGCTTCATGAGGGCGTTGATGATGCGGAAGACGCTGGTCTCGTTACCGGGAATCAGCGAGGAGGCGAGCACCACGGTGTCGCCGGGCTCAATCTGAATCTTGTGGTCACCGTTCGCCATGCGCGACAGTGCCGCCATCGGCTCGCCCTGCGAACCGGTGCACATCATCACGATCTGGTCGGGGCGGTAGTCGTCAACCTTCTTCAGGTCCACCAGCACGTTGGCGGGAACCTTCAGGTAGCCCAGCTTCTCAGCGATGGTCATGTTGCGGACCATGGAGCGGCCCACGAGCACGACCTTGCGGCCACGCTCAGCGGCTGCGTCCAGAACCTGCTGCACACGGTGAACGTGCGAGGAGAAGGACGCCACAATGATGCGGCCGCTCGCGTCACGGAATACGTTCGACAGCACCGGACCGATGTGCTTCTCGGTCGGGGTGAAGCCGGGAACCTCAGCGTTGGTGGAGTCCGGCAGGAACAGGTCCACGCCCTCCTCGCCCAGGCGAGCGAAGTGGCGCAGGTCGGTGATGCGGCCATCCAGCGGCAGCTGGTCCATCTTGAAGTCACCGGTGTGCAGAACCTTGCCAGCCTTGGTACGGATGTAAACAGCCAGTGCGTCCGGAATCGAGTGGTTCACAGCAACGAACTCGCACTCGAACGGGCCGAAACGCTCCACCTGGTGTTCCTTCACCGCGAGGGTGTAGGGCTTGATGCGGTGCTCGGCGAGCTTCGCCTCGACCAGCGCCAGGGTCAGTTCGGAGCCGACCAGGGGGATGTCGGGGCGGCGGCGCAGCAGGTAAGGAACCGCACCGATGTGGTCCTCGTGGCCGTGGGTCAGCACCATGGCGACCACGTCGTCCAGACGGTCGACAATGTAGCTGAAGTCGGGCAGAATCAGGTCCACGCCGGGCTGGGACTCTTCGGGGAAGAGCACGCCGCAGTCAACAATCAGCAGCTTGCCGTTGATTTCGTACACGGTCATGTTACGACCGACTTCGCCCAGACCGCCCAGGGGCACCACGCGCAGGGTGTCCTTCTTCAGGCGGGGAGGCAGGGGAAGATTCGCTTCAAAGACGCTCATCGTGTGTCTCCTCTTTCTTCTATGTTTTCTTGTGATGTCTGTGATTCGTAGGCGACGCTTCGTACCGCAAGCACCCCAGCCGACTCTCATGTGCCGAGGCGGTGGTGCTGCCGGTGCGTCCAAATCACCGAAAGTATTCAAAAGTATTCGGGGCGTAGTGCTCGGGTGCCTCTGACTAAGTTGGGCCCCTGTCTGAGTGGGAGCCGAATCATTGGGCGGTAAACCGCGACAATACGCCAGAGCGGACCCCTCACCTAGTGTTAGGTGTGGAGTCCGCATCCGTTGGCTACATCACTCGCCCCGAAAGCGGGGCGTAGGGTAGCCGAATTCCTCTATATATACGCTCCCGACGCTATTGCGTGCGCCGGGTATGCGTCAAAGTTTAGGAGTTCTTGAGGGTGTGAGCGATGCTCGAGGAGAGCAGGTCAGCTCGCATAGCCTGTGCCACCTCCGGCTCGGAGAGTACGTGCGGCAGGCGAACGACGGGCTCATCCAGCACACCCTGCCAGGAAAGAATTTCCTTGGCGGCAACGCAACCGGGCGCACGGCCCATAGTTGCGCGGACAATCGGAGTCAGTTCCAGGTGAAGACGCTGCGCCTCCACCAAATCCTGTGCAACAACAGCATCAATCAGGGCACGGAAGAGTGCGGGTGCCACATGTGCGGTCACCGAAACGAGGCCGACGGCGCCCATTGCCATCCAGGGAAGGGTCAGTCCGTCATCGCCGCTGTAGTAGTGCAGGTCGGTGGTTGCCATGACTTCGGTTGCGGCGCCGAAGTCTGCCTTGGCGTCTTTCACCGCTACAATACTATCAATTTCTGCCAGGCGGCGGTAGGTTTCGGGTGCGATGGGGATGCCCGCACGACCCGGAATATCGTACAGCATGACGGGGGTCTCAGTTGCTTGAGCAACAGTCGCAAAATGGGCGTAGACACCCGGCTGAGTCGGCTTGTTGTAGTAGGGGGTTACGACCAGCAGGCCGTCCACACCAATCTTTTCGGCGCGGTGCGCCAGCTCAATAGTGTGTGCGGTGTCGTTCGAACCAACACCGGCAATAATCTTCGCACGAGAGCCGACGGTGTCCTTCACGATCTGGAAGACACGCTCGTTCTCGTCATCGGTCATGGTGGAGTATTCACCGGTGGTACCGCAGACCACCAGACCGTCGTGGCCGTTCTCCACAAGGTAGTTCGCCAGGTCCGCGACCTGCTTTTCGTCAACGGAACCGTCCTTGGCGAAGGGGGTCACCATTGCGGTCAGGAGGCGACCGAAGACGGGCTCAACAAAAGTACCGGGGTTCGAAAGGTTCTCAGACATATGTCCAGAGTACGCCCGAAATGCAGATTTTTGCTATAGAACGCATAAATTTTCATACGTGTTCTACTATTCGGACTCTTTCAAACCCGCGGTACTTCCGCGAGAGCCTATGAAACCGGGCACACAGCCTCGGCGTTATCAGCCTCATACCGAAACTAAATGCGGTACCGGCTACGGACTGCCAAGGACAGCGCCTACCGCATACCCTTCGCTGCACCGCCCGAACGCAACGCCCACGCATTACGCATCGCCGCGCGGGCACGCTTGCGCTCACCACCGGCATCGTACATACACGCCAGGTTGAACCACGCC
Organism: Rothia sp. (in: high G+C Gram-positive bacteria); assembly: GCF_015265375.1. Classification (GTDB taxonomy): domain Bacteria; phylum Actinomycetota; class Actinomycetes; order Actinomycetales; family Micrococcaceae; genus Rothia. Next base: position 18,137 of record NZ_JABZXW010000010.1, read on the forward strand.
TTCCAGCTATTCGGGTTCTGCTCCACCGCCGCGGCGAAGCTCTCAAACTCCACCGCCGCAGCCTCACGATCCACACGACCCGCAGGGGTGCGCGGCAGGGTGTCCTCAGCCAGCTCGCCCGAAGCCGCCAGCTCCTGAGCCATACGCTGAATACGAGCGCCGAAAAGCACCTCACGCACCAGCGCCCAGGCACCCAGAATCGGCAGCAGAATCATACCCGCGCCGAGCACCATGCCAGCCACAGAGCCGGAGGTCAGCATCACAAAGCCCTGCTGCGCAATATGCACCAGGTACAGTGCCAACAGTGCACAGGTCAGCGCCGCGAAAGTCTTACCCCAGCCGCCTGCATCCACCGTCACGAAGACGGCACTAAAAATCAGCACGCCCAGAATAGAGGCACGCGCCGCTAGAGGTAGCGGCAGAATCAGCACGGTCAGAACCATCAGCACACACGCACAGACGGTCCACAGGCGCAGCGACGTCCACCAGGGGCTAGGAGCCTCGGAAGATACCTGCGAGTTCTCGGGCGAAGTCTGTTCAGACATTGCGCTCCCCTACGACAAATCCATGTAGGCGTCCAAGCCCACGCTCAAACCCGGATGCGCCGCCACCTCACGCACGCCCAGCAACACGCCGGGCATGAAGGAGGCACGGTCAAAGGAATCGTGACGAATCACCAGCTGCTGACCGGGGTCACCCAGCAGAATCTCCTGATGCGCCACCATGCCGCGCAGACGCACCGCGTGCACGTGAATATCGTCAATGACGGCGCCGCGCGAACCCAGCGGGTCGGAGGTGGTGGCATCCGGGCTTGCACCCACGCCAGCCTCCGCGCGGGCGGCGGCAACCTTGCGGGCGGTGTGCACCGCGGTGCCGGAGGGGGCATCCACCTTATTCGGGTGGTGAATCTCAATGATTTCTACAGACTCAAAGTAGCGTGCCGCCTTCGCCGCGAACTCGGTCGCCAGGATCGAACCAATCGCGAAGTTCGGGGCGATGAGCACGCCCACCTCGGGGTGCTCAGCCAGCAGCTCGCGCAGGGAGTCGAGACGTTCGGGGGTCCAGCCGGTCGTACCAACCACCGCGTGCATGCCGTGTTCCACCGCGAAGCGCACGTTCGCCTCGCTGGATTCGGGAACAGTCAGGTCAATCACGATCTCGGCGCCGGCATCGACCAGCTCCTGCAGGTCGTCGCCGCGGCCCAGTGCCGCCACCAGGTCCATGTCTGCGGAGGTGTTGACGGCGCGCACCGCCTCGGAACCCATACGGCCTGCAGCACCGAGTACCGCTACCTTCCAGATTTTTTCGTCAACCTCGTGGGCCATCTTCTCTCCTCCGTAACTTATTAGCACCCCGACGATGGGGCAGACACTGTGACGTACAGCCTCTATTATCCCCCGTGTGGGCGCGGCGCACGCTATCGTACACACGGTGTGAGATACCCGGTGAGGCCTAATCACCCAAAAGGTGACATTTTATATACGTCATATAAGGGCATTTATCCGTCGTCTAAAGAGAACAAACATATAATTAGGAAGTATTTCTATAATTTCCGTCCTACGGAGTACACAGACAGTATGAAGTCCCTCTTTACCACCTCCGTGCGTCCAGATGAGGCTAACCGGCGTTATATTCTGCCGGGTTTGGACGGCCTGCGAGCAATCGCTGTGCTCCTCGTGATGGTGTACCATTTCTGGCCCACCGTACTACCCGGCGGCATGATTGGCGTGGATATCTTCTTCGTCATCTCCGGCTTCTTGATTACCTCCCTGCTTCTGCGGGAGGGTGCGCTCACCGGCAAAATTGCCCTGGGCAGCTTCTGGATTCGCCGTGCCCGCCGACTGCTTCCCGCCATTACCCTGCTGATTCTGGTCATGGGACCGGTCAGCCTGCTCATTGGCGGCGATATTCAGGTGAACCTGGGCCGTCAGCTTGCCGGTGCGGCGACTTTCTCGTCCAACTGGATTTCCATTTTTGCCGGTAACGACTACTTCGCACAGACCTCCCCGGAGCTCTTCACGAACTTCTGGTCGCTGGCGGTGGAAGAACAGTTCTATGTGGTCTGGCCGCTGCTGATTGTTGCTGCTGGCCTGCTGCTGCGCCGCCGCTGGCGTCGTTTTAGCGTGGTTATGGTGCTGGGCATTATTGCGTCACTGAGCGTTGCTACCGCTCTTTTGATGTCCGGCGCACCCATCAGCCGCGTCTACTACGGCACCGACACTCACCTGTACGGCCTGTTGCTCGGCGCCCTGCTGGCGTTTGCGCGCCCCTGGTCGCTGTATCCGCCGCTGCAGCAGTCCGTGCTGTACCGCGTGGCTCAGCCCTTCGGCCTGGTCGCGTTCGCCCGCGTCATGATCAGCTGGCTGTCCCTGTTCGCGCTGATTCCCTACGCAATTCTGGTTCCCGAGTCGGCACCCGGTGCGATTCCCTGGGGCCTGTTCGGCGCCTCCCTGCTGGCACTGGGCGTGATTCAGGGCATGCTGCCTGACATGCTCGCTGGCGCCTCCGAGATGCTGCGCCGCCTGCTGAACTTCGCGCCCCTGCGCTGGGTGGGTGAACGCTCCTACGGCCTGTACCTGTGGCACTGGCCGCTCGCCGTGGTCATGCACTACCTGCTGGGTGCGGACCGTTCCCCGCTGGTGAACGTGGGTGTTTTGGTGGCGACCTTCGCAATTGCGGAGATGTCGTACCGTTGGGTTGAGACCCCGATTCGCCGCTACGGTTTCCGTGGTAGCGCTAACCGTGCGGTGGCGGCGTTCCAGTCCTCGCGCACTAAGTTCCTGCCGGTTTCGGTGGTTTTGGCTGTTGTTGTGGCAGCTGCTTCGACCGGCCTGGCGGTGCACACTGCTCCGGCGATGACCGCCGCACAGCAGTCCGTTGAGGACGGCAAGCGTGCCGCCGCTGAGCGCCTGAAGGCACGCCAGGAGGCACAGGCTGCGAGCGCATCGGCAAACCCGAGCGCATCCGCCGCAGATAAGGATGCGAAGGCTTCTGCTAGCCCCTCCGCGTCGAAGGCTGCAACCGGTTCGGTGAACTCTTCGCAGGTGACCGTTGTGGGTGACTCCATTGTGGTCGCGGTATCCCCCGAGCTGTACGACAAGATGCCCGAGGCATCCATCGACGCGGCGGAGGGACGAACCATCGCCAAGGCTCTGCCGATTATTAAGTCCATGGGTGCCAACGGCCAGATCCGTAAGACCTTCGTGCTGTCGGTGACCGCGAACTCGACCATTCTGGACGGTCAGCTCGACGAGGTTCTGGCGGCTATGCCTGCCGGTTCTAAGCTGGTGCTGGTGACCGGTTACGGCCCGCGCAACCTGACCTGGATTGATTACTCGAATGGAAAGATTCGCGAGTTTGCGGCGCAGCATTCTGACCGCGTGATTATTGCGGATTGGAACTCTGCGATTCGCCAGGCGTTGCAGACTCAGAGTGGTCTTCTTGCTTCCGACGGCGTGCACCCGGAGGCTGCCGGTCAGGAGCTCTACGCGCAGGTGCTGATGGAAGCTATTGCCAAGGCGCAAAAGTAGTACTGCTCAGAAGTAACGCGCTGAAGTAGCTCCCAACGGTAGCTTTTCGGGTTCTGCCGCCTCAAGCTGAGCGTCAAGAGCATCAGCGACAGACAGCCCGTAAGTGCTGCTTCAGACAAAGAAAATGCCCGTTCCCTCCCCCTCAGATGGGGTGTGGGAACGGGCATTTTCGTGCCGTATAAGCGTTGTGCGTTAGGAATGTTCAGGGGTTAGCGCACGATGGTGGTAATCATCTGCTGCTCGCCCAGGTACGCCGCCAGGTCGCGGACCTCTTCCAGGGAGACCGCGCGAATCTTCTCCAGCAGCTCGTCAGTGCTGGTGAACAGACCCGAGTCCAGTTCGGCACGCCCCAGGCGGGACATGCGCGAACCCGAATCCTCGCTACCGAGCACAGTGGAGCCAGCCAGCTGGCCGCGGACCTTCGTCAGCTCCTCCTCGGTAATACCGGCGGTGGCGAGCTTATCGAACTCGTAGCCCATGACCTCGCGCACCTGCTCGGTCTTAGCGGGCAGGCAGCCCGCATACATGCCGAAGTAGCCTGCATCCGAGTACGCACCGGAGAACGCGAACGTGCTGTAGGCGAGGCCCCGCTTCTCGCGAATTTCCTGGAACAGGCGCGAGGACATGCCCGCACCGAACGCGCTGGTCAGCACGCTCATCGCGTAGCGGCGGTCGTCGCCAGCGATAATGCTCGGGCAACCCATCACAATGTTCGTCTGCTCGAAGCCCTTCTCCACCTCGCGCAGCTCACTCAGCGGAACAATACCGCTGTCGGTGCGCACGCGGCGCGGTGCCGGCGCCACGCCCTCCTGCAGATTCCAGCCGTAGCGGGTCAGCGCCTCCAGCACGAGGCGGACCATAGTGCTGTGCTCCAGCGAACCTGCCGCAGAAATAACCAGGCGGTCCGGAGTGTAGTAGCGCTTGTAGTGCTCCCACACGGCGTCGCGCGGCACCTCGGTAATCTCCTGCGGGGTACCGCCAATGGGGCGGCCCAGCGGGTTATCACCCATGAGCTGCTCCACGAAGTTCTCGAAAGCAACGTCGGTCGGGTCGTCCTGGTCCATGGCGATCTCTTCGAGAATCACGCCGCGTTCCTGCTCCAGGTGAGCCGGGTCCAGCAGGGCGTTGGTGACCATGTCGGTGATAACGTCCACCGCCATGGGTGCGTCATCGTCGAGCACACGCGCGTAGTAGCAGGTGTGCTCCTTAGCGGTCAGGGCGTTAGATTCGCCGCCCACCGCGTCGAAGGAGGATGCAATGTCCAGGGCGGTGCGGGTGCCGGTGCCCTTGAACAGCAGGTGCTCCAGGAAGTGGGTGGAGCCAAGCATGCCGGGGGCCTCATCGCGGGAGCCAACTCCCACCCAGAAGCCGATGGATACGCCGCGAGTACCGGGCATTTTTTCGGTAATCACGCGCACGCCGCCGGGCAGGATGGAGCGGCGCACCTCGTTACCGCCCACACCCTCGTAGATGAGGCGGCCGTGCTCGTAGTTGAGCTCTTCGGCAATCGCCTCAAGCTCGACGGGCAGGGAAATAGACATTCAGCGTCCTTCGATATTTCGATTAGCTAATTTTTCGTTCAAGAGGGCGAGGCAACGCAAACAGCGGCACCCGCAGCTTCTGAGCACAGTACCCCATCAGGAGCGAGGCGAGAATCGCGAAGATCGTTCCTCCCACCAGGAACAGGGGCACAGAGAAGAAACCGGACTTAATCAGTACGAAACGGAAAGCGGCACCGCACACAATGTGAGCGATAAAGATTTCCAGGGAGTGACGGCCCAGGTAGGCGAGCCAACCGCTCCATGGGACCCGCGCCAGCAGGTAGGAGAGCGAGAGCACCGTCAGCGAGGACATCACCGTAGCCAGAATACCCATAGCTACCGTACCGGCATTATTCGCAAAGTAAGGGATGACGGTAGGCGGGGTAGCTTGAAAGTTCAGCAGAAGATAGATGTAGTCGAACAGGCCAACAACGACGATACCCGCGTGAGCCGCCATAGGGATGGAGCTCATAATGCGCTGGAATCGTTCATGGCCAAGCGCCACACCAACGAGGAAGAAGAAGAGCAGCGAAAGACCCTGCGTGCCAACATACTCGCCGATGTATCCCCAAGATGCGAGCGCAAGAATCGCTGAGCCCGCAATGGTTAGGGCAGCGATAGCGTTCTTCTGCCATACTCGCGTCACCACGGCAATAATGGTGACAATCATGAGCCAGGGGAAGAACCAGAGCTGACCCTCAGGCTTCCACAACTCGAGCAGGCTCATGACAGTCGTCTTATCAGAAGAGTTAGACGGAAGCACAAGCTTCATGCCCACCTGCAGGACCTGCCAAATAACGTAGAGGTATCCGAAGAGGATCAGACGCTTCGTCAGGTATGAGGAGGGGGTAGTCTTCGTTGCTCCTCGCGCGACAAAAAGGCCGCTCAGAAAAGCGAAAACTACCAGGTGCCAAAAATAGACACCGTAGTCAAGAACGTATTTGTAGGGGCGGAAGGCTTCCGTCCCCAGTCCAGATGCCCACATCCCTCGATGAATGTGCCCAAACACAATTGCAATGATTGCGATGCCTTTAGCAATATCAATTGTGCTGTCACGTCGTGTCAGCATTCGCTCACTTTCCTTCCAGTGCAAGAGAAATATATTAATCTTATCCCTCTTACTCGCGAACAAGGGGCGCCCGGTGCATCCGGTGGGGAATGAACCGCACCGGGTGCGCCGAACGCCCCTCATCACTTAGCGGGGGTTACGACTACTCGTCGTCGCCGCCCTCAACGACCGGTGCCAGCGAGAGCTTGCCGCGGTCATCAATCTTGGTGATCTCCACCTGGACCTTCTGGCCCACGGAGACAACGTCCTCAGCGTCAACAACGCGCTTGCCGCCGTTGAGCTTACGCATCTCGGAGATGTGCAGCAGGCCGTCCTTACCGGGGGTCAGGGAGATGAACGCACCGAAGTCGGTCACCTTCACCACGGTGCCCAGGTAGCGTTCGCCGACCTCGGGAACCTGCGGGTTAGCGATAGCGTTCACTGCCGAACGTGCAGCCTCGGCGGAGGGGCCGTCAGCTGCGCCGATGTATACGGTGCCGTCGTCCTCAATGGAGATGTCTGCGCCGGTGTCTTCCTGAATCTGGTTGATCATCTTACCCTTGGGGCCGATGACCTCACCGATCTTGGCGACCGGAATCTTCACGGAGATAATGCGCGGTGCGTACTCGCTCATTTCATCCGGTGCGTCGATGGCGCTGGTCAGCACCTCGAGGATATGCAGGCGAGCCTCACGTGCCTGGGTCAGTGCGCCAGCGAGCACGGATGCGGGGATGCCGTCGAGCTTGGTGTCCAGCTGGATAGCGGTCACGAACTCGGAGGTACCTGCCACCTTGAAGTCCATATCGCCCAGTGCGTCTTCCGCACCGAGGATGTCGGTCAGGGCTGCGTAGCGGGTCTCGCCGTCAACCTCGTCAGAGACCAGGCCCATTGCGATACCTGCAACGGGTGCGCGCAGCGGCACACCGGCGTTCAGCAGGGACAGGGTCGATGCACACACCGAACCCATGGAGGTCGAGCCGTTGGAGCCCAGAGCCTCGGAGACCTGACGGATTGCGTAGGGGAACTCTTCGCGGGAGGGCAGCACCGGGGTGATTGCGCGCTCTGCGAGGGCGCCGTGGCCGATTTCGCGGCGCTTGGGCGAGCCCACGCGGCCGGTCTCACCGGTGGAGTACGGCGGGAAGTTGTAGTGGTGGATGTAGCGCTTGGACTTGACCGGGTGCAGGGAGTCCAGCTGCTGCTCCATCTTGAGCATGTTCAGGGTGGTGATACCCATGATCTGGGTTTCGCCGCGCTCGAAGAGAGCGGAACCGTGAACGCGGGGCAGGATTTCAACCTCAGCGGTGAGCTGGCGGATGTCGGTCAGGCCGCGACCGTCAATACGGACCTGCTCGGTGAGGATGCGCTGGCGAACCACGTGCTTGGTCAGGGCAGCGAATGCTACGGAGACCTCGTTGGCGCGCTCTTCGAATTCCTTACCTTCGCCGGTGAGAGCTTCCATGAGCTCTTCCTGCAGCTCAGCTGCCGCGGCTTCGCGCTCCTGCTTGCCAGCGATGGAGTACACCTCTGCCAGGCGGTCTGCTGCAAATGCTTCAACCGCTGCGTCGACGTCCTCGCCGTGGCCGCCAAAGAAGGGCAGTTCCAGGGCGAGCTTGCCTGCGCGAGCCACCAGGTCAGACTGTGCCTTGCACAGTGCCGCGATGAAGGGCTTAGCTGCTTCCAGGCCCTCTGCCACGATTTCTTCGGTGGGGGCAGTCTGGCCGTCTTCCTTGATGAGCTTCCAGGAGTTGTCGGTTGCTTCTGCCTCAACCATCATGATGGCGACGTCTTCGGTACCGTCAGCCTTGGTGACGATACGACCTGCAACAGCCATGTCGAAGACAGCGTTTTCCAGCTGGGAGTACTTGGGGAAGCAGACCCACTGGCCATCGATCAGTGCCATGCGCACGCCACCGATGGGGCCGTTGAACGGCGCACCGGACAGCGAGGTCGATGCGGAGGCTGCGTTGATTGCGAAGGTGTTGTAGATTTCGTCCGGCTCGTAGGTCAAGACGGTAACAACAACCTGGACCTCGTTGCGGATGCCCTTGGTGAAGGCGGGGCGCAGCGGGCGGTCAATCAGACGTGCGGCCAGGATGGCCTCGGTGCTGGGGCGGCCTTCGCGGCGGAAGTACGATGCGGGAATCTTGCCCGCTGCGTACATGCGCTCTTCCACGTCCACGGTCAGCGGGAAGAAGTCGAAGCCCTCACGGGGAGACTTGCCGATTGCGGTTGCGGAGAGCAGGGTGGTCTCGTCATCGATGGTGACGAGGACGGAGCCAGCAGCCTGCTTTGCGAGGCGGCCGGTTTCAAAGCGCACGTGGCGCTTACCGTGAATGCCGTTGTCGATTTCGACTTCAGCAAACTTGATTTCGGGACCTTCCACGGTTCCTTCTTTCTTCTTGGTAGGCCGCACGGCGCACGGGTCGGCCATCGATAGGAAACCACGGCACCGCTCCCCTACTTATGCCCGGCTTCTACCGGCGAGGTTGTGGGGTGGTGTTATTCCGTAATTCGCTACCGAGGACCGCGGCGTGTGTGCTGGCACGGCCTGTATTCTTTCTTTCAGGTGGGGCCGCATCTTCTCGCGTAGCTTTGGAATCTAGCCAGACATCTAGCAAGGAATCTAGCCAGCGGAAGATGCGCCCCTCAACGCGGCAGTACGGACGCGCTGGCGCTACCCGCCTCCGAAATGGAGGGCTGGTAGTGCTGACAGCACGTCCGCACACACCGCCTAAAGGCGATTAATCACCACAAAAGCGTCAAGACGCTCCTGTTTTATCGGCGCAGGCCCAGGCGCTCGATCAGCGAACGGTAACGCTCGATGTCGACGCTCTTGAGGTAGCCGAGCATGTTGCGGCGACGACCAACGAGGATCATCAGGCCACGACGGGAGTGGTGATCGTGCTTGTGGAACTTCAGGTGCTCGGTCAGGTCGGCGATACGACGAGACAGAACTGCAATCTGAACCTCGGGCGAACCGGTGTCGCCCTCGTGGGTTGCGTATTCCTTGATGATTGCCTGCTTGACAGCGGGATCCAGTGCCACTTTTTAACTCCTAGAGTTAGTACCGCATACGTCCCGTACGGACGGTTGCCGCCGGGTGGTGGGCTTACGCCCTGTAATACACGTCGTCTACTGCGGACTGCAGACGCGTTCTTCCCATTCTACGCTACCGGGGCGCTTTCGCGGAAGGGTGGGCAGAAGCCCGGCGGCAGGTAGCTCATCACACTACCGGTCGCCGGGCTTCACAGCCGGGTTCTCACATCGGTTTCTTACACCGGGTTCTCATACCCGGCTCTACGTTTTCGGTATTTAGGCTTCAGCGCGAGCGCGCACCACCACGAGGCGGTAGTAGACCAGCAGGAACAGGCACCAGAGTGCGCCCATCACCAGCGCCAGCTGGGTGTCCGCGAAGCAGCCGAAGAGCACCACGATAAAGATCATGAACGCCAACGCCAGGTAGCTCAGCCACAGCGGCTGGCGTACCGGCTGCGCCTCGGTATCGGCACCGCTGCGCTTGAATGCGATGTGCGCCAGCAGAATCATGACCCACACGAACACGGTCGCGAAGGTAGCAAGGGAGGCAACCACCTCGAAGGCGTTCTCGAAGAGCACATTCACGATCACGCCGACCGCCATGACGAGCACCATGATGAGGGTGGTCATCCAGGGTGCGCCGTTCTTGGTGACCTTCGCGAAGGATGCGGGGGCGAGGTTCTGCTTCGCCAGGCCGTACATCATGCGGCCGGCACCGTACACGTCCGCGTTCAGCGCAGAGATGGCGGCGGTAATAATGACCACGTTCAGAATCGAGGCAGCCGCCGGAATACCCAGACCCTCAAAAATCTGCACGAACGGCGAGTTCGCCTTCGTCACCGAGTACCAGGGGTACAGGGACATGATGACCGACAGGGTCAGAATGTAGAAGATGAGGATGCGGAACGGCACCGTGCGAATCGCCTTGGGGATTGAGGTGCGCGGGGCTTTCGCCTCACCGGCGGCAATACCGATGTTCTCGATACCGCCGAAGGCAAACATCACCACGGTAAAGCAGGCGAGGAAGCCGGTAAATCCGTTCGCGAAGAAGCCACCTTCAAGAGCCCAGAGGTTCGTGACGGAGGGGGCAACCGAATCGTGCGCCTGCACGCCCACGAAGAGCAGGGCGATACCGCCAACAATCATGGCGATAATAGCGCTGACCTTCACCAGCGTGAACCAGAATTCGGTCTCACCAAACGCCTTGACCTTCGCCAGGTTAATGGCGAGCAGAATCAGCAGGACCGAAACAATCCAAATCCAGGAGGGGCTGTTTGGGAACCAGAACTTCATGTACACGGCAAAGGCGGTGACGTCCGCAATGGCGACCAGCGCCATTTCCAGGGCGTAAGTCCAGCCGGTCACGAAGCCCGCCCAGCGTCCAAGGTAGCGGGTCGCGTATTCAGAGAACGCACCGGAAACCGGGTGTGCCAGGGCGAGTTCGCCCATAGCGCGCATCACCATGAACACTGCCGCGCCGCCAATAACGTAGGCAAGCAACACGGAGGGGCCCGCCAGCTGAATGGCGGATGCCGAGCCGTAGAACAGGCCCGTACCAATGGCGGAGCCGAGGGCGATGAACATAATGTGACGCAGGGAGAGTCCACGCGATAGCTGCGGGTTCTCGGAGGCAACCGTCGCTGCTCCCTGCTGTACCGGGGTTGAGTCCGGGGTGGTATTCATCTTCTTCTTTTCCTTTACCTCGTGGGGTGTACCCGCCGGTGGCGGGGAAACTTATCGGGCGGTTCCGCAGTTCAGCAGGTGGCTGAGAGCGGTACCGGTTGATTCACTCCCCATCGAGTGATGGGGCGTTGTGCAGAAGGTGTTGCCTTCCGCGCCTCGCCCCGTGCGTTGCCGCTCAGCCCATGTGGCGGAGCGAAAACGCAAAAGACGGCGGGAAGGCAACGTTGCCTTTCCGCCGTCTTTTCTTCAAAGACTACTTCTGTCGCTTACGTCCAATGACGATAGAGCACAGAGCGGTTACAGCAGTCACGGTGTAGACTGCAGGCCACGCGCCAATCTTCTTGGCGAGCGGATGGGATGCGCCGAAAGCGCCCAGGTAGATTGCGGTCAGGAAGTTAGCGCGACCGGTACCAGCCTTGCGCTTCCAGTTCTTGTGTGCGACGGCACCGCACAGTGCCAGCACAGCGCCGCCGAGGGGGCGAATACCGGTGCTGGATGCGACCTTGTAGCCACCGATCAGGCCGGTGACGGATGCGAGAGTCGGGCAGAACTTCACGACGTACTCCTCTGTAAGAGTGATTAGTTTCTTCAAACATAGTACTCCACGACACACAGAATGTGTATTCACCGCGGTTAATATTTCTGCATTTCTCGCGGTTCAGGGGTATAACCGGGCGCAGAGACCGAGTGCAAAAGACCGGGGCGTGAACCCATCAGGTCCACGCCCCGGCACTTCCTCCGGCATTTCAAACAGCGGGTTCAAATTCGCATCTCACCGCAAACTTGCCGCGTGCTCTAGAGGTTTAGAGAGCCAGCTCCAGCGCCTCCAGCTGCGCCTCGGTCCACAGCTCAGCGGCCAGCTGCAGAGCGTAACGAGCCGAGCGGGGAGCCACAACATCCATCGCCAGGTGGAAGTCCTGGTCAGCCTCCGGGCCGCACAAATCAGACACGCAACGCACACCGATAAACGGAATCTCGTAGTTGTGGCAGACCTGCGCAATAGCGGTGGTCTCCATATCGGTGCTAATCGCACCCTCGAACGCCTCGCGGGTGTCCTTCACGTTGTGTGCGGTCACGAAGGAGTTGCCCGCCAGCATCTGGCCGCGGCGCACCTCCCACGAGCTTTCAGCCTGCTCACGCACCGGCTCCAGCGCGGCGAGCGCATGCTCCAGAGCGTCCTGCCACTCATCCGCCTGGCCATCGTAGCTTTCGGGCATGCCCGGAACCTGGCCACGCGCATAGCCGAAGGCGGTCGCGTCCGCGTCAGTGTAGGTGTAGTTCTCGCCAATCAGCACGTCGCCCACGTTAATGCCGCGAGCCAAACCGCCCGCGGTGCCTGCGCTAATGACGCCCAGGCAGTTCGAGGAGTAGCTAATCGCCTCGGTGACGGCGCTCGCCGCGTTCACCAGACCAATCTTGGAGCGAACCAGCAGCAGCGGAACCTGGTCCTCGCCCACCTGCAGGTAGCGCGGGTGGAACTGTGCGGCGCCCTCGGTGAAGGACGGCTGCAGCTCCTCGGTCACCTTCAGGAAGGGTGCGAGCTCCTCGTCCATAGCCACCTGAATAATGATGGCGTTAGACATGCCGTCCATCAGCTCAAACATGCTGTTAAACGCCTCAGCCGGGTCAAAAGCGTTCGGGTCAAAGTCCACCGGGTTGAAGGCGGATGCGAAAGCGTCAGGAATCTGCGCGCTCATTACGCCATCACCTGCGCCCACTCATCGTGTGCCGCGAGGAACTCGCGAGCCGCAGCCTGCGCACCCTCGAGGGTGTGGTTAGCGCCCCAACCGCACTGCACCTCGTTCGCCGCCGGAACCTCGGTAGCGTTGAGGATATCGTTGAGGGTCGCTTCCAGAATCGGGAAGAACTCCTCGGGCTCCAGGCCCAGGGTCAGCGCGTAGAAACCGGTCTGGCAGCCCATCGGGGAGAAGTCAATCAGGCGATCGGTGTGGTTGCGCATGTGCTCGGCGCTCAAGTGCTCGATGGAGTGCACGGTCGGCATCTCCAGGTGCGCGGTGTTCGGCTGGGTGAAGCGGATATCGTACTTGATGAGGGTGTCGCCACCGGGCAGAACCTTACGGTCCGCGATACGCACGTAGGGTGCCGCCACGGCGCGGTGGTCAAGGTTGAAGGATTCGACGTTCATTTTTTCCATGACTCTATCTTCTCTTAAAACGGAGGCGACTAAAACAGGGGTGCCTTGCGGGCGGGGCAGGAGGAAAAGACGGGCGGGTACGCAAAAGCCCCGACGGCAGATCCGAAAATCTGCCGCCGGGGCTTCAAAGCCGTTAAAGGCAAAAGCTATGAGCGCAGGCTGTTGTTCTTAGAGATGAGGATGCTTCACTTCCGCCTGCACCGGGCACTCCGGCGGGCAATAGTTCTTCGCGTCCTCAGCCAGCACCTCGCGGGTCTGCACCACGTCATCGTTAATCTGCTCAATCAGCGCCTCAACACCGGTGTACGCCACCATCGGACGCAGACGCTTCACGAACTCAATCAGCACGCGCTGACCGTACAGGTTGAAATCCTCCACGCGCTCCTCGGGGCGGTCAATCACGTGCGCCTCAACCTGGCGGTGCTCAATACCGTCAAAGGTCGGGTTCGTACCCACCGAAATAGCGGAGGGGTGACGGTTACCGTGTTCATCCACGAGCCAGCCGGCGTACACACCGTCGGCGGGAATCAGGCCGCGCGCCTCAAGCTCAAGGTTCGCGGTCGGGAAGCCCAACTCACGGCCACGTGCCAGACCGTGCACAACCTCGCCAGCCATCATGTGGTGGCGGCCCAGCAACTCGGTAGCGGCGGGCATATCGCCCTCCAACAGCAGCTGGCGGATGCGGGTCGAGGAGCAGCGGGTGTTCTCATCCACCATCAGATCCTCAACGACCACAACCTCAAAGCCGTACTTCTCCCCCAGCTCACGCATAGTGTTCAGGTCGCCGGAGTTGTTCTTACCGAAGCGCACGTCGTCACCAATGACCACGAAACGCGCGTTCAGCGCATCCACGAAGGTGGTCTTCACAAACTCCTCGGGGGTCTGCGCAGCGAACTCCAGGTTGTAGTTCAGCAGCAGGTAGTCGTTCAGACCCAGCAGGCACATGAAGTAGCGGCGCGAACCCTGACCCATAATGTCGTGGTGCGGCACCTCGGGGCGGTGCACCTGCATCGGATGCGGGTCAAAAGAAACCGCGATAGAGCTCAAACCGTGCTCTTCAGCAAGGGAGACCACGCGCGAAATCACGCGGGCATGTCCACGGTGCACGCCGTCAAAATTGCCGATGGTCACGACCGAGGGGCCGTAGCCGGCGGGGACCTCGCTCAAAGCGGTGTAGAGGGTCACGGGCTCTCCTGAAAAAGATAAATGTACCTATCCATCCTAGACCACAGGCGGCAGGATGCAGAATTCAAAACGGGAATCAACAGGGAATGGGACGGTGCCCCTCGCAGGCAGCGGTTCCTCCCCTAGCTTGGCAGGTGCGGCGGGGGTATCTGACGCGCAACTGTACAGCCTCCGCACGCGGGAAATCCACGCGCAGCACCCGCCCAGAAAAAAGCCCGGGCAGGCACCCCACCGTGCGGCAGGAACCTTCCCGGGCGTTACGACTACTTACGAGCCTGGTTACGAGAAGCCTTCAGCATCTCCTCGCGAATCTTATTGGACTTGTTGATCCAGCCGTACCACACCAGCAGGCACGGAGGAATCACAAGCTCAGTCACCATCAGCACGATCAGCGACCAGTGCGGGGTGCCGAAGAACGCCCACGACAGGATACGACCCACGCCACCCAGGAAAACCACCAGGCAGGAGAACGCGAGCATGTTCACCCACTTGAACTTCAGCGCGATGAACACGAAGGACAGGCCCACACCCACATAGGTTGCCGCGAAGAACACGTAGTTCGACTGCACCGAGGGGTTCGCAAAGTCCTGAGGCGCATCCGGAATCACGCGGACACCGCCCAGAACCTGCCACACACCGTACGCAATCATGAACAGACCGTACAGCGCCACCGCCGCACGGAACGCCGCACGGTTCTGAGGCTTAGCCGCCTCCTCAATGCTCTTGGGGCGGGCAAACGCCTCGCGGGTTGCCTTCTTCTCAGCCTTCTTAGCCGCCTTCTGCGACGCCTTATCACCGGCAGCCGGTGCGCTCACGCGAACACCCTCGGGTGCCTTCGCCGCAGAGATAGTGGACTCAGCAGGCTTAGCAGTACCCGCCTTCGCAGCAGTTTCAGCCTGCGCAGACTCTACGCGCGGTACCGGCGCGGTACGAGGCTCACTCGCCTTCTTAGCGGAGCTCTGGTTCTCGCTCATCTTCTCTCCTTCAGCAGGGCCGGGGCACCCGCACGAGTTGTCTTGTGTGTTCAGGGTTGTATCAGTTAGCGCGTTGAATGAATAGGGCGCACATTCAATAGGACGCTGAATCAATCAGGATTGAAGGATTCAGGTTTAGGCAATCAGCTTTGGGTAGGCGCAAACACCGAACCCTCTTCGCCCATCATAAGCCCTCAACGCCTAATTGAAGGAACGATTCGCCTCAAAAACCAGCACCGGGGCGGCCTGCACCTTCCCGCGCTGCTTCTTGTTCTCCAGCAGGGCGACCAGGGTACCGTCCGGGGCGAAACCCGCCACAATACCCTCAACGCTGGCGTGCTGCACCGCGCCGGACTCATCCGCGCTCGCGTGCACGGAACGCTTCACCACGGAACCGTCGCCGCTGGGGCTAATACGGCGGCCATAGGAAATATCGCTCGCCTCCGCTGCCGTGAGCTCACGCGCACCGAAGATGCGGCGTGCCGCCTCCTCCAGGGGTAGCAACGGCAAATCTTCCAGAGGTGCCTCCGACTCTTCACGGCGCTGCTTCAGCTGCGCCAAATCGGCGGCATCCTCAAGCACCACAGCACCCACGCGGGTACGGCGAAGAGCCGTCAGGTGACCGCCGGTGCCCAGAATCTTGCCCAAATCACGCGCCAGGGCACGAATATAGGTGCCAGAGGAACACGAGACCGTCACCTCGCAGTCAATCACGGGAACCGAGGTTGCCGCGTGCTCGCCCTCGTTCTCGGGGTCCTCGATGACATACTCGGCAAAACCGGGAGTCACAGAATGTACCGTGAACTCGCTAATCGTCACCGGACGCGCCGCCAACTCAACCTGCTCACCGCTACGCACACGCGCATACGAGCGAACACCGTTAATCTTGATAGCGGACACCGCAGAAGGAACCTGCAGAATATCGCCGCTCAACTGCGCCACAGCCTCCAGGATGCGCGCACGCATCTGCTCAGCACCCAAACCGGTCAGTGCCTCAACGGCGTCCGGGTGGGCGGCAGTGTGCTCACCCTCGGCGTCCTCGGTCAGCGTCTCAATGCCCAGGCGAATCGTCGCGTCATAGGTTTTATCCTGACCGACTAGGTAGGTCAGCAGCTTCGTCGCCTTATTGATGCCCAAAATCAGCACGCCGGTCGCGGCTGGATCCAGCGTACCGGCGTGACCAACCCGCCGGGTGCCAGCAATACGACGCATCTGAGAGACTGCGTCGTGGCTGCTCATCCCGGCGGGCTTATCAATGACCATCAGGCCGGATGGGCCCTGAGGTTGCTTCTTCGCCACTTAGGCGTCCTCACCCTCGGCAGGCTCATCCTTCTTGTAGGGGTCAGCCTCACCAGCGTACTCGGCGCCCTCGGCAGCGGCTGCCAGCTTGGCGTCGCGCTCACGGGTCTCACGCAGAAGCGCCTCAATGTGGAAGGCGTTCTCGGGAACCTCGTCAGCGACGAAAGTCAGGGTGGGGGTCAGGCGGGCAGTAATGTTCTTACCCACTTCGGAGCGCAGAATACCCTTAGCGGATTCCAGCGCCTTCTTGGTGTTTGCGGCGTCCTCTTCGGAGCCGAACACGGTGTAGTAGAGGGTTGCGTGCTGCAGGTCGTTGGTCACGCGGGCGTCGGTAATGGTCACAAAACCGAGGCGGGGATCCTTAACGCGACGCTCCAGCGCCTTCGCCACAATTACCTTGATGCGGTCGGCAAGTCGTGCCGCGCGGGCTGCATCAGCCATGTGTTTCTCCTTGAAATCTCGTGGTGCTTCCGCGAACACTCGGGGTGTTGCGGAGGCGTTCCAGGTAATGCGGAAGCGCCCGCCCCGCCAGCGTCCGCCCCGCCGGCTCGTTTTAGGAGCCTGCGGGTGCGGGAACACTAGCGGGTGACGGGCGCATCAGCGTGTGAGTCTTAGACACGCGGCTTTTCGCGCATCTCCCAAGTCTCGATAATGTCGCCTTCCTTGATGTCGTTGAAGGAGCCGAGGCCAATACCACACTCGAAACCTTCGCGAACCTCGGTAGCGTCGTCCTTGAAACGACGCAGCGACTCGATGGTGAGGTTGTCTGCCACCACGGAACCGTCGCGCACCAGGCGTGCCTTGGCGTTGCGCTTGATGATGCCGTTCTTGACAATCGAACCTGCG
Source organism: Rothia sp. (in: high G+C Gram-positive bacteria) (assembly GCF_015265375.1). Classification (GTDB taxonomy): domain Bacteria; phylum Actinomycetota; class Actinomycetes; order Actinomycetales; family Micrococcaceae; genus Rothia. Next base: position 35,434 of record NZ_JABZXW010000010.1, read on the forward strand.
ATGTTGCCCCACTTGGAGGAGCGGAAGACCTCGCGGATCTCTGCGGAGCCGAGCTCCACTTCCTCGTACTCGGGCTTGAGCATACCCTTGACGGCCTGCTCAATTTCCTCAATCGCACGGTAGATGACCGAGTAGAACTTCATCTCGACGCCTTCGCGGTCTGCAAGTTCTGCAACGCGCTCTGCCGGGCGGACGTTGAAGCCAATGATCACCGCGTTGTCCACGGTTGCCAGGTTCACGTCGTTCTGGGTAATAGCACCCACACCGCGGTGGATGACGCGCAGCTGAACCTCGTCGCCACCGGCGTCGATCTTCATCAGGGACTCTTCCAGTGCTTCCACAGCACCGGAGACGTCACCCTTAATAATCAGGTTCAGGGTGTCCATCTTGCCCTCAGCCACAGCGGCATCGAAGGACTCGAGGGTCACGCGCTTACGACGCTTAGCCAGCTGAGCGTTACGATCAGCAGCCTCACGCTTCTCAGCGATCTGACGAGCGGTACGCTCTTCCTCGGTGGAGAGGAAGGTGTCGCCTGCACGAGGAACGGTGGACAGACCCAGCACCTGAACGGGGCGGGACGGGCCAGCTTCCTTCACAGCCTGACCGTTCTCATCGAACATTGCACGAACGCGACCGTGAGCAACACCGGCAACGATAGCGTCACCGACGTGCAGGGTACCGGACTGAACCAGGACGGTGGAAACCGCACCGCGGCCCTTGTCCAGGTTTGCTTCAATAGCAACACCGCGTGCTTCCTTGTTCGGGTTAGCGGTCAGTTCGAGCACGTCAGCGGTCAGGGTGACAGCCTCAAGCAGCTCGTCGATGTTGGTGCCGTTACGAGCGGAGACGTCCACGAACATGGTGTCGCCACCGTACTCTTCGGGGATCAGACCGTACTCGGTCAGCTGGCCACGGATCTTCTCCGGGGACGCGCCTTCCTTATCGATCTTGTTCACTGCAACCACGATCGGCACGTTAGCTGCCTGTGCGTGGTTCAGTGCCTCAACGGTCTGGGGCATAACGCCGTCGTCCGCTGCGACCACGAGGATCGCCACGTCGGTGACCTTCGCACCACGGGCACGCATAGCGGTGAACGCCTCGTGACCGGGGGTATCGATGAAGGTAATCGCGCGGTCTTCACCCTCAACGGTGGTGTGGACCTGGTATGCACCAATGTGCTGGGTAATGCCGCCGGCTTCACCCTCAATGACGTTGGTGTTACGGATAGCGTCCAGCAGGCGGGTCTTACCGTGGTCAACGTGACCCATAACGGTAACGACCGGGGGACGAACCTCCAGAACATCCTCGCCCTCAGCTTCTGCTTCGGCTTCGAGGTTAATGTCGAAGGACTCGAGCAGCTCGCGCTCCTCATCCTCCGGGGAAACGATCTTGATGACGTAGCCCAGTTCAGCACCCAGCAGCTCGAAGGTCTCCTCGTCCAGGGACTGAGTCTGGGTAGCCATCTCACCCAGGTGGAAGAGAACCGTAATCAGCGATGCCGGGTTTGCGCCAATCTTCTCAGCGAAGTCCATGATGGACGCGCCGCGGCGCAGACGAATCTCGGTCGAGCCGTCGCCGCGAGGAACAACCACGCCACCGGGTGCCGGTGCGTTCAGCTGCTCCTGCTCATGGCGGCGAGCTGCCTTGGACTTGCGGCCCTTACGCTTGGAGCCGCCGCGACCGAATGCACCCTGTGCGTTGCCGCGACCGCCGGGGCCGGGACGACCCGGACCGCGGTTGAAGCCGCCGGAACCGCCGCCGCGACGTGCGCCGCCACCGTTACCGCCGCCGTTGTTGGAACCGGACGCGCCGCCACCAACGTTGGAAACCTTGGGCATCATCGAGGGGTTCGGGCGTGCGCCGCCACCACCAGCCGGACGGGGTGCACCGGGACGTGCGCCACCTGCGGGGCGAGGACCGCCGTTGCCGCCGGGGCGTGCGCCACCTGCGGGGCGGGGACCGCCATTACCGCCGGGGCGTGCGCCACCGTTGCCACCGGGACGACCGTTACGTGCCGGACGGGGACCGCCGGAACGCTGGGAGTCGCCGCCGCCACGCTTCATACCCTGCTGGGATGCGAAGGGGTTGTTACCGGGGCGAGGACCGGGCTTGGGGCCCGGCTTCGGAGCGGCAGGCTTGGGTGCTGCCGGCTTCGGTGCAGCCTCGGGGCGTGCCATGCCCTGCTGGGATGCGAAGGGGTTGTTACCCGGGCGGGGGCCGCCGGGCTTGGGTGCTGCTGCCGGCTTTGCGGCGGGCTTAGCCGCTGCAGGCTTAGGAGCTGCGCTCTCAGCTGCTGCGGGCTTAGCTGCAGGCTTGGGTGCCGGCTTAGCGGCAGGCTTTGCCGCTGCAGGCTTGGGGGCTGCCGCAGGCTTAGCGGCGGGCTTAGCCGCTGCAGGCTTGGGAGCCGGCTTAGCAGCCGACTCTGCGGGAGCTGCTGCCTTTGCGGCAGGCTTAGCGGCTGCGGCGGGGAATTCCGCGCGCAGCTTCTTCAGAACCATGGGGTTCAGGGTGGAAGAGGAGCTCTTAACGAACTCGCCCATATCCTTGAGCTTGGCGATAACTTCCTTGGAAGGTACGCCTACCTCTTTAGCAAACTCGTGTACTCGAGGCTGAGCCAAATTTTCTCCATTCCCGGTCCGCACCGGGAATGGTGCGGACACTAATGCTTACGGGGTGCACGCCCGAAGGCGCGCCAATTCGTGAAATTGCCGGTGGGTGAGCACGAAAGGGTACTCATTTCGCGGCACTCATTAGATATCCATCAGTTTTCTGACTCGCTTTCAGATAAGAAGTCGTCAAACTCGTTGACTTACAGAGGGCATATACCCGAAAAGCGTCTACGAGGGGGTCGAGTCCGCAATCACGGCTCGAATCTGCTCGCAGCACGCCTGCAGCTGGGCTGCAGGGACCACTTTCTTGAAGGCGCGCGCCAGACCGTTCTTCTTCTGCAGAGCGGCTACGCACTTTTCGCTCGGATGGATCCAAGCGCCTCGTCCGGGCATAGTTCCCGCCACATCGGGCTGATAGGGCGGGGTGTCCGCCTGCTCGGTAGCAGACGTGACGGGTGTGCGGGCGATGCGCAGCAGGTTGCGCTGTTCATCGCGGGCACGGCATCCGATGCAGGTACGGACCGGTCCTTCAAACGCTTCGGAGGTTGCGGTGAGGTCTTGATTGCTCATGGTCCTCTCCCCTCTCTAGCGTGTGTGCAGAACCGCGTTCGCAGTACATTCGTGATGCTCAATCCGGTGTGTGCGAGGGCGCGTTAAAGCGCCCGGTTACACACCGGCACATCTTAATAGTGTATCCCGTTTTTAAGAATCATGGGCAAAACTGTGACGCAGGCGCAAGAACACCGGGCACGTACCTGCCCGATATCTTGCGCCTGCATCAAAAGGATATGCCGCGGGATACGCCCCTCACCGGGGCTAATGCTTATTCAGCGTCCTGTGCGGACTCTTCTGCAGCTTCTTCAGTTGCCTTCTCAGCGGAAGCTTCTTCAGCCAGGCTACGAGCCACGCGAGCCGCAACCTCTTCCTCAGCACGAACCTGAGCGTACTTGGACTCGGAGAGAATATCTATACGCCAGCCGGTCAGCTTCGCCGCCAGACGTGCGTTCTGACCCTCACGACCAATAGCCAGGGACAGCTGATCATCCGGAACCACGGCACGAGCGGAGTACTCGCGCGGGTTCGCAATAATGACCTCGGTGACCTTCGCCGGGGACAGCGCCGCAGCGATGAAGGTTGCCGGATCGGTCGAGTAATCGACAATGTCGATCTTCTCGTCGTTCAGCTCGGCTGCAACCGCACGCACGCGGGCACCCATATCGCCGATGCACGCACCCTTCGCGTTAATGGTCGGGTTCTTCGCGGACACAGCAATCTTGGAGCGGTGGCCAGCTTCACGTGCGATGGAGTTAATGGACACCAGGCCCTCAGAAATCTCGGGAACCTCGTGCTCGAACAGACGCAGAACCAGATTCGGGTGCGAACGAGAAACCACAATCGAGGGGCCCTTAGGACCGCGGCGAGCCTCCACCAGGTAGGCGCGCAGGCGGGTACCGTGCTGGTACTTCTCACCCGGAACCTGCTCGTTGCTGGGCAGAACAGCCTCAACGGTACCCAGGTCAACCTGAACCATACGCGGGTTGTTGCCCTGCTGAATCACGCCGGACACCAGGGTGCCCTCACGGTCCTTGAACTCACCCAGAACGGATGCGTCCTCAGCGTCACGCAGACGCTGCGAGAGCACCTGGCGGACGGTTGCGGCAGCGATACGGCCAAAGTTGTTCGGGGTGTCGTCAAACTCGTCAATCTTCTGGTTGTCCTCATCAAGCTCAGGAGCCAGAATGACAAACTCGCCGGTAGTACGGTCGATGACGGCACGAGAGCCCTTAATAGCGCCGGGCTGCTTCATGTACGCGAGCAGCAGGGCGTTCTCAACCAGGGTGAAGAGCTCCTCCATGACGAGAGAGCGCTGCTTCGCCAATGCGCGCAGTGCGCCCAGGTCAATAGTTTTAATATCCTCCACGCTTTTCAGCCTTTCCCAGTTAGCACGGCGCCGGGACGCTCTCCGCGCCCCGGCTCCCGAACGGTATATACCTGGCACGGAGCACCCCGTGCCTGAAGCTTTAATAACTCTATTCTACCGGCTCAGCAGGCGAATTGAAGTCAATCTCGACGTGAGCAGAAGCAATATTTTCCCACGGAAGCAAAGACGGCTCGTGGTACGACTCCTTCTGGCCCTTCTTCGTATTCTTCTTACGAGCCAGCACCGGGCCCTCGTCCTGCACCTCGTGCAGACGCGCCAAATACTCGGTGCCGTCGGGTGCGGTGACCGCAATCAGGCGGGTGCGGGCACGTTCCCAGTGCCGGCGCTCGGTCAGGGCGCGGGTAGCGCCGGGCGAGGACACCTCCAGCTCGTAGGGGAAGAACTCGTCGTTCTCATCCGCGCGGTCCAGAGCGCTCGAAATCGCACCGGAAATCTCCGCCAGAGAATCCAGCGACAGCGAATCGGTACGCTCAGCGGTGTAGTCCACCGTAATCTTCACGGTGCGGTTGGCGGCCGGGCCCGAAATCTTCAGACCCTCCAGCACCAGCGAGAACTCGGAAATCACCGGGGCAATCGCCTCGGCAACCTCCTCCTCGCGGATCGCGCGGGTACCCACGCGCACCGGTGCCTCCACCACGGGCTCACGCTCAGCGCGAGTACGGGAAGTATTCACACCATTCGCCACGCGGGATGCGGCACGGCGAGCGCGCGCATTCGGGGCGCTCTTCTTAGAGCCAGAACGCTTCGGCTTGTATGCCACGATTACGCCCCCTTGACCTCTGCGATGACCTCAGCCACCGCGTTCTCAACGGATACCTCGCGAGCTTCACTGCTACGGCGGTCCTTCAGCTCCAGCACGCCGTCCTTGAAGCCGCGACCAATCACCAGGATGGTGGGCACACCCAGCAGCTCGGCGTCGCCGAACTTCACGCCGGGGCTGGTCTTCGGGCGGTCGTCCAGCATGACCTGCAGGCCAGCGGATTCCAGGGATGCGCTGAGCTCTTCAGCGTACTCGTGGGATGCTGCGTCCTTGCCAGTGACAACGATGTGCACGTCTGCCGGTGCCAGGTTACGCGGCCAAATCAGGCCCTTCTCGTCATGGTTACCCTCGGCGATAGCGGCAAGTGCGCGGGTCACGCCCACGCCGTAGGAGCCCATGGTCACGGTCTGCAGCTTGCCGTTCTGGTCCAGAACCTTCAGGCCCAGCGCCTCAGCGTACTTGCGGCCCAGCTGGAAGATGTGGCCCATCTCGATACCGCGGGCTGCCACCAGCTCGCCGGAGCCGTCCGGTGCCGGGTCGCCTTCGCGCACCTCGCACGCCTCGATAACGCCGTCGGCGGTGAAGTCGCGGCCGAAGACCAGGTTCGCCACGTGCTTGCCCTCTTCGTTTGCGCCGGTGACCCAGCGGGTACCGCGCACCACGCGGGGGTCAACGAAGAAGGGAATGCCGGTTGCGGAAGCTACCGCATCCTCATCCTCGGTGTGCGCACCGAGCAGGGGTGCGTCCAGGCTCAGACCGGGGCCAATGTAGCCCTTGACCAGCTGCGGGAACGCCTTCAGGTCCTCTTCGCTGGCTGCCTCAACCTCAACCTCGCCGCCAATACCCATCAGGGCACCGATGTTGACCTCAACGCGGCCCAGGTCCACGGCACGGTCGCCGGGAACGCCCACGGCGAAGACCTTACGCTCGCCGGAGGGGGTGATGACAGTGCCCAGGAAGCACTTGAGGGTCTGCGAAGCCTCGATGGCGCCGCCGGTCACCTCGGTGTGCAGCTCGTTCATGCGCTCCACCAGGGTCTCAATGGTGGCGGAGTCGGGGGTGTCCACGACGATTGCCGCCGGGGTGTCCTCGGTGATTTCGATTTCCTCGGGAACCACGGTGGTGACAGCCTCAACGTTTGCCGCGTAGCCGCCAGCCGAACGCACGAAGGTGTCCTCACCGATGGGGGTCGGGTGCAGGAACTCTTCACTGCGGGAGCCGCCCATCGCGCCGGACTGTGCGGTCACAATGACAATCTCCAGGCCCAGGCGCTCAAAGATGCGCTGGTATGCGGCACGGTGCGCCATGTACGCCTCGTTCAGGCCCTCATCGTCAATGTTGAAGGAGTAGGAATCCTTCATGACGAACTCGCGGCCGCGCAGCAGACCCGCGCGGGGGCGCGCCTCATCGCGGTACTTGGTCTGAATCTGGTACAGGTAGACCGGCAGGTCTTTGTAGGAGGAGTAGAGGTCCTTCACCAGCAGGGTGAACATTTCCTCGTGGGTGGGTGCCAGCAGCATGTCTGCACCCTTACGGTCCTTGAGGCGGAAGAGGTTATCGCCGTACTCATCCCAGCGGTTGGTTGCCTCGTAGGGTTCGCGGGGCAGCAGTGCGGGGAAGTGAACTTCCTGCGCGCCGATGGCGTCCATCTCTTCGCGGATGATGTTCTCGACCTTGCGCAGTACCTTCAGGCCCAGGGGCAGCCAGGTGTACACGCCGGGGGCTGCGCGGCGGATGTAACCGGCGCGGACCAGCAGCTTGTGGCTGGCGACCTCGGCATCTACGGGGTCCTCGCGCAGAGTGCGCACGAAGAGGTTGGAAAGGCGAAGTACCACGATTCTCCTTGAAAGGTCGATAGGTTTAGGTGGGGTGCCCGCGGCTCACCGGGTGAGCCGTAAATAGGCACAGTCGTCTTTAAGTTTATAGCGTTTTAGGGTTCGGCGTGTTTAGCGCTCGAAAATGATAGTCGAGAACTGCCCAATCTGCTCCCAACCGGTCCCCCGGTACATGGCGAGCGCGCGGGCGTTGTAGTCGTTCACGTACAGGCTCAAATGCGGGTAGTGGCGTTGTAGAATCTGCGCGGCGGCGGCGAAGAACGGCTTAGCCAGCCCGTAGCCGCGGTAGTCCGGGTGTAGCCACACGCCCTGCACCTGCGCGGCGTCCAGGTTCACGATGCCCGCATCCGCCTTGAAGATGACGCGACCGTTCACATCGGTGACAATGGCGCAACGCTGACCTGCAATGAGCGTGCGCAGGCGCGCCGCGTAGCCGTCACCGTAGCGGGCAATCGGGTCGAAGCCGACCTCCTCGGTGAACATTGCGGCTGCGGCGGGTAGCAGTTCCCCCAGGTCGGCGGAAGTGGCGAGGCGCGCATACCCGGCAGGCTCCCCGATGAGTTGAAAAGCTCCGGCGGAGGCTTCGGCAGGTTTGAGGGGCGCAGGCAGGTGCTCCGGCAGTTCAGGAAGCTCCGCCTCATAGAAGCGGGCGAGGTCCTTCTCCGGCGGCAGGTACAGCAGCGGCTGTACGGGGCGCTCCGACAGAACCCGCGCACGATGATCGCACCCATCACGCAGGCTCGGCTGCAGCATCTGCAGCAGCGGAACCGGGCTCTTACCGCCCCGAGTCTGCTCGCACAGCTCCTGCATGCGCGTCCACAGGGGCATCACGAAGGCGCTCTCACCGAACATGGAATCCAGACGAGAACCCACCTGCAACAGCAGCTGAGCCAGGGCGTCACGATGCGCGAGCGCCGTAGCATCCAGGGTGGTAGCGTGCAGGGTGGGGGTATCCAGCGTTTCACCGTCGTGAGAATCCGCATCGTGTTCAGCATGTTCAACGGCGACATGTTCAACCGCGGCACCGCACAGGCGCACCGGCACCACATTCGAGCCCAGCAGCAGCACACAGCACAGCTGACCGTCACGCTCACAGCCCACGAAGCCCTGATAGTAGTGCAGCGGAATACGCGGCGCCTTCGCCGGAAGAGGGCACGCCAAATAGTGCTCAATGGGGTACAGATTCGGGACCGGGTCGCTGAACAGGACGTCCTCCAGCTCATCGCACCACCGAGCATCCAGAGCAAATACGTGTTCCTTCACGCGATCAGGCATAGGGAAAGAATCCATCGACGAAGCAGCCCGCCTGCCGCGCTTGGATTTAGCGCGGAAAGAACTTGGGCGAAGAGAAGATAAAAGATTAAGCATGCTGTGTTGAGTGATAGGAGTTGAGCGATAGACAGATGAGTGACAGTGCGGGGTGCACCCCAAAAAGTAGCCGATTCAGGCGGCCATAACCAGCGGCGACAAGCGCAAAGCCTGCCACCACCATAACCGGAAAAGCGCGGAGGCGCCCCTCACCAGGG
>NZ_JABZXW010000011.1 GCF_015265375.1 Rothia sp. (in: high G+C Gram-positive bacteria)
GGGTATTTCTTGGCAGGTTGTCCCGCACAATATTGCTGAGCTGATGACGGATAAGGCCGCTCGCGAGAAGATCCTGCTGATGGGCAAGATTGACCTGTCTCAGCTATAACAACGTGTTTTCTTGAGTACTCGTTACGTGCAGAAACAGAGAAACCGCCCGCGCCTGCTACTGCAAGCGACGGGCGGTTTTCTCGTACCGGCATGACTACCGGTTCTGTGTGCCCCCGAGACGATTCGAACGTCCGACACCTTCTTTAGGAGAGAAGTGCTCTATCCCCTGAGCTACGAGGGCGTACCTATCCAGTATAAAGCACCCCGCACGACTGGTCGCACGGGACCCTATAAGCCACCAGGAGCCGCGCTGTGCCCATGTTTCCGCCCGCACACTGCCCGTCCTGCGTCCCAGCCCGTGTTCACCGCATGAGGACACCCGCACCCGGCACCGGAACCGCTCCTACAATGTACGAATGAGCATCTACATTGACCCGCCCACCTGGCCCGCACACGGCACCGTCTTCTCGCACCTCATCTCCGATGCATCCCTGGCGGAACTGCACGAGTTCGCCGCAGCGGCGGGCATCAGTGAGCGTGCTTTCGACCGCGACCACTACGACGTGCCGGCGCACCTCTACGATGAGCTGGTGCGGGCGGGCGCGAAGGAACTCAGCGGTGCACAGCTGACTCGCACGCTCATTGCCAGCGGTCTACGGATTCCCCTAAAGGAACGCCCCGAGAAGATTCGCCCGCGCCTGCTTCGCGCCTGGGAGGCGGCATTTGCGCCCCGCCTTAATACACCCCGTCTCAAGCATGTGGAGGCTCCTGCCGCGAGCCAAGCTCAACTCACGGCGCAGGTGGTGGAACTGGGTGAGAGCCTGTTGCAGGCGTGGGAGCAGCCGCACCGCGCCTACCACCACAGCGGGCACCTTTCGCAGATGCTCACCGACCTGGACCGCCTCTACGCACACCGCACGCAGGGTTCTACTCCCCTGGTGTTGGTTCTGGCGGCGTGGTTCCACGACGCGGTGTACGAGGGCGCGCCGGGTGAGGATGAGCGCCGTAGCGAGCAGCTGGCGAGCGCCTCCTTGGAGCCGCTGGTTACCGCGGGTCTGCTCAGTGGTGACGAGCTGCAGATGGTGAGCCTTCTGGTGCGTGCCACGGCAACCCACGAGCTGCCCGAGTCTGCCGACCTACCGGCGGGCTATGAGCCGGCGGATATTCAGTTTTTCCTCGATGCCGATATGGCTATCCTGGCGGCTGATTCGGCACGCTATCACCGCTACCTGCGCGGGGTGCGCAGCGAGTACTCCCATTTTGACGATGAGACGTTCCGTACCGGGCGCACGACCTTCCTGCGTTCCACCCTGGGCCGTGAGCGTGTCTTCCTCTCTGAGCAGGCATATAAGCTCTCGGAGGAGCCCGCACGGACTAACCTGCGATCTGAGTTGGCCGAGTGGGAGCAGGACCCTCAGAAGCTTCTGCAGGCTCTCGCGCCGTAGCCTCACACCGTAGAGAAACGCCCCCAAACGAATACCGCCGAGAATGCACCCGTACTAAGGTGCGCTCTCGGCGGTATTTTTGCGGAACTTCTTGGGTACGCAAAAGGCGCCTACCCCGTGCGGGGTGGGCGCCTTTTGTGAAGTATGTTGGGCTAGACCCAGCTCTTATGCGCTAAGGCTTAGAGAGCGGTGTAGTAGCCGTCAACGGACATCCAGGAGGTGGGGTGCACCATGGTACCGTTGGTGGGGTTCAGAGCGGAGATCATCTTGCCGTCGCCCAGGTAGATACCAACGTGGCTGTAGCCGTTCTGGAAGACGATGTCGCCGGGCTGGGGGTTAGAGGTCGGGCGCAGCTCGTTCTTCATTGCGTAGGTGAAAGCGGTCAGCTTGATGCCGTGCTGAGCGAAAACCCAAGAGGTGAAGCCGGAGCAGTCCCATGCACCGAAGGTCTTGCCGCCCCAAACGTATGCGCCACCCAGACCGCTCATTGCGGTTGCAACGATTGCGTCGCGGGATGCGTTACCGGTGGAAGCGGAGGAAGCTGCGGGAGCAGCGGGTGCCTCGGTTGCTACGGGAGCAACGTAAGCCTGCTGTGCCTCAGCCTGGGGTGCTACGTAGGAGGTCTCAACTGCGGGTGCAGCGGGTGCCTCGGTTGCTGCGGGAGCAACGTAGGTCTGCTGTGCCTGAGCCTGGGGTGCAACGTAGGTGGTTGCGGGGGTGTTGTAGCTGGTGTAGTCGAACTCGTAGTTGGTGTAGTCGTAGGACAGATCAGCAGCAGCGGGGATCTGTGCAAATGCGTTCGCGGGAACGGTCGAGCCGAGCAGGATTGCGCCTGCTGCGAGGGTTGCACCTGCGGTACGTACGATCTTGTTAGCCATTGGTAATTCCTCCATTGCCTGACGAGGTGAGCTGTCGGGCTCGAGCATGGATTCGCTCGGCCACCGAAGTGACTTAGCCCCGAGGCTTCTCGATTGAGAAGCCGTATCCCAGCTTGGGGATTGGGTCCCCCGCTTCTGCCATATTGGGTAGACGTTCATCGAAGCGTTGGCAGAACTCAGCGGAACCGCTTCGACGGTGCCCTCTTACGATTAGGATTTGGGCACAGAAAAGAGAATACACAGAAAACTCCCAGTTGTCACCTCTTTCGGTCTTAAATTCCGGGCTTTCACCCCCGGCGGAACAGAGTGGATTGGGCTGACTAGACCCCCGTTTATTTGTGGGAGCTTAAGCGACTTAAGGCGTTTGACTAGGCATTTCACAAGGATGCACATTCGCTTTTAATGCACCATCACCCCTTAAGGACAGGGTTCAAAACTCTTAAAAATGACCCTTATCTCTTAAGTGTCCGCTCTCAGAGATTGCCCAAATACCGGCGTTTCCCTCAGTCTCAACCTCAGATTTAAGCGAAAAACACGAAAAATGCACTCGAGCGCAGTTGCTAAAACTTTGAGAGAGGAGTATATGCGCCCGCGCACGCGACCAAACTCTGAAACGCCCCGCCCGCTAGGCGCCTCAACCCGAATCCCACCACAAGGCCATATAAACCGCAGCAGACACAAAAACGGTGGCACCGCCTCCACCAAGGGAGGCGATACCACCGTTTAGCGTGAGCTGGGTTAGCGGACTCTCAGAACTAGACCTTAGAGGTTGCCGCCGCGCTTGACCACAATCGCGTTTGCCACGTCCATATCCAGGGAGAGGGTGTCCTCTTCACCGTCGGCGTGAACAATCACGTCATCGTTCTGGCCGGCAACCACGGACACCGAAGCGCCGTAGACAATGCCTGCGTCAGCCAGTAGCTTCAGCAGCTCAACATCAGTCTGAATGGACTCGGGGAAGCGAGAAATGGTGAAGCGATCCTCGGGGCCGGAATCGCGCGCAGCCAGAGACATGGGCACGGTGCGCTCGTCGTTCTTCTCGCTGGTGTGGCCCAGATCTTCCAAGCCGGGGATAGCGTTGCCGTACGGGGAGAACTTGGGGTCCTTAAGCATCTCCAGGATGCGCTTCTCCACCTTGTCACTCATGACGTGCTCCCAGCGGCATGCCTCTTCGTGCACGTACTCGAGTTCCAGACCAATAATGTCGGAGAGCAGGCGCTCAGCCAGGCGGTGCTTACGCATCACCTCGACCGCCTTGTGGCGGCCTTCCTCGGTCAGTTCGAGGTGGCGGTCCGGCTCAACGGTGAGCAGGCCGTGCTTCTCCATGCGCGCCACGGTCTGGGAGACGGTCGGGCCGGAGTGCTCGAGTCGTTCAGCGATGCGCGCACGCATGGGGACGATGCCCTCTTCCTCCAGTTCGAGGATGGTGCGCAAATACATCTCTGTGGTATCGATGAGGTCTGTCATGTATCTCTCCCAGCTTTCACCGCAACAGTACTTAGATAGCACTGCCTAAGTCGTTACTTAATTCAATAATCTATTATGTACTTTTTTAGCGGCTTTTGCCACGGCTTAAGTCATTGAGTCGCCCACCGAAAATCGGTGGACGACTCACAACACTTTATATATACGCTTTTGCTAGCCCGCCCCTTATTAAGAGGAGTAGGCGGCAGGCTTACTCTGCAGACTCAGCCTCGGCAGTTTCTTCTGCAGCAGATTCGTTCTCTGCAGATTCGTTCTCAGCGGACTCAACAGACTCAGCAGAGTCTGCGTTTTCCTCCACGGCGTTCTCCTGCAGGTCCTCGGGGCGAACGCGGTCAGCCCACGGCACCCAATCCGGCGCAATCAGCGCGTCGTCGCCGGGCAGCAGACCAACCTCGCAGATCGTTGCCACGCGGGAGCGCGGCGCACGTGAGAGGGTCGCGAACCAGAACCAGCCGCGGTAACCGGGCAGGGTGCATTCAAAAAGGTGAGTGCTCAGGCGCTCTTCCTCGGCACGCACGTGGTGCACCAGGCCGATAGCGTGCGCGGGGGCGATCTCCTGAATACCCTGTAGCGCCACGTCCTTGGCGGCGGCAAGAATCTCGTCCACCTTGGAGGTGCGGCGCAGCTTGTGCGGAACGCCCAAGGAGGGGGCACCCACCTCTTCATCCAGCGGGGTGAAGGGGTCGGGGGTGGAGTCTTCGGTCTTCTCCGCATTCTCTGCCGGCGCTTCCTCAGCGGCTGCTTCTTCAGCGGCCGCAGGTTCCTCGGCGTTCACGGAGGGCTGAGTCTCAGCAGGTACAGCGCTACCCTCGTCGGTGCTCTCAGGCGCGGCAGAAGGCGCAACGGACTCTGCGGGCGCGTCAGTAGCGGGCGTAGTTTCGGGGAGCAGTTCAATAACCTGTTCAGACATACCCCTATTAAAGCATCTCGCGTGCACAAACAGTGCGGTCGCTCCCCTAAGCTTCACATACGCTGTGAATTTGGGTCTCAAACCGCTAAATCTGGGGCTTCGCCCACGAACAGCTGTGTGTGAGCTGATACCGTTAAATCCATGAGTAATGAACCCGTACAGGACACGCGCAGCACCGCAGACCAGGCGCCCGCGCCCCTTCCCTACGCCGGAGCCATCCGCTGGCTCGGCGCAGGCGGTGCGCTTCTCGCCCTGATTTGCCTGCTCACCGGAGTCGCAATGCTCGTGATGAAGTGGGTTGGGGCAGCGCCGCCCGCCCTCATGAGCCAGATTCCGCTGGTCCTCCTCCCCGTCGCCTTTATTGCCCTCATGGCCGCGCTCATTCTGTCGGTCATGCGCCGCAACAAGGCATAAAGATTTGAGCCGCAAGCTCACACACACATCATTCACTTATCAAGTACAGCCTGCCATTCAGAGAGAAAGATAGAGTATGTCTGCTGAAGCAAAACTCCTAGTCGTCGATGACGAGTTCAACATTCTTGAACTGCTCGCCACCTCCCTGCGTTTCGCCGGTTTTGAAGTAGTCACCGCCGGCAACGGCCGCGAAGCCCTCGAAAAGGCACACGCGGAAAACCCCGACCTCATCGTCCTGGACGTCATGATGCCCGGCATGGACGGCTTCGAGGTGACCCGCCGCCTGCGCGAAAACGGCACCACCACCCCCGTGCTCTTCCTGACCGCGAAGGACGCCACCGAAGACAAGGTCACCGGTCTGGGTGCTGGCGGCGACGACTACGTCACCAAGCCCTTCTCCCTCGACGAGGTAATCGCCCGCATCCGCGCTATTCTGCGCCGTAGCCGCAGCATCCAGGAAGAGGACGACGCCGTACTGCGCGTTGACGCACTCACCCTGAACGTGGATACCCACGAAGTGTTCCTCGGCGACGAAGAGATTGACCTCTCCCCCACCGAGTTCAACCTGCTGCACTACCTGATGCTCAACGCCAACCGTGTGCTGTCCAAGGCGCAGATTCTCGACCACGTGTGGGAGTACGACTTCAACGGCGACTCCTCCATCGTCGAGTCCTACATTTCGTACCTGCGCCGCAAGATTGACAACAACCGCGAAAACCACGAGCCGCTCATCCACACCAAGCGCGGTGTGGGCTACATGATTCGCGGTTCTCGAGGCTAACGTGGCGCTTAAACCCCTCGACCGGATTCCCCAGTCTCTCTCCCTTCGCACCCAGCTGGTGCTCATCACTTCCATGCTCATTGCCCTCTCTATTGCGGTGACGAGCCTGGTGGCGATTTCCGCTCTGCGTGCCCAGATGGTGCACCAGCTGGACGAAGAGATGAAGAGCAGCGCCCCCTCGCTCGTGCAGCTGGCGACCGTGCGCCCCTCCGGCAATCAGGAACAATCCCTGAGCACCTACCGCCTGTACCTGCTCGACAAGGACGGCAACGTACTGTACTCGCTCAAGTCCGAGGACAGCGAACAGTTCAGCGAGCCGGCGCTGCAGGGCTGGACCGAAGAGAAGGTTCGCAAGCAAAACGAGGAGGCGGTCACCGTCAATTCGGTGGGTAGTTCCTCCGATTGGCGTGTGCTCGCCGTGCCCATCGAGTCGAATGATTCCTCCGGGCTGACGGAGGCGGCATCCCTGATTATTGCGATGCCGTTGAAGCAGACCAACCAGGTGGTCGCCCTCGTGGGCGTGCTGACCTTCGCGTTTGGTTTGGCTACTCTCGCCTCCGCGATTGCGATGACCTGGGTGATCGTGACCCGCACTTTCGAGCCGCTCGCGCGTGTGGAGCAGACCGCCGCTAAGATTGCTGCCGGCGACCTCTCGCAGCGTATTGAGGACTACAACCCCAGCAACGAGATTGGTAACCTTGCGGTTTCGCTGAACACGATGCTCGCCCAAATTGAGGTGCTCTTCAAAGCCCGCGAGAAGAGCGAAGCGAAAATGCGCCGCTTTGTGGGTGACGCTTCGCATGAGCTGCGCACCCCGCTGGTCAGTATTCGAGGCTACTCGGAACTGTACCGTCAGGGCGCTCTACCCACCGATGAGGCGGTCGCAACCGCGATGAGCCGCATCGAGTCAGAGTCCAAGCGTATGGGCCAGCTCGTGGAAGACCTGCTGACCCTGGCACGTATTGATGAGCGCCGCGAATCCAAGCTGGCGCCCTTCGACCTGTTCAACCTCGCGGTGGACGCTAGTAACGACGCCTACGCCACGGCACCCGATCGTGCAGTGTCCCTCGTGGGTCTGAACGAAGAGGTGGCACCAACCTCCGCAACCGTGCTCGGCGACGAATCGCGCCTGCGTCAGGTCGTGGCGAACCTGCTGACCAACGCCATGCGCTACACCCCCGACGGTTCTCCCCTAGAGATTGCGGTGGGCGTGCGCGAAGAGGTTCCCGGCTTCCCGCTCTCCGTGCTGGAGGTGCGCGACCACGGCCCCGGTATTCACGGTGAGGACCGCGAGCGCGTGTTCGAGCGTTTCTACCGCACCGATACTTCACGTTCGCGTGAGACCGGCGGTACGGGTCTGGGCCTGTCCATTGTGGCTGCGATTATTGAGCAGCACGAGGGCAGGATCCACATTGAAGAGACCGACGGTGGCGGCGCTACCTTCGTGATTTCTTTGCCGTTCTACCCGCCGCCCGTCTCGGACGATCAGCTGATGAAGTAACGCTACAACGCTGGATAACGCACAAGCCCCCGGACTGTAGAACTTGAACGTTCTGCGGCTCGGGGGCTTTGCTGTGCGCGTCATGGGCACGTCATTTTCGGGTGGGTTTTCGATTTTTTCGAGATGCCGGAGCGAATCTGGCGGGTTTATCCACAGATTTATCAATTCATCATTTTTTGACTCATTTGATGTATTTTGAAAGATATAGTGATAACAAGCTTCCGGTCAGGAACTCAACCCTTCCAGAGATCCAAATCCCAAGCTCCACCCGGGGCAACCGCCCCGCCCCACCTATCTCAAATATCTCAAAGGAGAAAAACCATGGCACAGTTCAATGTCGATTCCGAAGTCATCGCAGCCAAGAGCGCACAGGCACGATCCTACGTCGCATCCATCACCGCAGACGTCAACGGTATGACCGCCTCCCTGCACGACCTGCAGAGCTCCTGGACCGGCTCCGCATCCGCAAACTTCCAGGGCGTACTGGACCAGTGGCACGCAACCCAGCGCCAGGTCGAAGCATCCATCACCCAGATTAACGAGGCACTCACCCGCGCAGGCGTGAACTACGCAGACACCGAGCAGGCTAACGCCTCCATGTTCGTCGGCTAAGGGGTCAGGGCAGCAAGCCCAGAACCCCACCCGCAGGCAGACGGCAGACCGGGCGGTTTAAAGGTCCCGGCCGCACGGCATACCGCCTGCCAGGCTCGCCAGAAGGCGGCGAACATCTATTGAGAAAACCCCGCCGCATCCTCGAGATTGAGGATGCGGCGGGGTTTTATTGCGTGGAAATTTGAAAGGCACAAACCTAGAAGCCCGAGCATTATGACCCGGGCTTTAGGAGGCTGGGGTTTAGGAGGCTGGGGTCTCCTGGCGGAAGCGCAGACGCCACAGGGCACGCTCACCGTCGTAATGCCAGATGCTCGAACGGCTCACGCGGCCGCGCGCGGTGGCAACCGCCGCCATGACCAGCACGCTGGAAGAATCCAGCACCTGCACACCCTGCTTGAGCGGGGCACCCTGCTGGGTGAAGGCGCGTTCGCGGTACTGCAGCACCGAGGAGCGGGACACCGACTTGCCGGTGGCGGTCACCCACACCAGACGCTCGTGCAGCATGGATTCCAGCTGCGCCGCCTCCATGACGGAGCCGCGGCTTTCAAGCAGCTGTTCTGCGGCGGAGGCTTCCTCGGGATTCGGGGCAGGCGCGGCGGGTGCCGCAGGAGCAGACGGTGCGGGTGCCACCGGCGCGGGTTCAGCGGGCTGAGCGGGAGCATCCTGAACGGACTCCACGGCGGGTTCTGCCACCTGCTCTGCTACCTGTTCTTCGGTCTCACCCAGCAGTTCCGCCGGGTCAACGTCGTTCGGGTCCAGACCTGCGAACTCTTCCAGGCCGGTCAGGTCATCCTCTTCTTCCGCCTGCGCGGCACTGGATGCCTGCTGAGCGGCAGTTTCCTGCTGCCGCGCCAACGCCTTTGCATCACGCTCAGCGGCACGTTCTGCCGCGAGTGCCAGCTGCTCCTTGCGGGTGCGGACCGCCTCCGGGTCGGGGGCGTTCACCGCGGAGGCGGGGCGCAGCAGACCGGATAGGCGCAGGCTCTCCACGCCGCGCTGGGCGTTTTCAATCTCGGCGGCGGTGAATTCCTGCACGGGCAGGTGGGCGTCCGCGGAAGACTCGGAGAGCGCCGGTTCAGCCGCGGGAGCGTTCACAATCGGCGCCTCAACAACCGGAGCCGCTGCAGGCTCAGCCGCAGTATCAGCCTCAGCAGACGCACCGAAGCCGGGACCGTGCGCGGGCTCGCGGCCCTCCTGGTAGGCGCGCGCAGCACCATTCGCCAGGGAGTCAGCTTTCTCGTTGAGCTCGTGGCCGGCGTGGCCCTTCACCCAAATGAACTCGTAGTCGCGGCCTGCCAAGGCGGCATCCAGCGCCTCCAGAAGGTCGCGGTTGAGCACGGGCTTGCCGTCAGACTTCTTCCAGCCCTTCTTCTTCCAGCCGGGCATCCACTTGGTCAGCGAGTTAATGACGTACTGGCTATCGCAGTACACGCGCAGCTTCGCCTCCGGGCGGGATGCGGTCGCCTCGAACAGGTCCAGGACCGCCTTCAACTCACCCATGTTGTTGGTGCCGTGTGCCCAGCCGCCGCTCGCCCAGTGGTCGTCGTCGATATACCATGCCCAGCCCGCCGGTCCGGGGTTGCCCAGCGCCGAGCCGTCTGCGGCGGCAATGATCTCTTGCGTGCTGTTCACGGTACCTTCTTTCTGTGCCGCCGCTCTATTGTGCGGGCGGCTGTCCGTAATGATGTCTGTGATGACTTTACCGCACCGGCGGCGAGGGTGCGTAGCGCGCGGTCAGCGCTGTGGATAACCTCAAGGAGCCTCGCGCGCGCCAATTGCCGTGATGCCGGGCGGGTACACTAAACCTATGAGCTATTCTGCCCCCGAAACACCCAGCGCACAGCGCCCGGAGCGCCCTACCGCCCGTCCGAGCGAGCGCGTGCAGATTTTCGCTCTTCCCACCCGTACGATGTACGGTTCCCTGCGTTTTAGCTGGTTGAGCTACCTGGGGCTTGCTGAGCAGCAGCATGCGGCGCAGTTGCCGACCTCCACGGCGGCGGTCAGCTATCTGAGTACTCAGGCGCTCATGCGTGCCATGGCGGCGGCACGTTTGGATGTGCCTTCGAGTGCCGCTTCTGAGATTGAGGTGGATCGTTCCTGCCCCCTGTGCACCAGCGGTAAGAAGCACGGTAAGCCGCGTATTGCGGGCGTGAATTTCAATATGTCGCAGGTGAATCCGCTGGTGGTGGGTGCGTTTAGCCGTAACGCCTCGGCGGTGCTCGGCGTGGATGTTGAGACCCTGGATGCGCGCCTGTTCTCCGGTTTTGCGCGCCTGGCACTCTCCAATGAAGAACGTACGTTCTATGAGCGGGTGGCGCAGGAACGCCCCGCACCCGTACTGCACCTGCTCTCGGTTGCGCTGTGGACCGCTAAGGAGGCGGTGCTCAAGGCGACCGGCCACGGCCTGAGCGTGGTGCCTTCCCTGGTTCGAGTGCAGATCACCGATGAGCTGCTGGATGCGCTCGAACTTGCCATGAACGAGGAGGTTCCGGGTGACCTTCTGGACAGCAACGTTCCCGAGCCGACCGCCCTGCGTGTACTGACTCAGGACAGCTTGGCCGCCCAAGCGACCTTTAGCGCGCCTCGTGGCAGTGGCCAGGGCGGTAATCAGGGCGGCGAAGCTATCGAGCGAAGCTTTAGCCTGCATTGGGTACCCGTGGCACTGCCCGACGCGGAGAACCCCGAGCACGCGCAGAAGATGCTCATCGCCCTGGCGGTGGAGAACCCGACCGAGGGTGAGCCCGCGCAGGTTGAGGCTCAGCTTCTGCCGGTTGCCACTCCCCTGGAGCTCAAGCGTCTGCTCACCGATTAGCCGCGCTCAACCCCCGAACAACTCATACAACGACTGAACGCGCCCGCCATGCCAGCGAGCGCGTTCAGTCGTTTTATTCTGCTGTTTTATTCAGCCGTTGCATTCCGCCTTGTCAAGGCGTTCAAGACAGTACCTACACAGAGCCTAAGGGGTATCTTCGCCCGGGGTATCTTCACCCAGGGTGTCCACACCCAGTGCACGGCCAAAGCTGCCGAGCTTCGTACCGGTCTCGGTGTGCTCCAGCTCCGGGTCGGACTCAGCCACAATACCCGCGCCGGCGTACAGCACCGCCTCCTCCGGGCTGACCTGGGCGCAGCGCAGCACCAGCGCCCACTCGCCGTTACCCTCGGCGTCCATGTAGCCGACCAGGCCACCAAAGTAGCGGCGCTCGAAAGACTCCAGCTGGCGAATCAGTTCCAGCGCCTTCTCGGTGGGGGCACCGCAAATCGCGGGGGTCGGGTGGATCGCGCGGGCACCGTCCAGGCAGGTCAGCCCCTCCTTCAGCACGCCGTCGATGGGGGTCGCCAGGTGCCACAGCTGCGGGGTCTGCAGTAGCGAGGGCACCTGCGGTACGTTCAGCTCCTCGGCGATGGGTGCCAGGCGCTCCGCAATATCGTTGATGACGTAGGCGTGCTCGTGGCGGTCCTTCGGCGAGGCGAACAGGCGGTCACGAATCGCCTCGTCCTCGGCGCTACCGGGCTCGGCGATGCGCGGGGCGCTACCGGCAAGCGGGTGGGTCTTGAAGGCGCGACCCTCGGTGCGGAACACCAGCTCCGGGGAGGCACCCATCAGGTAGCTTCCGCTCATGCCCCGCTCGCCGTCGGGCAGGCGCACCGCAAAGTTGAAGGCGGAACGCTGCTGGGCGCGCAGGTTGTTATACAGCGCCTCCAGATTGAGGGCGCCGGGTGCGTAGCGGGCGGTCAGCACGCGCGAAAGCACAATCTTGCTCAGCTCACCCGCCTTCATGCGCTCCACTGCGGTCGCCACGGCGGCACGGAACCGGTCGTTCTGACGGCCGGTGACCGATACCGGTTCGGCAAGTTCTACGGTCTGCTCGGGGACCGGCACCTGCTGCTCCTCCAAGCGTTCGGGCACGAAGAGGTAGGCGGGCATGTCCGGGTCAAAAGGAATCAGACCCACAACGGCGCTACCGGCGCGTTTTGCCTCGTCCAGGGCGTTATCAAAGGTGACAGGGGTCATCGCACCGGCCGCGCGGAGCACGCGGGTGCCGGTGGCAAAGATAAAGTCAGGAAGGTTCGTCATCGTACTTCTATCAGTGGTGTGTAGGTTCGCGCCGGGTGATCACAGACCGGGCGCGGGGTGCCGCTAGAGGGTTGCGCCGCCGTCGGCGACAATCTCCTGCATGGTGATGTGGCGCGCCGCCTCAGAAATAAGGAAAGCGTTGACCGCCGCAATATCTGCCGG
The DNA here is from genome assembly GCF_015265375.1 of Rothia sp. (in: high G+C Gram-positive bacteria). Taxonomy (GTDB): domain Bacteria; phylum Actinomycetota; class Actinomycetes; order Actinomycetales; family Micrococcaceae; genus Rothia. The sequence continues at coordinate 12,315 of NZ_JABZXW010000011.1, forward strand.
GTCGGCAATACGGCGCAGCGGAATACCCAGGCGGAACGTTTCCGGGTTACCGGCAACCGGCAGGGCGGAACGGTCCTCGCCCTCCCAGGCCTCAGTCACCATGGGGGTTCGGGTGGTGCCGGGGCAGACCGAGTTCACGCGAATACCGTGCGCGGCAAGCTGCAGGCCGAAGCTGGAACTCACGCGCGCCGCCGACGCCTTGGACGCACCGTAGGCGCCGAACTCCGCGCGGGGCACACGCGCCGCGTTGGAGGCGACCGTCACCAGAGAGCGGCGGTTGGTCGGGTCGGACTCCTGCTGGTCAATCATGATGCGGGCGAATTCGCGCAGGCACAGGAACACGCCGTCGGAGTTGACCGCATGCAGGCGCTTCCAGGTGTCGAAGCTGGTTTCCAACAGCGGCTGGCTGTGGGCGATACCCGCGGCGAGCACCGCACCGGTGATGGGTTCGTCGAGCGCCGCTACAGCGTTGGCGAGGGCAATAACGGACTCTTCGCTGGTCACGTCCACGGAACGGTAGCGGAAGATAGCATCCCCGTAGGTGCCGAAGGGGGTAATGGGCTGTTCCGCCAGGTCAGCCGCAAATACCGAATAACCGTTCTTAATGAGCTGGTGGACGGTTGCCTCACCAATACCGCCGTTCGCGCCGGTCACAATGACCCAGCTCATGCGCGCGCCTCCTCAGCAGTCTCAGCCTTCTCAGCATCTTCTGCAGCCTGCAGGTCTGCGAGCACATCGGCGGTGTTCAGCACGCGAGCGCAACGACCCGAAGCGTACTCGCACGCTATGCGGTGCTCCTCCTCCGAAAAGTCGGCGAGCGCATCGGCAACCATGAACGGCTGAATGTCGCGCATGAACGCCTCCAGGGCGGTGGTTAGGCAGCCAATGTGCGCGTACACGCCGCCGATAATGAGCTGGTCGCGGCCGGATTCCTTGAGCAGATCTTCGAAGGGGCTGCGCACGAACGCGGAGTAGCGCCACTTGGTCAGCACGGTGTCGCGGTCGGTGGGTGCAAGTGCGTCAAGCACGCGGGCGGATTCGTCATTCTGCAGGCCATCGCCCCAGAAGTCGATGAGCAGGCGGCGGTCTTCGGGGTTCTGGCGCGGCGGCTGCGCGGTGTAGTAGACGGGGATTCCTGCTGCGTGGGCGGCGTCAATGAGGCGGCGCAGGTTCTTGATGGCGACGTTAATCTGGGCGTCCGGGTTGGCGTTGCCCTCACCCAGATTGGCGCCTTCGAAAGCTTGGACGAAGTGCACCTGCATGTCGTGCACGAGCAGTACAGCGCGGGAGGGGTCCACGGGCCAGCTCACTCGGTTGCTGTGTTCACGGTCGACGTAGGTGTAGGGCTTGATTTTGGGCAGTGCCATGATTCTCCCGGTTCGTGCCTATGGTTTTCGGTTGTATGCGCGGCGCAGGCGGTGTGCTGTGGTGGGTGTAGCCGCGAGTGGGTGTCTCTTCCGAGCCCTCTCGCGCTGACCACCCAATCGGTGAGCTTGCGCTTATCTCATAACCATCTTAGGGCATGCTTAGCTACAAGGTATATCTGAACTTTAACAAAAATGCTTCCCCACCCGCACCCCCGTTGATAGCACAACGGGAGGAACGGGCAGGGAAGCACTCGGACAAGCAGAAACGCTATACGAACCGCGAATTCAGCCGCGATTCTAGTTCAACTAGTTCACGGGCGCCGCGACGGCAAGAACCTCATTCAGACCCTCAGTGATCGAGGGGTGAGTGTAAATCTCATCGCGCAGCTGCGAAGCAGTAATGCCGTGGCGCATCGCCAGAGCCACCAGGTTAATAACCTCCATGGACTCGATGACCAGCAGCTGGGCACCCAGAATCTGGTCGGTCTGCACGTCAATCACGAACTTCATGATGCCGCGCGGGTTCTCCTGGGTCTTCGCACGCGGCATCGCGGCAACCGCAGCAACCGGCTTCGAAGCGACCTTCACCTTGTGGCCAGCCTCGATTGCCTCACGCTCAGTCAGACCCACGGAGGACAGCGGCGGGTTCATGTAAATGGTCGAAGCCACTGCCTTGCGGTCCTTAGTGGAGCGGGAACCGTCACCGACCAGCTGAGAGAGCACCACGCGGTAGTCATCCATGGAGATGTAGGTGAACTGCGGGCCGCCATTCACGTCACCGAGCGCGAAAATGTTCGGCACGGTGCTGCGCAGGTGCTCATCCACGACAATTGCGCCGCGGTCGTTGGTTTCGATGCTGGTGTTCTCCAGGCCCAGACCCTCGGTGGCGGGCTTACGGCCGGTCGCAACCATCACGTAGTCCACCTCCAGCTGCCGAGTAGCGCCCTCGGAGTCGAGGTAGGTCACGGTCACCGAGTCAGCGCCGTCCTTGAAGGACTGCACGCGCACGCCGGCATGAGCGGTAATGTCCTGATCTGCGATAATCTCGCGGGCGACCTGGGCAACATCCTCGTCGTAGCGGCCGAAGAGGGCGGGGGCGCCGTCCAGAATGGTCACCTCAGTGCCGTAGGAGGAGAAAATACCGGCAAACTCAACACCGATGGGGCCGCCACCGATAATGCCCAGGCGCTTGGGGCGCGGGGTGAGCTTCTGCAGCTCGGTGGAGGTGAGCACACGCTCAGATTCGCGGATACCCTCAATCGGCGGGATCACCGACACGGCACCGGTGTTGATGATGAAGTAGTCGGCGGTAACGCGCAGGGTGTCCTCGCCCGCGGTAACCTCAACCTCGGTGTCGGAGATGAAACGTGCGTGACCATCAATGAGCTTAGCGGTCTCGTTGGACAGCAGGATTTCGCGGTTCTTGGCGCGCATCATGCCGGTCAGCTTGTCGCGGAAAACCACGGCGGATTCGTAGGCGGCGTTTGCCTCTTCAAGGGTGCGCTCGCCGCTAGCGCGGAACTCGTCGGCGCGGTGCACGAGCGCCTTGGTGGGTACACAACCGATGTTGATGCAGGTGCCGCCGTACATGCCGGTGGACTGTTCGATGAGAGCAACGTTCTTGCCGGTCTTGGCGTAGGCGCCGGCGAGGGTCTTGCCGCCCTTGCCGAAGCCGATGACGACCATGTCAAAGTGCAGCTGAGCGGGGGTGGTCATACTATTCTCCTGTGAAATTTAGATGATGATGTGTTCGCAGAATTCAACGGGAAGAAATGAGTATTATTCCCGTGCACCACATTTTTCTTTCAAACCGGCTCTTTCAAGGCGACTCTTTCAAGGCAGCGAACACGCGGGCGTAGACTGAAACTACCCGGCTCCCTGCGAGGAGCCAGCATCTTCAGGAGGATTCCATGAAAACCCACGACATTCTACGTGACGCCGCCAGCCGCCCCGGCATCGAAGCCGCCGTGGCCGTCAAGGGGCTATCAGCCGAGGCGTTGAACGCGCATCCTGGTGGTCACCCGAACTCTATTGCGTGGCTACTCTGGCACGCCGGGCGGCAGATGGATATGCAGCTTTCCGCCCTGAACGGTCAGCCGCAGGTCTGGGAGACTCAGGGTTTCAGGGAGCGTTTCAACCTGGGCGAGCTCGGCGACACCATGGGCTACGGCCACACCGCCGAGCAGGCACGCTCCATCGTGGTTGAAGATTCTGCCCTGCTGGTGGAATACCTTGTGGCAACTGGCGAGGCGCTCGCCGACTACGCGCAGACGCTGAGCGAGGCTGATTTGAGCGAGATTATTGACCGTTCGTGGACTCCGCCGGTAACTCGCGGTGTGCGCCTGGTCAGCCTGATTGACGACGCAGCCCAGCACGTAGGCCAGGCGGCGTACGCGGCGGGTATTCTCGCGGCACAGGATTTCGCGGCGCAGGGATAGAATTTCACGCCCGCTAGAGGGGAACGAAAAAGCGGTGGCGCCTCGGACACAACCAGCCCGAGACGCCACCGCCCGGTTGCGGGCAACCCCGATAACACCGCGAGCAGATAATATTTCGGCGAGAAGATAACGGACTGTTATCTGCTCGCGCATCTTGTGTCTTGTTTCGCCTCGGTTACAGCGTTCTTACCCGTGATAGAATCCACAGTATTATGAGACGCACCACAGACCCTTCGCCTGAGCACCCTGAATCACCTGCGTCGCGCATTCCAACAAACACACCAGACGCGACCGCAAAACCCACATCAGCAACGCCGCTGAACGCACGCGGGCAGCTCACGCTCCTGACCGCGCAGGTTTCTGATGCTCTTGCGTCCAGTATCCAAGCTATCGCCATGCCCCTGCTGACCTACGGCGCCACCGGCGACCTCGCCCACTCCGCTATCGTCATGGTCGTCGAGGCAGTCCCCGTCATCCTCTTCGCACCATTCGCAGGCGCTATCGCCGACAAATTCAACCGCAAAACCCTCACCGTCAGCTTCAGGCTCGCCAGCGCCGCCCTACTCATCGCATCCCCAGCCCTCTACGCCGCCGCAGGACTACCCGCCTTCCTCACCATCGCATTCCTCGTCTCAACCTTCGGCACCTTCTCATCCCCCGCAGCCTCCGCCGCCATGCCCTCCCTGCTCGGCGACGACTACCAAAAATACATGGCACGCCGCGGCAGCCTCATCTTCCTCGCCCAAACCCTCGGCCCCACCATCGCAGCCGCCGTCGCATCCTTCACCACCCCAGCCCTCGCCGTCGGATTCGCAGGCACCCTCAACCTGCTCGCTGCCCTCACCGTCGCCACCATACGCAACTACGACCTCACCCACGCCGAACGCACCGCCACCGTGCAGGAACACCACACCGGCAGACTCCTGCGCGAAGGCGCCGCCTACACCGCACACAACCCCATCGTGCGCGGTATGCTCACCTTCTGGTTCCTCTCCATCGCCGCCGTACCCATCACCACCCTGCCCATGCTCGAATACCTCACCCGCGGCCTCGGGCACGACTACACCGCCTTCGGAATCGCAACTTCCGTCTACGCCGCCGGATGCGTGATCAGCTCCTGGCTTTCAGCCAAACTCGGCGTCGGTACAGGCGCCGGGCGGGTGCGTATGACCAAACGCGGGTGGATGTGCATCTCCGGACTCGGCTACGGCGCCGTTTGTCTGAGTATGGGACTACACCCGGCGCTGTGGGCGGTACTCGTGCTCTGGTTCATCTGGGGCATGTTCTACGGACCCGAAGAAGTGCTCGGGCAAGTCCTCTTCGCAGACGCTATCGACGAACACATGCGCGGGCGCGTCTACAGCTTCATGGGTGTGGTTTTCTCCCTAGCGGGTATGGTCGGGTACCTCATCACCGGATGGGCGGTACCAGCGTTCGGCGCGATCAACACCATTGTTACCGGAGGGGCACTCTTCATCATCGCCACCGTATTCACGTTCATTCTCGGCCCGACTGCGCGAGCGATACGGGCGCAGGAATCGCGGAATGAGGCAAAGAGCCGTGCGGGTGCATGACTGTGCTCTGTATATCGCCTCGGGGCATCATCGCCTCACCTCCGCCACGTTGCGGGCAACCCTGATAACACCGCGAGCAGGTGATTTTTGGCCGAGCATGCAGGAAAAATACTACCTGCTCGGCCAAAAATCACCTGCTCGCGCCCTAGTGTTATGTATCTGCTCGCGGACTTGGGATAGGAATGAGCGCTTGACCCGAGAAACCTACCCGCGCTTCAGCAACGTCATAACCTCATAGTGGTCCGTATGCGGGAACATGTCCAGCACACGGCCCTGCACCGGCGCATACGAGGGCATACGCTCCAGATCCTTCGCCAAAGTCACCGCGTTACAGCTCGAATACACCACACGGTCAATACCCGAACCCTCAATCCACGCACACAAGCTCTCACCGATACCGCGGCGCGGCGGGTTCACCACCAGCATCTGCGGCACCGCGCCCGAAGACACCGCGAACTCCGGCGCATCCTGAGCCGAAAAGTCCACGCCCTCCAGACCGTACTCAGCGACCGTGCGCTGTGCCGAGGCGACCGCCTCCGCACTAATCTCAATGCCGGTCACCGAGCCGCCATCCATCACCGAGGCGGCATGCAGGGCAAAACCGCCCACGCCGCAGTACAGGTCCCACAGCGAGCGCGGAGCCACCTCACGCACCCACTCGCGGCCCTGCGCGTACATCGCCTCGGCAACCTTCGTGTTCGTCTGGAAGAAGCTCTGCGGTCGCAGGTGCAGGGTCAGGTCGTTCACCTGCATCGGCAGGGTCTGACGCTCCGACAGGATAATCTCCTCGTCACCCTCAACGCGTGCCACCGGCTCACGCAGCAGGTTCACCGACAGCACCGCCAGATTCGGCAGCCGCTCCTGCAGCCAGTCCATTTGGCGGCGAATCGGCACCAGAAGCTTCTTCGAACGCAACACAAAACGCACCATCAGCTCGCCCGCCGCCGAAGCCGTCACGAGGATATTCTTCAGCTCACCGCGACGATTCGGAATGTCATAGGGCGTCAAATCTGCGCGCTGAATCAGCTCACGCAGCACCGGAATAGCCGCCCGAATCGGCTCCATATAGAGAGGACATTCGCCAAGATCAGTGGACGCACCCGTACGGTAATCCACAATGCCGAGGGTCGGATTCTTCGTCGAACCACCCACCACAAGCTTCGCCTTATTGCGGAAGCCCGCCTCCGCACTGGTCACCGGGTCCAGCCACTGTAGCTGCGGGTACGCAGCAAGCAGGGCGCGGGCGTGCTCCTGCTTCGCCTGCACCTGCGCGGTGTAGGCGGTCTCAATGCTGGGGCAGGAGGAACAGAGGTCATCACGAAAATAGGCACATTCCATAGGGGCACCATTTTACCGCCTCCACGAGCCGGCACGCCGCCGGCCCGTCAAAGACGCAGGATGCGCGGGCGCCAAGAAACAGGCGCACAAAAGCGGGGGCGGCCACCCATAGTGGGTAGCCGCCCCCGCCTCATACGGATGCGGTGGGATTATGCCGGGTTAGCTTCCAGCGGCATCTCACCACCGAAGGTCACTTCGTGCCCTTTGGATTCCATAACTTTTTGCCCCATCAGGGACAAAAAGTTATGGTTTGAGTACCAGCGTCAGGTCACCACCGGGTCACGCTTCGCGTGCCACGGATTCCGTAGAAATTTACCCCATCAGGGATAAATTTCTACTACATCATGCCTGCCATGCCGTCCGCACCGGGAGCAGCCGCACCAGCGGGCTCCGGCTTGTTCGCAACAACAGCCTCAGTGGTCAGGAACAGACCAGCAATAGACGCAGCGTTCTGCAGAGCCGAACGGGTCACCTTCACCGGGTCAGCAATACCAGCAGCCATCAGGTCCTCGTACTCGCCGGTCGCAGCGTTCAGGCCGGTACCAGCGGGCAGGGAACGAACGCGGTCAACCACAACGCCCGGCTCCAGGCCAGCGTTAGCAGCAATCTGCTTCAGCGGTGCGTCAATAGCCACGCGCACAATGTTCGCGCCGGTCGCCTCGTCGCCGGTCAGCTCCAGCTTGTCGAAGACCTTCACGCCAGCCTGAATCAGAGCAACGCCACCACCGGGGACGATACCCTCCTCAACGGCAGCCTTAGCGTTACGCACAGCATCCTCAATGCGGTGCTTGCGTTCCTTCAGCTCAACCTCGGTTGCGGCACCAGCCTTCAGCACAGCAACACCACCGGCGAGCTTAGCCAGGCGCTCCTGCAGCTTCTCACGGTCGTAGTCGGAGTCAGAGTTAGCGATCTCTGCGCGAATCTGAGCAACGCGACCCTCGATAGCTGCTGCGTCACCTGCACCCTCGATGATGGTGGTCTCGTCCTTGGTCACAACGACCTTGCGGGCGGAACCGAGCATGTCCAGGGTTGCTGCGTCCAGGGACAGGCCAACCTCTTCGGTAATGACCTGGCCACCGGTCAGGATAGCGATATCAGCCATCTGAGCCTTACGGCGGTCACCGAAGCCCGGAGCCTTCACAGCCACAGACTTGATGGAGCCGCGCATCTTGTTCAGCACCAGCAGAGCCAGAGCCTCGCCCTCAACGTCCTCAGCAACGATCAGCAGCGGCTTGCCGGACTGCATGACCTTCTCCAGGACGGGGACGAGGTCCTTAACGTTCGAAATCTTCTGGTTCACAACCAGGATGTAGGGGTCCTCCAGGACTGCTTCCTGACGCTCCGGGTCGGTCACAAAGTAACCGGACAGGAAGCCCTTGTCGAAGCGCATACCCTCGGTCAGTTCCAGGTGCAGGCCGAAAGTGTTGGAGTCCTCAACAGTGATGACGCCTTCCTTGCCGACCTTCTCCATTGCCTCAGCAATGAGCTTGCCGATCTCAGCGTCACCAGCGGAAATAGACGCGGTTGCAGCGATCTCTTCCTCGGTCTCAACTTCCTTCGCGGAGGAGAGCAGAGCCTCGGTCACGGCCTCGACGGCCTTCTCAATGCCGCGCTTGAGGCTCAGCGGGTCAGCGCCAGCAGCCACGTTGCGCAGGCCCTCGCGAACCAGTGCCTGAGCCAGAACGGTAGCGGTGGTGGTACCGTCACCTGCGATGTCGTCAGTCTTCTTGGCAACTTCCTTGACGAGCTCCGCACCAATCTTCTCGTACGGATCCTCCAGCTCGATTTCCTTCGCGATCGAGACACCGTCGTTGGTGATGGTGGGGGCGCCCCACGCCTTCTCCAGCACAACGTTGCGGCCGCGGGGGCCGAGGGTCACCTTCACTGCATCGGCGAGGGTGTTCAGACCGCGCTCCAGGCCGCGGCGTGCCTCTTCGTCAAAAGCAATGAGCTTTGCCATAAGTGTCCTCCTGAACGATAGGATGTTCTCCTGCATCCCGCTGGGATGCAGTACGTCTAAAATCGGGTCGCTACCCCTCCCCCGCGCACCCGTGACGACAACCGTGACAGGGGTGCGGGCAGAGTAGGGCGCAGAACGCCCGAATGCTACATCAATTGTGGCACCCGCACCGGCGTGGAGCAAACGTTTAAGCCCAAGGTTGAAGGGTTAATCGCCCAGTGCTTAATCTGCGCTCATCAAGCCCGCCAAAAGGGGCGTTAAAAGCATCAACCCCACCCGGTGCACGATTGGAATGGCACGGGTGGGGTTGAAAGAAAACTTGTAATTACAGAAGCGACGCGGGCTGGGTTTTAGCCGGTGTAATCGGAAGCCAGAACCACAATCACCTCGTGGTTGCCCATCTCAACGTTGGCAGTCGCCTGGCGCACCTGCGAAATATCCAGCTTCGAGGCGATGCTCTGCGCCTGCGACTGGTAGCCCTCAGCGTAGTAGACCACGCTGGTTGCAGGAGCCACACCGGTGTAATTCGCGGTCTCGTTAATGGTATAGCCGGTCAGCAGAGCCGCCGCACTGGAGGCGCTACCCGCCGGAGCTGCCGCATTGTAGACCGCCACAGAGATGGACTCAGCCAGACCGGTCTTCGTAGCGCTTGCCGAGGCGGAAGCCTTAGCCGGGGCAGAGGACGCAGAGGCGCTTGCGGGGGCGGAGCTACTCTTCGCGGTGGACGCCGAATACTGCGGGGAGGCGGTGCGCGGCGCGTACACGTACATTGCGCCACCAATCAGCAGACCAACCACGCCTGCAGCTACCAGTGGAATGGCGCCCTTGGGGCTCTTTGCCGGGTCAGCATTGACCGCGCGGTAGGTTCCGCGGCGGGCGGTGTTTTCGTCTACCTCGTCAAATTCGTCGCGGGGGTAGCTCATTTATCCTCATTTCACGGGTCTCTGTTTACCGGCTGGTACCGTACCGCCCTGCCTGGCGCATAGGCTGACGCATCGCGCGGCTGCGGAAGGTGCGGTCTTGGTGTTCTAGTACCTAGAGTACCGTCTCAACTAGCGAGAACCAATGTGAACGCCCCGCAACCGGCTGTGAAAGAGACGGACACCGCACAGCATTCAATCTCTGGTTGAACTTGAGGTGTGCGGGGGTGAAAGCAGGAGTTGGAAAGCTCGCACGACTCCCCCAGTTTGAGCCCCTAGTCAGCGTCTCGGCGGGCGCGCAGAACGTCGATCATCTGCGGCGCTGCGGCGCGTACCCGCTCATCATCCAGCATCACGTTAAGGCGCTGGTAGTAGGCAATCGGGGTGAATCCGGCGGCGATAATCGCCTTCTCTTTGGAGCCCTGGTGTTTGAAGCGGCGGCGCTCCACCTCAAGGATGCGGCGCTCCACCGGGGTCAGGCCGCCGGGTTGGTTCTCTACTTCCTGCTGGTTCTGTGCTTCCGCCTGGCTCTGCTGTTCCGGATGGTTTTCTACTTCCGTCTGGGCCTCAGCGGTTTCAGCTCGTTCCCGTTCTGACACATTCCCTCCTGTCTGCAGCTCGCCTGCCGCGGCTGGCATCTCCTAGCGCGTGTATTCGTCATCCCCTAGTCTAGAAGAGAAACTCAGTCTAGAAGAGAAACTCAGTCTAGAAGAGAAACTCAGTCTAGAGGAGAACTATTCATCCCGCGCCCGGTTCCGTCACCGTCCGGGTCGCGTCAGCACCAGGAGATTCCCGAGGAGATTCATGGACCAGCCCCTCAGCAGCATTATGAGCGAGGATTGGGCGGCAGCACTCGCCCCCGTCGAAGAGCAGATTCACGCCATGGGCGCTTTCCTGCGTGAGGAGCACGCGGCGGGGTACCGTACTTTCCCGCCTGCCGCCGATATTTTCAATGCGTTCCGCCGCCCGATGAGCCAGGTGAAGGTCCTCATTATTGGTCAGGACCCCTACCCTACTCCGGGCAATGCGATGGGTCTGTCGTTCTCGGTGCACCGCGGTATGCCGTTGCCTCGTTCGCTGAACAATATTTACAAGGAACTTGAGGACGATCTGGGTATCGCCCCGGCTGATCACGGCGACCTGTCCTGTTGGGCTGATGAGGGTGTCATGCTGCTCAACAGGGTTTTGACGGTGCGTGAGTCTGATGCGGGTTCGCACCGCGGCAAGGGTTGGGAGGAGATTACCGAGTGCGCTATCCGTGCACTGGTGGCGCGTAACCAGCCGCTGGTGGGTCTGCTGTGGGGTGCGGATGCACGCAAGTGCGCACCCATGCTGCAGCCGTACCCGAGCGTGGAGTCGGCGCATCCTTCGCCACTGTCTGCTCGTCGTGGTTTCTTTGGTTCGCGCCCGTTCTCGACCGTAAATTCCCTGCTGGTGCAGCAGGGGGCGGAGCCGGTGGATTGGACGGTCCGCTAGAACGGTCCGCTAGGCGCAGCACAAGAGCCAGTATACGAGCTGGCGTAATGGGTGTAGCGAAGGGACGGTAGCTTGTGAGTTGAACTCGCAGGTTACCGCCCCTTTCCGCCACCAATATATGCAATATTGGCTATATACCCTTGAAAAAGGGCTAAGAATCCACCGGTTCCACGTTTCGCGGAGTCGTAAAACGCTGTAGCGCATACTGCATCGTGTAATTACCCAACGCAACACCCGAAGCCATCGCCACCACAATCGAAACCGCCGTAATCATATTCTGCATACCCAGAATCACGTCCGTCTCAACCGTCAACAAATACATGCCGCGGAAGAACGACAGACCCGGCAACAAGAACGTAATCGCAGGAATCGAGAAAATAGCCTGGGGCACATGCAGACGGTACGCAAAATACGTGCTCAACGCACCAATCACAACCGCCGCACACGCCGTCGGACCGCGACCGGTACTCGGGCCGGCAAGCAGCTCATAGCAGTAATACGCCGCCAAACCGCAGCCCGTAATGACCATCAGCCAGCCGACCTTCACCAGCTTTGTCTGCAGGGTAATCGCAAAGGTCGCCGTCGCAATCAGGAAGAAGAACGACGCCACCAGCGGGGTCGTCGGGTCAAAACGCAGCTGCTCAATATCCAGGGTCGGGCCGTTGAAAATATTGATCGCACTCACTGCGGTCGCAATGCCAACCACCAGGCCCAAGAAGCTCATGCCCGTGGACACGAAACGACCCGCAGCCGTCACAGGGAAGCCATTAATCGCGTCCTGCACGGCACCCACCAGACGCGGAGTCGGCAAGAACATAATCATGCCCGCAGCCACCACCAGGGGCGCCGAAATCGCTTCCCCCTGACGCTGCAACACCGAAAGAATGGATCCCTCACCGCCCAGCCAAATCGCCAAGAAGGTCATCAGACCAGCGCTAGCAGCCATACGGAAGAACGCCGGAATACCAATCGAACTCAACCACTGAATCAGCAGGTACACGGGAATAAAGATGATTGCCGCACTCAACGCCGTCGCAAAACTTGCACCCAGCGCCGCCGTCAGGGTTCCGGCACACGCCAGGTTCGCCAGCCACACCACCAGAGGCGGGAACGGCTTGGGTCGGTGGGTAATCTGGTTCAGCTTCAAATCAGCCATTTCCAGGGTCATACCACCGCGAGTGATCTTGTAGATCAGGCCGTACACCTCAGAAAGCGCCTCATAGTTCTCCGTAGAGGAACGCACCACACGCACCAAGGTGTGCGTAAAGCGCTCGTCAGCGTTCGCATTGCGCTTGGCGATGCGGGACTCCATGTAAATATCGGGGTCCGAAGTGTAGTTGATGGTCACCGACTGGTTCGTAATATCGACTTCCACCGAGTCCAGCCCGTACGCCGAAGAGACCGCAATAATCGCCGAGTCCACGTCCATTGCATCCGCGCCGTAGTGGAACATCGCCTCCGCCAGGCGCAGGGTGAAATTCAGGGTATCGCGGGCGTACTCCTTCTCACGGCGGAACGCCTCACGGCGCTCATGCTCCTCAGAGCGGATTGTCGGCACGAACTGGCGCTGTGCGATGCGCTGGGCACCGCGCGGGGCGGCGGGTGCCGCCTCCTCAGTGCGCACGAAGGAGCGGAAGCGACGCGAACCCCAGCGACCACCGCTACCGCGCCCAAACAGGCCGCGAGAGCCGCCCTCAACCAGCGGTACGGAGGTGGTGGGCATCGAGACAGGCCCGGTCTTCGGCATTGCGGTAGGATCCGCGCCGTAGCGTCGAGCTGCATGGGAGTTGGGCACCTGCGGGATCATGCCGGTCATGGGCACCGGCTGGGAGGGGCGGGTCAGCGCCGCCTCGGTCACCATATTGCTGGAGGTGACGGGTTTCGGGTCCTCACGGTACGCGTCCAGCTCATCATCAGGCACAAGGGAGGGGTCAATGACGGTACGCGCCCCATGATCGTGCTCGTGGGGGCACAGTTCCGGGTCACAACCGGGCGCTGCGGTCTCCTGCGGGGTAATGCCCATGTCGGCAGCAGCTTCCTGGAGCACCTCACTCACCGCTTCTGCCTTAACGGTGCCCTCCTGGCTTGTCGCGGAGGCGGCATGCTGAGCCAGCACGCGGCGCAATTTCTCGTCGGTGACCTGGTCTAGCGAAACCAGGGGAAAACCGCGCTTACCGGCGATGTAGCCAGCGGTGGTGTTCTGCTCGCTTCCTTCCGTTGCGGCAGTATTTGCTTCGCCTGCATGCGAAGCTTCCCGCGATGTGGGGGTCGCGGGGGTGTTCCTCGATTCTGCCAATGTCCCTCCCAGATAGACAGTGCCTTTTTAGTCTAACAAGGGCACGATTCTGCGGTAGCACTGAAGAGCAGAAATATCACTTTTCTGACCAGTGATTTTGTGAGCAAAAGCGCTCTGCGGAACTTACGGCAGAGAGCTTCATTGATATGAAGAGAAATCCAGGTCACTACTGCACAGAAGATATTTTGGGAGATATTTCTAGAGCTATTTTCGAGGAAAAATAAAGGTTATATATACATTAAGATTTGCAGAGAAATATCCCCCACCTACCCCCACTCACACCTCAATAAAACATGAATTATTCATAACAAAAAAATATCCCGCCACCGAAGTGACGGGATATTCACGCTTTAAGGCTGTAGCCTTCACAGCATCTGAAGCGCACCGCTCACGGCCACCTCAGAGGCGAAAGTCAATTACTCAGCGTCGTGGTCGGTCTCGAGGATCTTAACCAGCGAGTCCAGAGCCTCTTCAGCACCTTCACCCTCTGCGCGCAGGACAACAACGTCGCCGTGCTTTGCACCCAGGGACATCAGGGACAGAATCGATGCAGCGTCCATAGCCTCATCTGCGGGCTCGCCCTTAGCTGCGATGGTGACCTCGACGGGGAGGTCGCCAGCTGCCTCAGCGAAGATAGCTGCCGGACGTGCGTGCAGGCCAACACGGCTTGCAATAGTGGCTTCGCGCTCTGCCATTATGTTTCTCCTTTGATCAAGGAACCGAAATATATCAGTACCTATTCTAAATGAACGGGGCGCTTCAGGACCCGCCCTTACTCTATAAATTGTACCGTTCAGCCATACGCTAACAAGTACCAAAAATGCCGGATGCAGAAATAAAACTCTACACCCGGCATTTTTATGGACTCAGGCACCGCCCAGCACACCACGTCAAGGAGCGGCAGGCAGAGCCCGGAATCGTTTAAGGCTTAGAGGCCCAGCTCGTCCAGAATCGGCAGAGCCTTGCGTGCGCTCTCCTTCGCCTCAGCAGAAGAAATCTGCTGCAGGGCGATAGCCGCAATCTGCTGTGCCTTCTCCTTGGTCACGGACTTCAGAACCGCAGCCACAGCGGGGATAGCGCCAGCGTTCATGGACAGGGTGTCAACACCCAGACCAATCAGAACAACAGCCAGAGCCGGGTCAGCCGCAGCCTCACCACAGACGCTCACGTACTTCTTCTTACCCGCGGTGACCGATGCACGCTGAGCACCCTCAACGGTCATCTTGATCATCTTCAGCACTGCAGGCTGCCAGGGGTTGTTCAGGTGCGCCAGGTCGCCCAGCAGACGGTCAGCCGCCATAGTGTACTGGGTCAGGTCGTTGGTGCCGATGGACACGAAGTCGACCTCGCCCAGGATAGCCTCAGCGTTCATCACAGCTGCGGGGGTCTCAACCATCACACCGTGAACGGGCAGGCCAATCTCCTTGAGCATGTTCGCGAAGTTGCGAGCCTCGGAGGTGGTCGAAATCATCGGAGCCATAACCCAGATGTCAGCGTCGGAGTCCTCCGAAGCAGCCTTGATAGCCTCCAGCTGGCGGGTCAGAACGCCCGGAACGGTCCAGTCAGTACGGAAACCGCGAACACCCAGTGCGGGGTTCTCTTCGGGGTTCACGTTCAGGAACGGCAGGGGCTTGTCAGCGCCAGCGTCCAGGGTACGAACCACAATGTGCTTGCCGGGGAATGCGTCAAACACGGACTTGTAGGTCTTAGCCTGAGTCTCGATAGAAGGCTCAGAGTCGTGGCCCAGGAAGCCGAACTCGGTGCGGAGCAGGCCAACACCCTCAGCCTTCAGGCTTGCAGCCTTCTCAGCGGACTTGCCGTCACCAACGTTTGCGTACAGCTCAACGCGGGTGCCGTCAGCCAGCACGCCCTGACCGTCGAAGTCAGCGATGGGCTTGCGGTTTGCGTACTTGATAGCTGCTTCGCGGTCAGCGTCGGTGGGCTCGGTGTCAACGATGCCTTCGTTGGATTCCACGTAGACGATGGTGCCGTCAGCAATCTCGGTCACGCCCTTAGCCGCCACAATAGCGGGCAGGCCCAGGCCGCGAGCCAGAATAGCGGTGTGTGCCTGGGGGCCACCGTCAGAGGTAATCAGAGCGATAACCTTCTCGGGGTCCAAGGTCGCGGTATCAGCCGGTGCCAGGTCAATAGCAGCCAGGATGAACGGCTCATCAGAAACGGGGATGCCGGGAGCCTGCTGGCCGGTCAGCTCAGCAACGATGCGGGCACGCACGTCGTGGATGTCGGTGACGCGCTCAGCCATGTAGCCGCCCAGGGCAGCCATCTGGTCAGCAAAGGAGGTTGCAGCCTCCCAAATTGCGCGCTCGGGCGCCATCTCCTGAGTCTCAACCAGCTTAATAGCGCTCTTAATCAGTGCACGGTCGGTAGCCATCTGAGAGGTAGACTTCAGAACAGCCTTGCCGTCACGGCTAGCGTGCTCTGCACGAGCGAGCAGGTCTTCCTTGACGCGGACCGATGCGTCCTTAATGCGCTGCGCTGCAGCCTCAGCGGTCTCGCCGCTCAGACGCAGACCGTCCTTGGGTTCCTCGATGGGCTTAGGCATCTGAAGAACGGGGCCAATAACGCGGCCGGCGTATACGCCGACGCCCTTGTAGGTAGTCATAAATTCATGTCCTATCTGTGGTTTGTCTACAGTGTAACGCGTTTCTTCACGCGTGTGTCTGCAAACAGACGGTCAAATGAAGGTGAGGTTATACGGCCTTTATGCGGATGCCTTAGAGCGGGCACCCAGGGACTTCAGCACCACGTACACGAGTGCCGAAACAACGGTACCGGCAACAACAGCCACCAGGAACATCAGGGGGTTCTGTGCCAGACCAATAATCCAAATACCACCGTGCGGAGCCGGGGAAGCCACGTGCGCACCCATGGAGATTGCACCGGCAATAGCGCCACCAACAATGGTCGAAGGAATCACGCGAGCCGGGTCAGCCGAAGCGAAGGGAATAGCACCCTCAGAGATGAAGGATGCACCCAGCAGCCACGCAGCCTTACCGTTCTCACGCTCGTTCTCGTTGAACAGCTTGGGGCGCAGGGTGGTTGCCAGAGCCATAGCCAGCGGCGGAACCATACCGGAAATAATGACGGCAGCCATGATTTCCTGGTTCACGGTCGCACCCGAGGACAGGCCAGCGGTTGCGAAGAGGTAAGCAGCCTTGTTGATGGGGCCACCCAGGTCAGAAGCCATCATGGCGCCCAGGATCAGGCCCAGCAGCAGAGCGGAGCCACCAGACATGGAGGTC
Source organism: Rothia sp. (in: high G+C Gram-positive bacteria) (assembly GCF_015265375.1). Classification (GTDB taxonomy): domain Bacteria; phylum Actinomycetota; class Actinomycetes; order Actinomycetales; family Micrococcaceae; genus Rothia. Next base: position 28,947 of record NZ_JABZXW010000011.1, read on the forward strand.
AGCCAATCCTGCAGGGTGGTCATAACCCACGCCAGGGGCGCACCGAGCAGCAGGTACATTGCCAGGCCGGCAACCAGAGAAGTTACCAGCGGGGTGATGACCACAGGCATCATCGAGCCAAGCCAGCGGGGCAGCTTCAGGGTGCCCAGAGCGTACGCAATCAGACCGGCGAGAATACCGCCAACAATACCGCCGAGGAAGCCCGCGTTCACCGCAAGAGCCACCGAACCGGCGATGAAGCCCGGAGCAATACCGGGACGCTGAGCCAAACCGTACGCAATGTACGCGGCAAGAGCCGGAACCATCAGGCTCAGGCCGAAACCACCGATGGTCTGCAGAACAGCACCCAGGTACAGGGTCCAGTGCACGTCACCGAGGTTGAACAGGGTTGCTGAACCCAAGATAGCCTTGGTATCCACATCACCGAGGTTCGGCATGGTGATTGCCTCGAAAACGAAGCCGAGGGCGACCAGAATACCGCCGGCGGCAACGAACGGAATCATGTAGGAGATACCGGTCATCACGGCCTTGTAGATGCGCGAGCCCCAAGCGCCTTCGGTAGCGCCTGCGCTGTCCTCACCGCTGGATGCGGCAGCGGCAACACGTGCACCGTTGGGGTTCTCAGCCTCAGCCAGAGCCTCCGCAATCATTTCCTTAGGCTCGTCAATACCGCGCTTGACGGGAGACTCAACGAAGGGCTTACCTGCGAAGCGGTTACGCTCACGCACGTTCACGGACACCGCAAAAATCACGGCGTCTGCGGCGTCAATATCAGCCTGCGTCAGCTTCTCATTACCTGAGGAGCCCTGAGTCTCAACCTTCAGGTCGTAGCCGAGCTCTTCAGCAGCGTACTTGAGGGCGTCCGCAGCCATGTAGGTGTGAGCGATACCGGTGGGGCATGCGGTCACAGCAACAATCTTCTTCACCGGAGCCGAAGCAGCGGGGGTGTCCTGATCGGAGGCGGCAGGTGCGGCGGGCGCAGCCTCGGCGGGCTTGGCCTCTGCCTTCTTCTCGCCCACGCCGAGCGCACCGTTGACCAGCTCAACGATCTCTTCAGCCGAGGATGCCTCGCGCAGGGACGCAGTGAAGCTCTTCTTCATCAGGGAGCGTGCCAGAGTGGACAGTAGCTTCAGGTGAGCCTGGTCAGCGCCGTCCGGTGCAGCAATAAAGAAAATCAGGTCGGCGGGGCCGTCCTTTGCACCGAAGGAAACTGCCGGGTTGGGGCGTGCCATCGCCAGGGTCGGCTCGGTGACGGCGGCGCTACGGCAGTGCGGAATCGCAATACCACCGGGGATGCCGGTGTCGGTCTTGGATTCGCGTGCCTCGGCAGCCGCGTAGAGCTGCTCGAAGTCGGTTGCGCGTCCGGCATTTACGACTGCCTGGGCGAGCTTGGCAATTACGTCGAATCGGGTCTCGCCGAGGTTCTCGTCCAGCAGGACGAGATCTGCGGTGATCAGATCAGACATATTCCCTCCTCGGGTATGTGTTGGGGCGGGAATCCGCTCAGCGGTGCCGAGCCTCTCCCCTATATGAGTTCAAGGTGTGTGCAACCTGTGTGTGTTGTGTTCGTATATGCGTGTGGGTGTTGAGGTAACACCCCTGCATACATTCCTTTTTGGGAATATATGCAGGTCAGTACCACAAACCCAGCTTTAGAGCTGCAGCTGACGAACAGTGACCTTCTCAGGAGTGGTCTGCTCCAGCGAAGGCATACGGGTACCCGGCAGAGCCGCAGCAGCTGAACCGTGAGCTACCGCCTGAACCAGGCAACCGGGGGCATCTTCACCGCGAGTGTGAGCAATCAAGAAACCAGACAGCGAGGAATCACCAGCACCCACAGTGCTACGAACCTGAATCGGCTCGTGCACAGCGTGCCAGATACCCTGCTCAGTGACCAGCACCGCGCCGCCGCCACCGAGGGTGGCAAGCACGTACTCGATACCGTCGCCGAGCAGCTTCTGGGCGGTGCGGGCGGTCAGCTCGGGGCTAGCCTCCAGCTCCTCCCAGTTGTCGCTACCGGTCAGCTGAGCCAGCTCCTCCGAGTTGGGCTTAATCAGGGTGGGCTTGTGCTCACCGGCGACGGTCGCAATCAGCGGCGCCTCAGAAGTATCAATAGCAATCTTGCCCTCGTAGCCGGAGGCACGCAGTGCCGCCACCAGCTCGGAGTAGTAGGTCGGCTCCAGACCCGGAGGCAGCGAACCAGCCAGAACCACCCAGTCAGCACCCTTGGAACGCTCAACCACCAGCTCATCCAGCTTCTGACGCAGTTCAGCATCGAAAACGGTACCGGGGGCGTTCAGCTTGGTGGTGGTGCCATCCGGATCAACCACGGTGATGTTCGAGCGAATCGGCTCACCGGTGGGCAGGTTAGCGAACTCGACGTCCACAGCCTGCAGTGCGGTCAGCACCGGGTCGGTGGCTTCACCGGGCACAATGGCGAGGGTCGGCACGCCGGAAACCTGCAGGGCGCGGGAAATATTCACGCCCTTGCCACCGGGATCCTGTACGGCACCAACAGCACGCTGCACGGCGCCGTGAGCCAGGGGCGCACCGAGCTCAATGGTGCGGTCCAGACTGGGGTTGGCGGTCAGAGTAATAATCATTAGGCAATCACAATCTCAACGTTTGCGGCCTCAAGTGCCTGACGAAGGGCACCTTCGGGCTCGCGATCAGTAATGAGGGTGTCAATATCCTCAAATCCTGCGAAGCGAACCAGGGATTCCTGACCGAACTTCGCGGAGTCACAGAGCAAGACCACGCGGCGGGCTGCCTTGCAAATTGCGGTCTTGACGATGGCTTCGTTCATGCCGGGGGTGGAGATGCCGAAGTGGGCTTCAATGCCGTTGGCACCAATGAAAGCGATATCGGGGCGCATGGTGCCGAAGTGCTCTGCGGCGCGTGCACCAACAGCAGCCCAGGTCATCTTGCGCAGCTGGCCGCCAACCAGTTCAAGGGTGACGCCCTCAGCTTCGGCAAGCTTGACTGCAATGTGCAGCGCGTGGGTGATAATGATGCGGTCGTTGCCAGTCTTAAGGCTGAAGTTCTCGGCGCCGATGTGGTCGGCGAGAATTTCGATGGTGGAGCCTGCGTCCAGGACGATGGAGCCCGCCTCGGAGTCGCGCAGCATCTGGTACGCCTTGGTGGCAATGCGGCGCTTCTCGGGGGTGTTCATGCCCTGTCGGGAGGAAATGGAGGACTCCAGGGAGGTGGACTGCTCAATGGTGACAGCGCCACCGTGGACGCGGCGGAGCTTACCTGCTTCTTCCAGTGCGGCGAGGTCGCGGCGCACGGTCTCCATGGTCACATCGTAACGACGCGCAAGGTCAGCGCCGTTGACACGACGTGCGGAGGCAACAAGCTTTGCAATTTCGGCACGGCGTTCTTCTGCGAACATAAATCGGTGTTCCTTTGGGCTAGTGGGGAGGAAATCTGTGTGTTCTCGTCTGCGTTCTGCGTGGCTATAGAGCCGTGAAAGGCATGGTTTCAGTGAGTTGGCAGAACGCTTTAGGGTAATACTTGATTTTATGTGGGTTTTTGTGGGTAAGTCAATATAAAACGCTGTATTTGCCGGAATATTACCCGAATGTTCCCTACCGAAACCACACCTATTTGCGAGCTGTTGCCTGTTTATGTCTGTTTGACCTAATGAACTGTTGGGTTTTGCTTCTCCCCGCCACCTACGGTGTTGATAGACCCCGCCAGCGCACTCGCAGCAGGGCAAAAAGCATAAGGCGCCGGCTCCGAGAGCCCTCGGAACCGGCGCCTCCACCAGGCATAGAACCTTATTTACCCTTGCGTTCACGACGCGCACGACGCCAACGATGCACACCCAAAGCACCTGCGGCACCCAGCAGGGCGCCCGAGCCGTTCATCAGCACATCCACCGGGTCGCCCGTACGATCAGGCATGAAGCTCTGAATCGTCTCAATGCAGGCACTGACCAGGAAGCCCGCGTACAGCACGTGCGGGCGAGCCTTCGGCCTCAGCAGCAGGGCGAAGAGAAAACCGCCTGGAATGAACATGATGACGTTCGAAAGCTGCTCAATACTCGAGTAGGTGATGAACGCGGGTAGCCAGCCCTCGGCGTGACCGGTGTCCAGCAGCTGCGCGAGGCGGCCACCCATCTCGTTATCGTCCACGTGCACGGGCGCGAACACGATACTCGCCACCACGGCGCAGTACAGCGCAGTGACGGGCCAGAGAATCAACCGCCACACGCGAGCGCCAGAATGACCGCTACCGGGTTGTCCCTTACCAAACAAGGCGGCCCACCTCGTCGAACTGCTTGGCCGAGTCCCATGCGAACAGGCCCGGCACGTCAATCGTGAGCGGTTCGGCGTTCGGCACGGTCACGGTCCATTCTTCACCGGCTGCTGCGGAGAGGGCGCGGCGGATAAAGCTGCCGTGGCTGACGGCGATAATCTTCTGGTCGCCCGGCTCTTCGGAGAGTTCACGCACGATATTGCGCAGGGTGCGCACCGCGCGAATGTACACGTCACGTTCGGATTCCACGTTCGGGTAGTAGCGTTCCGGGGCGCGGCGTTCGGGGGCGGGAATGTCCAGGCCCTCGCCGGCACCGTAGGCGCGCTCGACCAGCTCGGGGTAGGTCTTGTGTACCTGCAGGTCGAAGTGCTCACCGACCAGCTGCGCGGTCTCGTGGGCGCGGGAGAGCGGCGAAGACACCAGCACGGTAAACTCCAGGCCCATGTCGGCGAGCTTCTTGCCGGTGGTGCGTGCCTGCTCGCGGCCGGTTTCGTTGAGCGGAATGTCGGTGATGCCCTGCATCAGGTTCGCCTTGTTCCAGTCAGTCTGGCCGTGACGAATCAGGGTGAGGGTCGTATTCTCGGCACCCGCCGGGACCTCCTCGGGGCCCAGCTCGGGCTCCAGATGCTGCACGAGCAGGCGGTCGATGGCGTCGTCCAGGTACTGCAGGGGCACCTCGGTGAGGGAGGCGTTCACGGGGATCGGGTAGATGCCGTCCTCGTTGAGCAGTTCGGGGTGGCGGTCAGCCAGCAGGGCGGTCATGGTCAGGGCGATGAGCATGCCGTGCGCGGCAACCACGACGGTCTGGCCCTCGTATTCGCGGCGGACGCGGTTCAACGCCGCCAGGGAGCGGGCGAGGAAGTCCTTCTTGGGTTCCACGTTGTATGCGTTGTTGGACTGGCGGGAGGCGAGAATCAGCTCGCGGGTCGCAACCTGACCCTCCAGGTCGCCGAAGGAGCGCTCCTGGAAGCCGTCAAAGGCGCCGTGGTAGGGTACGCCCAGGCCTTCGGCAATGATTTCGGCGCTTTCTACTGCGCGGGACAGGGGCGAGGAGACGATAGCGTCCACGGTGGTGCCGTCGGCTTCTGCCTGCTTCAGGGCGCCGATGGCGGTGCGTACCTGCTCGCGGCCGGTGTCGTTCAGCGGGATGTCGGTGCCACCCTGGAATCGGTGGTCGATGTTCCAGTCGGTCTGGCCGTGGCGCAGGAAGATGATGCGGGTTCCTGCCTCGGGGTTGGGTACCGGAGTGATGATGAGGGTGTTCTGTGCGTCGGTCATCCTTCTAGTATGGCATTGCCCCCGCGCAGTTCAAGGGGGCAAGAGGCGTATTCTCTCATGAAGCGCACTCATCCCGCGGTATGAGCCACAGGACGATTGAGCGCCCGGTCGGGCAAATTTTTTCAGGGTTTTCCCATATTTTTCAGCCCCCAGACGGAGGGTTGAGCCGCCGAGAAGCTGAGATGATAGAAGGGTACTTCCGTTAGTTCATACCCAATGAAGGTTGTCATGACGCAGAATCCTCAATCTCAGAACCCGCAGTTCCAGGCTCAGAACCCGTATTCAATGACCCCTCCGCAGGCGGCGCAGCCTGCCGGTCAGTATTCCGGTCAGCCCGGTCAGCCTAACCAGCAGAGCCAGGCGGGCTACTATCAGGGTCAGCCGCAGGGCTACCCCGCGCAGGCACCTCAGCAGATGCAGCAGGCGCCCTTCGCACGCGGCGCGATTATTTCTGCCCGTAACCTGCACAAGTCGTACGGCAATAACCCGGTGTTGCGTAACGTGAGCCTCGATATTTTCCCCGGCGAGTCCGTGGCGATTATGGGTCCTTCCGGTTCGGGTAAGACCACCCTGTTGCACGCGCTCTCGGGCATTATCAAGCTCGATGCCGGTTCCGTGCTCTTCAATGGCCCCACCGGCCAGGTGGCGGTGGAGTCCCTCAGCGAGCGTGAGCGCACCTCCCTGCGCGCTAATTCGTTTGGTTTCGTGTTCCAGCAGGGTCTGCTGGTGCCCGAGCTGACCGCGGAGGAGAATGTTTCCCTCGCCGCGATGATTGCCGGTGTTCCCCGCCAGCAGGCGCGTTCCATTTCGGCTGATCTGCTGAACCGTCTGGGTCTGGGTCAGATGCTGGACCGCCGTATGGGTGAGATGTCCGGTGGTCAGGCTCAGCGTGTGGCGATTGCCCGTTCTCAGGTGAACGGCGCTCCCGTGACCTTTGCGGATGAGCCGACCGGCGCGCTGGATTCGAAGACCGCGCGTGAGGTGATGGCGCTGCTGCTGACCATGATTCCGCAGCAGGGTAAGACTCTGCTGGTGGTTACTCACGACCCGAACGTGGCGGCGGCGTGCTCCCGCGTGGTGTACCTGCAGGACGGTCAGATTGTGAGCGATCAGCGCAATAACCAGGGCGGCGTTCCCGCTCAGAACCTCGGTGCTCAGAACCTCGGCGTTCAGACTCCGGGTGCTCAGTCTCAGGCAGGTGCATAATGCAAATCTATGCTCTACTCGCCAAGCGAACCCTATGGAGTTCGCAGGCGATTCTTCCCGTGCTGGCTTTTGCCGCCTCCTCGGCACTGTTTTTGACGGTTGCCGGTGGTGTTCAGGCGCTGAGCACTTGGCTTGACCACGCCACCAACGTTGACCACGAACTGGTGAACCTGATGGGCATTCAGAAGCTCTACATGGGTTTGGCGTGGGTTGCCGCTCTGGTGCTGGTTGTTCCGCTTTTTACCCTGGGTGCTTCGGCTGCTCGTTTGAGTGCCCGCCGCCGTGACGAGCGTCTTGCGTCCCTGCGTCTGATTGGTGCTTCCACGACCCTGATTGTGGGTCTGTCGGTGGCGGATGCGCTGGTGTACTCCCTCGTGGGCTTCATCATCGGTCTGCTGCTCTACCTGGTGCTGATTTTCCCATTCGGTGCCATGCACTTCATGAACGTTCCGCTGGGTGCTGAGAATATGCTCCTGCCGGTAAGCATGATTTTCTACTGCTTCCTGGGTTGTATGGTTCTGGCGGCTCTGAGCTCCCTCTTCGGTCTGGCGAAGGTCAGCATCAGCCCGCTGGGTGTGCGTACCCGCGCGAAGGCTGGTTCTGCCGGTTACATTGCCCTGGGTATCGGTGTTGTTCTGATCATTGCCGTGATGATTCTGGCATCGACCTCCACGGGCTTCAAGATGTTCTCGCCCTTCCAGGACGGCGGTGCCGATAGCGCTATTAAGAACCTGGCGATTTTCATTGCTCTGCCTGGTTTGCTGATGATGGTTGCTATCGACCTGATTGGTACCTTCCTGGTGTGGGCGTACGCAAAGATTCGTGTGCGCATGACCCAGAAGGCGTCGGTTCTGCTGGGTTACCGTGCGGTGCTGGAGTCCCCGCGCGGTGCGTGGCGTCAGGTTTCGGGTGTGGCACTGTCGACCTTCTTAGTGACCTTTTTCGGCCCCATCCTGATTCTGGCGGGTGAGATGAACAAAACGGCGAAGGAGGTAGGCCCCGCCGCCGGCCCCTTCATGACCATCATGGCGGACATGTTCCAGGGCATGCTGCTGATGCTGTTCTTCTCGTACCTGCTGGTCACCCTCTCCGCAGTGCTGAACCAGAGCGCCGCCATTTACGAGCGTGGTTCGCTGTACTCTTCGCTGAATATGATGGGTACCCCCACGAGGCTGCTGCAGGCTTCGCGCCTGACCGTGGTTTTCGGTCCGCTGGTGCTCATTAGCGTGGTTTCTGCGCTGCTGGGTCTACCGCTGACGGCGTTGATTGCGGCGCAGGGTCTTTCCGGTGAGATTCTGACGAAGATGTTCGGTATGACCTTCGGCGCTATTGCGCTGGGTCTGGTGCTGGTCTATGTGGGCCTGTTGGCGACCATTCCGTTTATGCGTCAGGTGACCCATAAGCCGGTGTCCGCTCTCTAAGCTGTTGAGCTTTACCCTCCCGTTGCGTTCTCTTGTGGATGCGGCGGGAGGGTTTCTTTATGCCTACTTATGTGCCGCGTGCTTTTGTGCCCTCACCCAGTGTGCGCCCTGCATGTTTTCTCACGCACCGAGCCACCGCTTCCATAGCCTAAAACCCTGTGAGAGACTGACATTATGTTTGAACACACCGTACCCTCCGTTTGGTTCCCCCGCTGCGCAATCTTCGACTGCGACGGCATCCTCCTCGACTCCGAGACCGTCTGGAACGATGTGCAGCGTGAGCTTTTCGCCCGCTGGTCTGTTCCCTTCACCGAGGAGGTGGAGCACCGCCTCACCGGCCTGGCGGCAGCCGACGTCGCTGAGGAGCTTGCCCTGCTCTCCTACGAGGCGCAGAACGGTCACAAGGCGGATGTTGCCTCCGCAGAGTACGCCGAGCACCATGAACGCGTGATGAAGGACCTGCTCGCCACCGAGCACGAGGTCATCAGCTCCGGCGTGGACCTGATCGAGGGTGCGCAACAGTTCCTGAGCTTCCTGAGCGAGCACATGCCCGTTGCGGTGGCGTCGAACTCCACCGCGAAGATCCTGACCCTGAAAATGGAAAGCTACGGTTACGCCCCGCTGGTGCGCACCTGGGTCAGCAGCAACGACGTTCCGGCCGGTAAGCCCGCCCCGGACATGTACCTGGAGGCGGCACGTCGCCTCGGCTTTGAAGGTCACGAGGCGCTGGCGTTCGAGGACTCCCCCGCGGGCGCGCAGGCGGCACGTGACGCCGGCACGAAGGTCATGATTTACACTCCCGCCGGTACCGACCTGCAGAAGGCACCTACCGGTTTTGGCCGCTTCGATTCGTTCAAGGACCCGCAGCTCTGGGAGGCGGCACGCACCTGGATCGCCAAGCTTGAGGCGGCACAGCAGTCTGAGGCGGCGCAGGGCTAAGCGACTAGCGCCCCCTCCCCTGGCGCAAAGGAACCAGGCACAAAGAAACCCGACACAAAGAAAGACCCCCGGCCCGCTCATCAAGAGCAAACCGGGGGTCTTCTATGCCTTATCGGCTTATACCTAAGCGGTACGAGCTTATCGGCGCATAACCTTCTTCGCCAGGAAGTTACCGATGAACTGAACCAGCTGAACCAGGACGATAATAATCGCCACAACAGCCCAGGTGATCTCGTCGTTGAAGCGCTGGTAGCCGTCCACAATCGCGATCTTACCCAGACCACCGGCACCCACGTAACCGGCCATAGCGGACATATCCACCACACCGATAACGAGGAAGGTGTAACCCAGAATCAGCGGGCCAAGCGCCTCGGGAATCATCACGGTAAACAGGATGGTCAGCTTAGAAGCGCCCATCGCGCGCGCCGCCTCAATCACACCCGGATCAATGGAGACCATGTTCTGCTCCACGATACGGGCAATGGCGAACGCAGCGCCGAAGCTCATCGCGAAGACCGCCGCGTTCACGCCCAGGCGGGTACCCACCACGGCGCTCGTCAGCGGGCCAAGCGCCGCAATCAGGATAATGAACGGAATCGGGCGAATCACGTTCACCAGAATGTTCAGGATCGTGTACACGAAACGGTTCTGGAAGATGTTGCCCTCACGGGTGGTGTACAGCAGTGCACCCACAATCAGGCCAACCAGACCGGCGCACAGCATGGTGATAGACACCATGTAGAAGGTGTCGCCAATAGCCGGGAGCAGCTTCTCGGGCAGGAACTCAGACCAGTCAGTCTTAGACGCAGCCAGCGGAAGAGTAGTAGCAAACATTTAGCGCACCTCCTGCACGCGGGCAACGGTCTTCAGTTCAGCAACAGCGGCATCAATGCTGGTGATTTCGCCGAGAAGTTCCAGGGTGAGGGTACCGTACGCCTTGCCCTGCAGGGTCTCAATACCGCCGCCCACAATGTTGAAGCGGACGTTACGGGCGCCCAGGTAGGACAGCACCTTACCGAGCTCCTGGTTACCCTCCACAATTTCAACGTTGATGAGGTAACCCTTGTGGTTTGCACGCAGCTCAGCCGCCTCCTTGCCGGTGGGGGCAAGCTTGACGGTGGTTGCCACGAACAGCTTCGCCACGTCGGTCTGCGGGTTGGAGAAGACGTCGTAGACGTTGCCCTGCTCGACCACGCGACCGGACTCCATGACCGCCACACGGTCAGCGATGCTGGAGACCACGTCCATCTCGTGGGTAATCACCACGACGGTCACGCCCAGTTCGCGGTTCACACGCTTAAGGAGCGCAAGCACTTCATGAGTGGTTTCCGGGTCCAGCGCGCTGGTGGACTCATCCGCCAGCAACAGGGCGGGGTTGGTCGCGAGCGCACGGGCAATACCCACGCGCTGCTTCTGACCGCCCGAAAGCTGGTTCGGGTAGTGGCCTGCACGGTCGGCAAGACCCACGAACTCGAGCATTTCCAGGGCGCGGGCGCGGCGGTCCTTCTTGGACCAGCCGGCAATCTTCAGCGGGAACTCAACGTTACCGAGCACGGTGCGGGAGTTCATCAGGTTGAACTGCTGGAAGATCATGCCGATGTTGGTGCGTGCTTCGCGCAGTTCGGAGTCGCGCTTGCCGGAAATTTCGAAGCCGCCAACGGTCAGGGTGCCGCTGGTGGTGGTTTCCAGGCCGTTAATGAGGCGGACCAGGGTGGACTTACCGGCGCCGGAGTAGCCGATAATTGCAAAGATTTCACCGCGGTTAATGGTGAGGGAGACGTTGTCGACAGCAACTACTGCCTTGGGGCCGTTGCCGAAGACCTTGGAGACTCCGTCCAGAACCACCATGGGCGAGGTGCTGTCGCCGAAGCTCTGTGCCAGTTCACTCATAAATATGTATCCGTAAATGTCGTGGTTGGGGCGCTAAAGGGCCTTAACGCCGTTACGCAAAGGACGGTAAGCCTTCACCCGCATCGGGTTCTTAGACTTACCGCCTTTGCGTATGCCTAGAGGAGGCGTGTATTGAGAAGATTACTTCTTGGCGCGCAGCTTGGCTTCTTCGTTAGCCAGGGACTGACGCAGCTCGTCGGTGCTCACGTTGACCTCAACAGCGGTGCCGCGGGTCTCTTCCTGAACGACGTCCATGACGGCCTTGGTGTGGAAGAGTTCAACAATCTTCTTGTAGGTCTCGTCGTCAGCCTTGTCCTTCTGAGCAACGAAGAGGTTCACGTACTTGATTGCCGAGGGGTCGGTCTTGGGGTCGTCCTGAGCCAGTGCGTCTGCGGGCTTCAGGCCTGCATCCTTGAGGAAGTCGTTGTTGACGACTGCGCCGTCAGCGGACTCCATGCCAACCACAGTCTGGGTTGCGTCGACGGGGGTGACCTTCACCTTGGAGTTAGCGGTGTCCACGTCGTCGATGGTGGGTGCGTCAACGTCAGCGTTCTTGAAGGTAACCAGACCGTTGGTCTTCAGCAGCTTCAGTGCGCGTGCTTCGTTCACGGTGTCGTTCGGGATAACGATTTCGCCACCCTGGGGGATGTCAGCCAGCTTGGAGTGCTTCTTGGAGAACAGAGCCATCGGGTAGATGACGGTCGGGCCGACAATCTGCAGGTCCTTGTTAGCGCTCACGTTGTAGTTAGACAGGTACGCGATGTGCTGGAAGCGGTTCATGTCGATGTCACCGGCGTCCAGTGCGGGGTTCGGCTCGGTGTAAGCGCTGAACTCCTTGTACTCAATGTCGATACCCTGCTTCTTAGCTTCTTCCTTCAGGGTCTTGTTGAACTTCTCAGAACCCACCACACCAATGGTGACCTTCTTGGAGCTGGAGGAAGAGGAGGAGGAGTTGGTGGAACCGCAGCCTGCCAGGCCAAAGACCATGGGGACAACTGCGAGTGCAGCAGCAAACTTCTTCACGGCTATGAATCTTTCTGTTGAATGATGATGCGTTCCGCCGGGTGCTGACGTTGGTATTAGCACGTCCGATGGGAATGATGATGGGACAATTACAGCACGCGCGGGGGCGGGTGTGGAAGTTAAGAGCTATTCATGAGACACAGAACGTCAAGGTCGTCATATTTTGTCATATTTCGTCATACGGTGATTATTTCCAGGTCACAAAGCGCCATTATCGGTGTATTCAGGCGCACACAAAACGCCGGCAAGGGTACGAAAACCCAAGCCGGCGTTCATAAAACGGGTAATCAGCGAGCCGCTAGCGCCTACTGGTCAAACTCGCCCGAAGTAATCAGCTGCTCACGCACCTTACGGCGCAGAACCTTACCCAGCATCGAACGGGGCAGATCATCTACCACCACGATGCGGCGCGGAACCTTATAGCGGGTCACCTTCGAATAGCAGTGCTCACGCAGAGTGTGCTCCTCCACCACTCGGCCCGGGGCGGGAACCACAGCGGCAACGACCATCTCGCCACCTGCGGGCAGCGGAATGCCGACCACCGCCGCGTCCGCGACCGTATCGTGCTGCTTGAGGGCGACCTCAACCTCCGTCGGGGAGACGTTGAAGCCACCGGTGATGATGACCTCCTTGATGCGGTCAACAATCTGGATGAAGTAGTCCTCGTCCAGGCGCACAATATCGCCGGTGCGCAGCCAACCATCGGGGGTGATGGTCTTCGCCGTCTCATCTTCACGCTTCCAGTAGCCTGCAAAACGCTGCGGGCCCTTCACCCACAGCTCGCCTTCTTCGCCCTCGGGCACATCCTCGCCGGTTTCCGGGTCCACCACGCGAATATCGGTGGAGGGGAACGGAACACCAATGAAACCGGCACGGCGAGTGTCATTGAGCGGGTTACAGGACACCAGCGGCGCGCACTCGGTCAGGCCGTAGCCTTCCACCATGAAACCGCCGGAGGCTTCCTCCCACTCGGCAACCAGCTCAGGCGGCAGGTTCATCGCGCCAGACACCGCGTAACGGATACCCTCCAGGGACATACCGCGCTTCTTCGCCTCATCCATGAGGCGGCGGTACACCGGCGGAACCGCAGGTAGAATGGTCGGGCGAGTCTTCTTCATCGCCTTCAAAATCAGGTCCATGTCCACGGTCGGGAACAGCACCAGGCGGGCACGGCACAGCGACGCAATCGTCACGCCCAGGGTCATGCCGTACGCGTGGAACAGCGGCAGAACCGAGTAAATCACCTCGTCATCTCCCGGGTTAATCCACGCCTCACCCATGCGGCCGTTCGACTCCAGGTTGCGGTGCGTGAGCATCACGCCCTTCGGCAGACCGGTCGTACCCGAGGTGTACTGCAGCAGCGCAATATCGTGCGCCGTCGGGCGGCGATGCGCAGGATCAATACGCTCGCTCTTCACCAGCTGAGCCCACGACACAGTGCCCGGAGCGGGACCCGTCAGCTTTTCACGCGAAGCACGCGCACTCTTCAGCGGCAACTTCAGCGCGGTACGCATCAGCGCGGGCATCGCCGAAATCATGTTCACCGAATAAATATGGTTCGGGCGGATATCCGCCGGAAGACCCGTAATATGCGAGGCAATCTTATCCCACACAATCGCGACCTTCGCGCCGTGATCCTCAAACATGTGGCGCAACTCCGCACCCGTGTACAGTGGGTTATGCTCCACCACAATCGCGCCCAAACGCAGAATCGCGTAAAACGCCGCAATATGCTGAGGGCAGTTCGGCAGAATCAGCGCCACACGGTCGCCCGGCTGCACACCCGCCACACGCAGGCCCTCCGCGGCACGCTCAATCTGATCGCCCAGCTCAGCGTAAGTCGTGGTCGCGCCAAAGAACTCCAGCGCCACCTTGTGGGGTACGGTGCGAACCGCTTCGTCAATGAGGTGGCTCAGCGAGGTTTCGGGCAGCTCAATATCGCGCGCAGTCCACGGAGTATAGTTCTTCAACCAGGGGCGATGCGCCAACGGATGCGCACCAGCAGCTACACCAGCGGATGCGCCAGCGGGGGATGCAGGAGCCGCCGCATCCTGCAGGTTCGTGTTCTTCTGAGCCTCAGTCATGCAATGATTGTGCCTTCCCGCACCCGCAGGCTTCAACTCAGCGGGGTCTCTTCCCATGCAGAAACTCACACGGTACGCCCGCCCCAGATACCGCAATAAACACCGAAACACTAAGGCAGAACCCCGCAACTCTGGGATACTTAAAGCATGAGTAAACGACAGCAAGACATCACTGACGAGCAGTTCAAGAAGCTCCTCCGCGAGATTTCCAAGCGATTCGCTATCGCCGGAGGAGTCGTCATCCTGTTCGGAATGGCCATCATCGCACTTGCTTACCTTCTGGGAGGAGCCCACTAATGCACACCCCGCAGCGCCCCAACGGCGACATCTTCAACCGCATGGTCTCCGGCGCCGCCTACATGCCCGACGCCGAATGCGCCGCGCAGACTAAGCGCATCCACGCTGCAACCGTCCTCGCCGAAGAACACTACGCACGCGGCGAGCAGGCACAGGCAATGCACGTCTACCGTGAACACCTCGGCCACCTGGGCGAGCACTCCCACATCCGCCCCGGCGCACGCTTCGACTACGGCGTGAACACCTACATTGGTGACGGCTCCTTCTTCAACTTTGGCTGCGTCTTCCTGGACGTCTGCCCGATTCGTATCGGCTCCACCGTGCTCGTCGGCAACAACGTACAGTTCCTCACCCCCACCC
>NZ_JABZXW010000078.1 GCF_015265375.1 Rothia sp. (in: high G+C Gram-positive bacteria)
TTTCCACCATCGAGGTCTCTTTTAAAACGCTTTTGGGCTACCACCTTGGAAAAATAGATCCTCTTATCCATTTGAAACCAGAAAAACTTCATCCTAGTGCAAAATATCCGCCGTCTCGCAAAAAAGCAGGTGTGAATACGAAGCATGAAGAATGGTTGGGATACTATAAGCGAGGTATGGGAACCTCTAAGCAGCCTTTTGTGAAGCACCATAAAAAGTACTATGGAGGGGAACTGCCGATATGGGTTGCGGTAGAGGTAATGACATGGGGAACGATGACTCATCTATATGATCTCTCTCCGGAATCTGTGCGTGTCCATATCGCGTCAATGTTTAATATGAGTGCTCCTCAGCTGTCTAGTCTTCTCGAAGCACTCAATTATGACCGTAACATCTGTGCCCACCAGAGTCGTTTTTTCAATGCGGGCCTACCAGAACCTATGCTCCTCGGTTCAGGTCATAAGGTAGATGTCAGTGGTGCAAGGCGCGATAGGGCGTATTACCATCTACTCATGATTCAGCACCTACTGAAATCTCTAGACGTAGGAGACGTTTCTGCGCTACCGAATGTGCTACGTGAGTACCCTTCTGTACCTTCTATGCCTATTGCTAGTATGGGAGCCCCTGAGAATTGGGAAGATAATCCTATCTGGAAGGAAGATGAAAAGGAAGATAAATAAGCCTTTTGGGTAGTATTGCGCTGAAAGGGGCGGAGGTGAAAACCTCCGCCCCTTTTCGCATCGCCAAAGTGCTCCGAGAGTGTGTTCTGAGCCGGGTGCCTTCCGCGGTCGTGGCGCCGCCGATAACGCCTTACCGCAGAAGCTAGAAGAGCCCCGCCGCTAACGCTGCAGGCGGCCCTTCGCCTCACTCGGATCATCCCAACCCAGGGCAAGCGTCACGATCAAGCCCACGGCAATGAAACCGCAACCGGTCGCAGTACCGAAAGCAATCCAGCGCACGGCGGGAGCACCTTCAGCGAGCACAATAGTCACCAGCGCGGCAAGAGCCACCAGGGAGAGAATCCAAGCTCCGGTCTTCATATTCACAATGAGTCACTTCCTAGAGTATGTATGTGTAGGTGCGCGCCGCCGACCGGGAACACACCCGGCACGGTATGCGTGCCCTCCCAGCATACCCTTAAATAAGTATCTGCAATGCAAGTATTGCGCGCCGTGTCCCCAGAAACACCCCCATCACTGTCCCAACCCCACCCTGTCACAGTGCCAAACTCCACCGCACCGCAGATTCGGTACGATTAAAACCATGACCGAATCCACCCGTGTAGCACCCCTGCCCTGCGACGCGCTCGCCGCCGAACGCACCCTCGTGATGGGCATCCTCAACGTCACCCCCGACTCCTTCAGCGACGGCGGCAAGCACTACGCCGCCACCGACGCTATCGCCCGCGCCGCCCGCATGATTGCCGAGGGCGCCTCCATTATCGACATTGGCGGTGAGTCCACCCGCCCCGGTGCCGTGCGCATCAGCGTGGAGGAGGAGCAGCGCCGCATCCTGCCCGTCATCGAGGCGGTCGCGCAGATGGGCACCACCATCAGCGTTGACACCATGAACCCGCAGACCGCCCGCGCCGCCATTGCCGCGGGTGCGCACATCATCAACGATGTGTCCGGTCTGAGCGTGAGCGATGAAATGATTGAAACCGCCGCCGAGCTGCAGGTGCCGTACATCCTCATGCACGCGCGCGGCACCTCCCAGACCATGAACAGCCTGGCGGAGTACCCGCGCGGCGTGGTCACCGAGGTTGTGGAGGAGCTGACCGGTCTGCGTGAGCGTTTCCTCGCCGCCGGTGTGCTACCGCAGAACCTGATTCTTGACCCGGGCCTGGGCTTCGCGAAGGGCGGTATGCAAGATTGGGAGCTGCTCGCCGCCATTGACGAGCTGCAGTCCCTGGGGCATCGCCTGCTCATTGCCGGTTCCCGCAAGCGTTTTATTGCTAACGCCCTGACGGCGGCGGATATGGCGCTGGCTGAGCGTCTGAACGCGAGCGGCTTCACCGCAACCGAGGCGGGTGAGGCTGAACGCGAGCTGTGGCAGTCTCTGTCGGAGCCGCGCCCGGCCGAGCATCGTGCGGCAGCTTCGGCGGCGGTAACCGCCCTGGTGGCGGCGCGCGGTGTGTGGGCTGTGCGCGTGCACGACGTGCCCGCCAGCGTGGATGCGGTGACGGTCGCCTCCGCGCTGCGTTCTGTCAGCTAGAACCACCACCCGCAACCGCCGACTACCCGAATACTTTTAGGAGACCCCCCAATGACCCAGGCAGATTACGCCCGCCACGACCGCATCACCCTCACCGGCATTACCGCCAAGGGCTACCACGGCGTGCTCGATTTTGAGAAGCGCGACGGCCAGCCCTTCGTCGTGGACGCGACCCTGTACAGCGATTTCTCTGCCGCCGCTGCGACGGATGACCTGACGAAGACCACGAACTACGCGCTGGTGGTGGACCTGATTCACCGCCACATTACGAACGGTTCCCTGGACCTGATTGAGACTCTCGCGGTGAACATTGCGGAGGGTATCCTCGCGATGTTTGAGTACGTTGAGGCGGTGGAGATTACCGTGTCGAAGCCGCAGGCACCGATTGAGCTGCCGTTCGGTAACGTTGCGGTGAGCGCGTTCCGTGAGCGTGCTACTGAGCGTACCGCTGAGGGCGGCCGCTAGTGGCGGGCACGCAGAAGCCCGATACGCAGAAGCACCGCACGCAGAAACATCGGGCAGTGCTGGCGTTGGGCTCGAACCTGGGCGAAAGCGAAGACACCCTGGAGCGTGCCGTCGCCGACCTGGTGGCGGGCGGTGTGCAGCTGGTGCGCGCCTCCGGGCTGTACCGTACCGCCCCGGTGGGTGGCCCGGCAGGTCAGCCGGATTTCGTGAACGTGGTCATTGAGGTGGCCACCGACCTTGGCGCCTACGAGCTGCTGAAGCTGTGCAATGCGGTGGAGGCGGCGCATCACCGTGAGCGCCTGGTGCGGTGGGGTCCGCGCACCCTCGATATTGATGTGATTGACTATGACGGCGTGATTTCTGAGGATCCGGTGCTGACTCTGCCGCATCCGCGGGCGCAGGAGCGTGCTTTTGTGCTGGTGCCGTGGGCGCAGATGGACCCGCAGGCACGCCTGACGGTCACGCATCGTGCGGAGCCTTCGGGGGAGCGTGCCGATGAGGTTCCCGAGCCGCTGAGCCGCGAGGTGGTGAGCGTTGCGGAGCTGTCCCGCACGCTGGTTGAGGCAGATGAAGACGCTATCAGCTATATGCGTGAGATGAAGGTACCTGATCAGCCTTAAATGTGGCACTCTGGAAGGTAGAGGAACCTACCGAAAGGAAACACCATGAAGCCCCTGAGCTATCGGGCGATTATTGTGGCGGCGGTGTGCGCTGCCGCGGTCGCTCTTATGGTGAATTCCGTGATGATTGGCGCCGGTTTTGGCGAGCTGAATTTCTCGTGGATGCTCGGCACGGTGTGCCTGCTGGTTGCGGCGGGTGCCGTGTGGCTGGGTGTGCAGGTGGCTCGTTATCGTCGTATTCAGACGCGTGAGAAGGTGCCCCATATGGGACCGATTCTTGCGGCGCGTGCGGTGGCGTACGCGCAGGGCTCCATCATGACCGGTGCCCTGTTGACGGGCTGGTGCGGTGCGATTCTTGGGTACCACCTGGTGATGGTGTCGACGCGCGGTTTTTCGGTGCTCTTTTGGGAGGTTCTTGTTAATTGTGTGGGCAGTGTTGCCCTGCTGATTGCTGGCCTGTGGGCGCAGCATTGTTGTCGTATTCCGCCGGAGGATGATGAGGATGCGGCCTCCTCTTCCGGTGCTGTAAAGCCGCGAGAGGGAGGAACCTATGTCGGCTCCTAACCAGAATAGTTATTCGCCGAATGGCCAGTACGGGCAGGATGCCCAGAATGCTCAATACGGTCAGTATGGGCAGAGTCAGCCCGGCCAGCAGGACCAGCATGGGCAGAATCAGTACGGGCAGTACCAGCAGGCGGCTTACGGTCAGTCTGGTGCCCCGTATGACCAGCAGGTACAGCCCGGTCAGCAGGCGCAGTATGTTCAGCAAACCCAATATGGTCAGCAGGTTCCGCCCGCTGCCGCGTACCCGAACGCACCTCAGCAGGTGCCCTCACAGTCGGCACCCGCTCAGCCGGTAAGCTCCCAGCCGGCGCCTTCTCAGCCGGTTCCCTCGCAGCCCGTACCGGAGCCGCAGTGGGTGCCCGCCGCCTCCCGCTACCTGACGGTTCGTTATATTCACACTCTTTCTGCCCTGGCGCTCCCGATTCTTGCGGGCGTTGCCCTGTATTGTGCGGGTGCGTTCTTCGGCGGCCCGGATGCGCTACGCATCGCAGGCGTGGCTGTGATTGCGGTGTTTGGTCTGTGGGGTCTGTGGTGGATTCTGACCACGCCGCGCCGTACTCGCGCGCTCGGCTACGCCCTGGAGTCGAATCACCTGATGGCGCGCCGCGGCATCGTGTTCCGTTCGATGAGCTCTATGCCGTACGGTCGCATCCAGTATGTTGACGTGGATTCAGGCCCGCTGGAGCGCATGTGCGGTGTTGCCCGCCTGACGGTGCGCACCGCGGGTACGACGACCGGCACGATGGTGCTGTTCGGTATTCCGCTGAACGTGGCGGAGGAGCTGCGTGCGGATCTGGTGCGCCGCGCCGATGAGCGAATGGCGGCGCTCTAATGAGTACCCCGGTTCCGAATAATAACGCCCCAAATAATAGCGGTTCGGGTTACGGTAGCTCTGCCAGCCACCCCGCTGGATATGGTGCTGACCAGCAGGTTTACGGTAATTACGGTCAGGGAAACCAGCCGCAGGCGAACCCCTCACCGCAGGAGCAGAAGTGGTGGCGTGCCGATATCCGCACGTTCATCATGAACCTCTGGTTCGTTATTCTGCTGGCGTTCGGCTTCTTCCAGAGCATCATCCTGAATATTCTGACGACCCCGCCGAATGAGTGGGGTGCGCGCCTGACGCAGGCATTCGACGAGAACAGCAGCTATTTCAGTGCGACGTACTCGCAGCTCATCGGCTTCGGTGTGCTCATGCTGATTCTGGTTGGCGGCTCGATTGATTGGTGGTTTACCCGCTACAGCCTGGATGATTTGGCGATTCACCGCCGTAGCGGTTTTCTGTTCAAGAAGAACCGCACGATCCGCTTGGAGAGCGTGCAGAGCGTGGACATTTCGCGTCCTCTGGTGGCGCGCCTGCTGGGTCTGTCGGAGCTTCGTTTTGAGGTGGCTGACGGCTCTTCGGAGGCACTGCACATCAAGTACGTTTCCGCCCGCAAGGCGGAGGTTCTGCGCCGTACCGCGATGGCGAGTATCAACTTGTTGCGTTCGGAGGCGGCTGGCCGCCCGATCGACGTGCTGCCCGGCAGCATGCAGATTTCGGCGGAGCGTATGCCGGATGCGGATCAGCTGCACCAGCCGTTCGAGGCATCCTATGAGGCGTCCTACGGCGTGCCTGCGCAGGACGGCACCCAGCAGGCGGTACCTCAGCAGGGCATCCAGCAGCCCGCCCCCGAGCAGTCTGCACCCCAGCACCCCGGTACTCAGTACCCCGGCGCATCCCGCCGCGGCGCTCGCATGCCGATGCCGACCCCGGCTGACCCCTCGCAGCCGCCGATTTTCCGCATCTCGAATGTGCGTCTGATTGCCTCCATCATGTTGGAGCATCTGGTGTGGCTGGTGCCCGCCGTGGCTCTCATGGTTGGTGCCGCGGTCATTGCCGCGATCCTAGATGGCGAGAGTCCGTTCCTGATTTTCATGGCGTTGCTACCCGGCACCTTCGTACCGCTGCTCGGTTACTTGGGTACGTTGTGGGCGCGTTTTGATGGTGCCGCGAACTTCAAAATCACCCCGAGCGGTCAGGGCGGTGTGACCCTGCGGTACGGTTTCACCGGCACGCACACTCAGAACGTGATGGTTGAGCGTATTCAGGCGCTGGTGGTGGAGCAGTCCATTCTGTGGCGTGTGTTCGGCTGGTACCGCATCAAGATGACCATTGCCGGTATTGGTATTGAGCAGAACGATAACCAGAAGCTGGTGACCCGCAATATTGCTCTGCCGGTTGGTAATAGGCAGGAGGCGCTGATGGTGTTGCGTTTGCTGTTGCCCGCCCTGGATGAGGTGCAGGCACAGGTGCTGCTGGATACCGCCAACGGTTCGTTGAAGCGTCAGCAGCCGCAGGTTCCGGCAATGATTGTGACCCCCTCGTCGGCGCGCTGGATGGACCTGCTCACCTGGAAGCGTAACGGCGTGACCACGGTCGGTTACACTGCCGGTTCGGTGCAGGCGACCACCCGCATTGATTCGGATGCCGCACGGGCGAGCGTTGGCGAGCATACGCAGGGCGACCTGCTGCTGATTCGTGGAGGCTGTTTCAACCGCACGCTGGCGATTGTTCCGGTGAGCCGCGTGCTGAGCGTGAGCTGGGGCCAGGGCCCGCTGCAGCGTGCCTTCGGATGCGCGAGCGTGCATTTCGGTACGGTGCCCGGCCCGGTGCGCACTCTCATGATGCACCTGCCGCCGCGCGTTTGCGAGGACCTGGTGTGGCTGATGACGGTTCGCCTGGAGGGTATTGAGCCCTACTACCGCGTACCTGAGCCGGTACTGAGCGGGCGGCCCTAAGCCAGCCCGGCAGCTCAGCTAACCCGCTAGCTCAGCCAGACAACTAGCAAAACTGCAGAGCGCATCCTGCCGTCGGTCGTCTTCGTGACACCGGCGGCAGGGCCTGCGTGAAAGGGAGAATATACTTAAAGCCGTGATACAGCATTCAAAACCTGCGCGTTTGGGCATTGGAATTATTTCCGCCGGGAGGGTTGGCGCCGTCCTCGGTGCGGCTTTGCGCGCCTGTGAGCACACTATTGTGGGTGTTCACGCGGTGTCTGAGGCGTCTCAGGAGCGCGCCGCGATGCTGCTTCCCGATGTGCCTCTGCTACCTGTGGAACAGATTGCCGAACGTAGCGAATTGCTGATTCTTGCGGTTCCCGATGATGAGCTGCCGGGTCTTGTCACCTACCTGGCGTCCTCGGGAAGTATTACCGCCGGTCAGATTCTGGTGCACACCTCCGGCCGCCACGGCACCGAGGTTCTCGCACCGGCGACCGCGCTGGGTGCTATCGGTTTGGCGATTCACCCCGCCATGACCTTCACCGGCATGTCCGTGGACCTGCAGCGCCTGAACGGCACCTGTTTCGCCGTGACCGGACCGGCGCCTTTCATCCCGATTGCTCAGGCACTCGTGGTGGAGGTGGGCGGCGAACCCGTGCACGTTGCCGAGGCCGACCGAGCACTCTACCACGCAGCCCTGGCGCACGCCGCGAACCACCTCGTAACCATCCTGGGTCAGTCCCAGCAGATGCTCGCATCCATCGGTATTGAGGACCCGGCACGCTACATGGGGCCGCTCGTTCGAGCCGCCGTGGACAATGCGCTCGCCAGCGGCGAGGGTGCCCTGACCGGGCCCGTGGCACGTGGAGACGCAGGCACCGTGAAGGCTCACCTTCAGGCTCTGAATGAATACTCAGAGCATGAGAAAACAGGTGATATTACAGACTCTTATGCCGCTCTGGCACACGCAACCGCAAAAAGAGCGCATAATAGAGGTTTGTTAAACGATGAACAACTGGGACGAATTGAGAATCTGCTGGGCAATTCTTCGGAATGCAACCACCCCGGCGATATTGACGATTCAACCCCCGAAAACAAGGAGTTCTCGTCATGACTGAGACTTCGAAGCCCCGAGT
>NZ_JABZXW010000012.1 GCF_015265375.1 Rothia sp. (in: high G+C Gram-positive bacteria)
TAGAGCACCACCTTGCCAAGGTGGATGTCGCGAGTTCAAGTCTCGTCAACCGCTCGTAAGGACTCCAAGAGTTCGAACGCGTTCCCTCGTGGAGCGTATGCGGTGAGGTGGTCGAGTGGTTAGGCAGCGGCCTGCAAAGCCGTGTACGCGGGTTCGAATCCCGTCCTCACCTCGCAACAAAACAACTGTTTTGTGAGCGCGATTGGCGCAGCGGTAGCGCGCTTCCCTGACACGGAAGAGGTCACTGGTTCGATCCCAGTATCGCGCACAAAGGAAAACCCCTTAGCTTTACGGCTAAGGGGTTTTGTGTTTAACATTTTAGTTTCTTTGTTTACGGAGGGACGGTGTTCCTCCTTATTCCTACAGGGGACCCGCCCTCGCTTCGCTTCGGGCACCCTGATGTCACGACGGAGGACACCATCCCTCCCGCTCCCTGCGTAAGACACTCAGCTCCAGTTCCGTAAGCGCGGGGCTTGTGTGCGATACCGGCATAACGAACTGGAGGGGGAGGGGGGCTGTCGCCTTCTCAATCTTTCGCCGGCTTCGCCGGATAGATGAGCTGAAATTTTAGCCTAGTGCCGCACCTGCCGGAAGCGACATCAGGGTGCCCGCCCGGGCGCTCTCCGCAGCGAAGCAAGGAAGAGCGGAGCGTCCGGGTGCGGCGGGTTCCCCTGCAGGAGCGAAGGAAAGGAGCAGTGCGAGATGCCCAAAGGTTCCCATGCCGCGCTCCAACCAGGGATTTATGTTAAAGCTGAGGTTAAGGGTATTCTTTTCCTCGGTGCTGATTTTCTTTCCACAGCAAGCAAATCGAGGCTCGTTTGGAGCCAAATAAAGTCGCGCCGCAAACACATCACCCCACCTGAATAAAGGGCATACCATGTCTACTTCCATGACCCGCCGCAAGCTCGTCGCTGGCGCAGCCTGGGCGGCACCGGTCGTCACAGCCTCGGCAACCATCCCCTCCTACGCGGCATCCGTCGCCGCCACCAACGACTGCATCCTGGCGGCCAACCCCGCGTACAGCATCTCCGGCACCGACGAAGGCGCCAAGACCGTGCAGAGCTTCGCCGTGCCCAACAACGTCTACAAGCTTCGTTTTGAGCTGGTCGGCGGCGCAGGCGGCACCAACAACCGCATGACCCCCGCCGGCTCCGGCGCGAAGGTCACCGGCATCATTCCCGTCACCCCCGGCTCCACCGTGCAGATTATCGCCGCGGCAGGCGGTATCGGCGACGGCTCCCTCACCCCCACCGCCGGCGGTGAAGGCTACGGCAACGGCGGCTCCGTACCCACCTACACCATCCCCGCCTACGTCACCGCGCAGGTCGACGCAAAGTACGCTGACCCGGCAAACTCCAAGAGCCAGGTCTACGCCGCATCCGGTGGCGGCTCATCCGCACTGCTCGTTGACGGCACCGTGGTTGCTGTTGCAGGCGGCGGTGGCGGCGCGGGCATGACCAGCTCCGGCGTGTCCTACGCGGACCCCTGGTACTCCAACCTCGACGGCCAGATTGACGCAGGCGTGGCGGCACTCGGCTCGGATGCATCCCCGCAGTTTGACGCGGCGGGTAGCGCCTCCGCAGCGGCAGGCTCCAACGGCACCCCCGGCTACGAAATCTACAAGGCTGAACGCTCCAAGGTCCTGACCTACAACTCCGGTTCCGGCGGCGCAGCGGGCGTGGGCGGCGTAGGCGGCGCGGCAGGCACCCTGCCGGCAAGTGGCCCCATCATCGGCTTTGAAACCACCAATAACCAGGTTCTGTTCAGCCAGTTCGTTGCCGGTAACGCGGGCACGAGCGGCTTCGCGGGCAACGGCGGCGACGGCGCGGGCGCATACTCCTACCAGCTGGATGAGAACCCCGCCAGCGTGCACGAGAAGGGCACCTACGAGGACCGCAGCTGGGACCTGGACATCTACAACGACGAGGGTGCGTACGCGCAGAACTTCAACGGCTACCAGTCCGTGGTGTCCGGTGGCGGCGGCGCAGGCTACGGAGGCGGCGGTTCCGGCGCGGCACAGTCCGTCTCCTCGATTGTGCTGACCCAGAAGTGGCTGAACAGCCCGACCGGCGTGCGTCAGGGCATCGGCTACACGATGCAGGGCGGCGCAGGCGGCGCGGGCGGCTCGTACATCGCACCGTCCGTGAGCGAGGGTGTGATTGTTTCGGCTGAGAATGCGCCGCAGTGGATGCGCGAGCGCGGTAACGGTTCGGTGACGGTGACCTTCTGTGAGGCGGCTGCCTAACCGTTTCTCACGCTGAGGCGTTTGGGCGGTGCGCCGCATGTTTCCTTCGTCGCTTGGAAAGCATGAGGGGCGGTGTTCTTCCTCATTCCTACTCAGGTGTAGGTGCGCCGCATGTTTCCTTCGCGCCTACGCAGGGGCACCCGTCACCCGGACGCTCCGCCCCTCCTTGCTTCGCTGCGGAGAGCGTCCGTGTGACACCCTGAGGGCGCATCCGGAAAACACGGCTGCATCTGCAACGCAAGCAAAGAGCCCCCACACGAGGTAATCGTGTGGGGGCTCTTTGCCATTCACAGCGCAAGCTGAGCCGGGAACCTACCGCGGAAAGGTGGTGCCGTCCGTAGCGACATCAGGGTGCCCGAGCTCTGCGAGGGCGGGTGCCCCTGTAGGAGCGAGGACGAGCACCGCCATCCGCGCAAGCCGCAGACAACCCGTAGCCTCACAAGCTAGCGCTTGATGGCGTCCAGCGCCTCACGCTGAGCCTTCGCAATGCGCTTCTCAGACACCGTGTAGGCGGTACCAAGCTCCTGGGCGAAGAAGCTGACGCGCAGCTCCTCAATCATCCAGTTCACGCGGCGGAGCGCATCCGGCACGATGGTGCCTGCCGGCAGCGACTTGACCGCGTTATCGTAGGAGTCTTCCAGATCCTGCACGGTGAGCATGAGCTGGTTGTCGCGGTGCAGGTTCGGGCCGAGCTTCGTCAGGCGCACCTGGGCGGCCTTCAGGTAGCGCGGCAGGTGAACCAGCTGGTCGTAGCCGGTCTGCGCCACGAACCCGGGGTAGACCAGGTTCTCCATCTGTGCCTTCACGTCGGAGACGGCGTGCATAGTCGTCAGCGAGGTTGCCTTCTTGATTGCCTTCTTCAGCGCGGTGGCTTCGGAGAGGATTTCGGCAACGAGCTTGGTGACGTCGAAGACCGTTTCGATGAGTTCGGCGCGCACGTGCTCGTAGAGTCCGCTATATTCGGCGTGCGTGAAGATGGGCGTGTGCGGCACGAGGTGGTCGAGCGCCGCGACGGTGCAGTCGCGGATGAGTTCGTCGATGGAGCCGTGCGGGTTCTGCGTGAAGACGATTTTCTCCTTGTGGGAGAGGTGTTCGCTCACGTAGCGCACGGGCGAGGGCACCTGCAGCTGCAGTAGGCGGATGATGCCGCGGCGCTGGGCGTGCAGCTGCTCGGCCTCGGTGGGGAAGATGCGCAGTCCTACGCTGGTTTCTTCGTCGACGAGGGCGGGGTAGCCGTTGACTGCCTGGGTTGCGATGACGCGCTGTACCTTGCGGGGGATCTCTCCGTTGGGGAAGAGATCGGCGGGGAATGCGGTGAGGCCGGTGACCTCGCGTACTCCGCCGGATGCATCCGCGTTGGCAGGGGCACCCGGGTTCTTCGCGCCCTTCTTGGCAGAAGCCGCGGAGCTACCCGAGCCGCCTGAGCTACTTGAACCGCCCTGGGCGAGTGCAACCATTTTTGCCATGGTGTCGTCGGATGTGCCGAGCGAGTCGGCGAGGGCGCTGCGAATCTCCTTGTGCAGCTGCTGCTGCAGGGCGCGCAGGTCCTTGCCCTCACCCAGGATTTTGTTGCGGGCGTTGCGCACCTGGAAGCCCATCTTCAGGTGCTCGGGCACGGCGTCCCAGTTGAAGGCTTCGGGCTCGACGACCACGCCGCGCAGGCGGCGTAGTACGAGTGCGAGGGAGGGGATAAGCTCGTCGGTTGCGGGGGAGTAGTCCTCTTCCAGGGCGGCGCAGGCGGCGCGTGCCACGTCGGGTGCGGGCACGAAGTTGCGTCGAATCGCCTTGGGCAGCGACTTGATGAGCGCGGTGACGAGTTCGTGGCGCAGGCCGGGAATCTGCCAGCGGAACGGTTCGGGGCTCAGCTGGTTGAGGAACAGGATGGGAACCTGAACCGCCACACCGTCGCGCTTTGCGGCGTCGGTTCGGGCGCCTCCAATGCCTGCGGTGGGGGCGTATTCGTAGCGCAGGTCGAGGGTGAGTTCGCCGCTGTCGGTGCGCTGCACCCACTGGCGCGGGAACTGCGAGTCGTCGTAGTCGGCGGCTTCCTCGTTGATGAGCTTTTCGGGGTTGAAGTCCAGGTAGTTGTCGTCTTCGAGGCGTGCCTGCTTCCACCACTTGTCGAAGGCGCGCACATCCGTCACGTGGGCGGGGATGCGTGCGTCGTAGAAGGCGAAGAGCACGGAGTCGTCCACGCGCAGGTCGCGGCGGCGCAGGCGTGCCTCAAGCTCTTCGACCTCGGCGAGGGCACGCTGGTTGCGCAGGTAGAACTTGTGCTGGGTGTGCCACTGGCCTTCGACGAGGGCGGACTGAATGAAGATTTCGCGGGCTGCGGCGGCGTCTACGCGGGCGTACTGCACGGGGCGGTCGGCGTAGATGGTCAGGCCGAAGAGCGTGCCCTTGGCGTAGGCGACTGCCGCGCCGGAGCTGAGGGACCAGTGCGGTTCGGAGTATTGCACGCTGATGAGGTGCTTGCCGACCTCTTCGATCCACTGCGGGTCGATGGCGGCGTTGGTGCGCGCCCACAGGCGGGAGGTTTCGACGAGTTCGGCGGAGAGCACCCAGTCGGGGCTCTTTTTGAACAGGCCGGAGCCGGGGAAGATCGCGAACTTGGTGCCGCGTGCGCCGAGGTATTCGCGGGGGCCGCGGTTGCGTCCCTTGGAGTCCTTTTCGCGTTCTTCTTTGACGCCTACGTGCGAGAGCAGGCCGGTGAGCAGGCTCTTGTGGATGTCGATTTCGTGGGCGGAGGCGTTGATGTCCCTGCCGCCGCTGGCGTGAATGTTGGCGGTGCGTCCCATTTCGCGCAGCTGGGCGAAGAGGTCCTGCCATTCGCGGATGCGCAGGTAGTTGATGTATTCGCGGTGGCACATTTTGCGCAGCTGCGAGGAGGACAGCGCCGCCTGCTGCTCGTTGATGTAGTCCCAGAGCAACAGGAAGGAGGAGAAGTCGGAGGTGTCGTCGACGAAGCGGGCGTGCATCGCGTCGGCTTCGGCGCGCACGTCGGCGGGGCGTTCGCGCGGGTCCTGGATGGTCAGGGCGGCGGCGAGCACCATCATTTCCTTGGCGCAGTTGCGGCGGCCGCCTTCAATGATCATGCGGGCCAGGCGCGGGTCCACGGGGAATGCCGCCATGGCTCGGCCGATGGCGGTGAGGGTTGCGCTATTGCCGCGGCCCTTGCGGGGGCCGCGGGGGCGTTCGGTGAGCGCGCCGAGTTCGCGCAGCAGGTTCACGCCGTCGTTGATGGCGCGGGATGCGGGCGGCTGCACGAACGGGAAGCGGGAGATGTCGCCGGGTTCGCGGACCACGCCGATTGCGATCATCTGCAGGATGACGGCTGCGAGGTTGGTGCGCAGAATTTCGGGGTCGGTGAACTCGGGGCGTGAGTTGAAGTCTTCCTCAGAGTAGAGGCGGATTGCGATGCCGTCGCTGACGCGGCCGCATCGACCGGAGCGCTGGTTGGCGCTTGCCTGCGAGATGCGTTCGATGGGCAGGCGCTGAACCTTGGTGCGTGCCGAGTAGCGGGAGATGCGTGCGGTGCCGGTGTCGATGACGTACTTGATGCCGGGCACGGTCAGCGAGGTTTCGGCAACGTTCGTGGCGAGCACGATGCGCGGGCGAGATCCGGGGGAGAACACGCGGTGCTGCTCTGCGAGCGAGAGGCGCGCATACAGGGGCAGCACTTCGTAGTTCAGACGCGGCGACTTGAGGACCATCGCCTCGATAGCGTCCTTGGCGTCGCGGATTTCGCGTTCGCCGGAGAAGAAGATGAGGATGTCGCCGGGCGCTTCTTTGGAGAGTTCCTTGATGGCGTCGAGGATGCCGTCGGTGGGGTCGTGGTCGTCTTCGATTTCGTCGTCGCTGAGGTAGTCTTCCTCGTCGAGCGGGCGGTAGCGGATTTCCACGGGGTAGGTTCGGCCGGACACCTCAATGATGGGCGGCGCGTCGTCGGGCAGGATTGCTTCGGCGATTTCGCGTTCTTCGGCGCTGAGGTTTTCGTCGACGATGCCCTTGCCCGGCACGTAGCTGGGGGAGAAGTGGCGTGCGAAACGCTCCGGGTCGATGGTCGCGGAGGTGATGATGACCTTCAGATCCGGGCGCTGCGGCAGGATGCGCTTGAGGTAGCCGAGGATGAAGTCAATGTTCAGGCTGCGTTCGTGCGCCTCGTCAATGATGAGGGTGGAGTAGCGGCGCAGCAGCTTGTCGTTCTGGATTTCGGCGAGCAGAATGCCGTCGGTCATGAGCTTGATGGCGCTGTGTTCGCCGACTTCGGAGGTGAATCGCACCTGGTAGCCGACGGTTTCGCCGATTTTCTGTCCGAGTTCTTCGGCGATGCGTTCGGCGACGGAGCGTGCGGCGAGTCGGCGCGGCTGGGTGTGGCCGATGAGGCCCTTCTCTCCCAGGCCCAGGTCGAGGCACATTTTGGGGATCTGGGTGGTTTTACCGGAGCCGGTTTCACCCGCGATGATGACGACCTGGTTGTCGCGGATCGCGTTCATGATGTCTTCGCGGCGTTCGCTGACGGGCAGTTCTTCGGGGTAGGTGATGACCTCGGGGATGAACGGTTCGTAGCGGCGCGGTGCCGGGCGGTTCTGCTGGCTGCTCTTGTTGTCGCCCTGCTGGTTGCCCTGCTTGCGGGCGCGGTTGGTGCCGCCTCCGCGTCGGTTGGAGCGGGAGGCGTTGGAGTTGCGTTCGGAGGCGCCGCGGGAGGAGTTCTTGTGGTCTGCGTTATTCTTCTGGGCGCTATTCTTCTGTGTGCCCTTTTTTACCGCGTTGTTCTCAGTAGTTTTATCTGCGGTTTTGCCAGCGGCTTTTTCGCCGGTTTTTTCGGAGGATCGTACCTTTGCCGCGTGGATTGCGGCGGCCATGCTCGCCATGGTGGGGGCGGTGCGTGGGGCCTTAGAAGTATCTGCGTGTTTCTTTGTGGATTTCTGCTCAGACATATCCTATCCAGTGTACTCGCCTTGCCCGCGGTGGGCTTGGGGTGTGCTTTGTTTGTCATATTTGGGTTTGTTTGCGGGAACCCCGGGGTGGGCGGCGGTGGAATACTGACCCCAGGAGAGCAGTTAATATACAATAAATGACATCAAATGCTATCTAAAGAGTTAATAATTATTCATCTGAATTTTATGCACCGTAGATGCGAATTAACTGCGCTTCTTAACTTTCTTTCGATAGTTTCGTTCAACTGCTACAGTGGTGAATAACACAGTAACGAAGGAGTGACTATGCCATCACCAAAGACGTACCCGGCAACACGTGTTGCAGTGTTGGATTGCTACGAAGACGGACAGCACGAAGAAATTCACCACCGCTGCGAAGAACTCTTCCAAGCCCTCGTTCACGCGAGTCTGCGCACCCACTTCGACCGCCTCAGCGCCGAAGAAACCCTCTACATGGTCACTGGCGACGGCGAGCGCGTACAGATTTCCCCCGAAATGTACGGACCCCTCACCTCCGTAGCGCGCGCATTCGCCGACCGTAAGGACGTCTGCGTGGTACGCCAGGACCGCCTCATGACCACGCAGGAGGCGGCAGACTACCTGGGCGTATCCCGCCCGACCGTTGTTCGCCTGCTGGAGCGCGGAGATATTCCGTTCGAGCGCATTAACACGCACCGTCGCGTTGCTTTTGATGACCTCGAACGCTACCGCCTTGAGCACGAATACGTGAACCGCCGCGTTCGCTAACCTCGCTAACCTGTCGAACCGCTCAAGCTACACAGCGCGGTTGAGAAATAGCAGCATCTGCTGAACAATGTCGGGGCTAAAACAGCGCGAATCCCCGTGTTCGGCATCCGGAACCAGCACCAAATCGGTAGGCACCTGCCGCGTGCGCAGCGCCTGATATACCCGCACCGATTGCTGGTACGGCACACACGAATCACTAATACCGTGCACAAGCATCAGGGCAGTGGCGCCGCCGCTCGCACCCGGTGCAGAGGCACTTTCGACCTTATTCACTCGTTTCTGGGGGCGTACCGCATCAATAGGATGCGCACGCTCCCAGTTCTTTTGGGCGCGCTCGATGCAGACACCCGGAACCGCCCGCTCGCCCTTGGAAGCGTCGATGGTAGACACGTCTGCGGGTACGGGGTGGGTGCTTCCCAGTAGTCGCCATTCGGCGCCGTCATCTTCGGGATGGTCGAGAGCGTAGCCAGCCAGGGGCCGATCGGTGAAGATGGTCCTCAAATCGCTGACCCCGTAAAACGAAGCCGCCGCAGCCACCTGCGAACTATGGGACGGGTAGGCGCTCGCCGCCCTGCCCTCAAAGTATTCGTCGTGCTCGGGTGCGCTCGCAGAATCCCCATCGCTACCGTTACCGGCGGCGGAATCTCCCGTATGCGCAACCAGCATGCTCAGGTGCCCGCCGGCGCTTCCGCCCGCTACCGCAATGCGTTGCGGGTCAATACCGAATTCGTGCGCGTTGGCGCGGAAGAAACGCACTGCCTCCTTCACATCGTGCAGGGCACCCGGGAAGAGTGCCTGATGCGAATACCGGTAGTTGATGGACGCGACCGCCCAGCCCGCCTGCTGAAAAGCGGCGCGCATGAGCGCCTGGGTATTGGGCTGCTCCCCGCCAGAGGTGCGCAGGATAGTGTCGCGTAGGGCCTGGTTGGTGCCGAAACGCCAGGCGCCACCGTGAACCCACACCAGTAGCGGCGCGGGGGAAGAGATATCCCCGGTCGCGGGGAAGAAATCGTAGGCGAACGCTTCACGAGTTACCGGCGACTGCGCGCCGTAGTCGGGCAGCGAGTGGGCATCGTAAAAGCCCGCCTCGCGGTAAAAACCGGAGCGGTACTCGGTACCCTCAACGGTCGGCGCGCTCTCTACATTCGGTACGCCCTCAGCGTTCAATGCGCCCTCAACCTTCGGCGTGCTCTCAGAAGTCTGCATGAATCAGCACCTCGTTAGGGAACCAGCACGATCTTGCCGCGGGTGCGACCCGTCGCCACCAGGGCATGAGCCTGCGCAGCCTGCGAAAAATCAAGCACCTGATCCACGTATACCTTCAACAGGCCCAAGGACATGAGGCGGGCAATCTCCTGCATCTGCATGCGGTCCGGGTGAACCGTCAGCCACTGCGCCTCGAAGCCGCGCTCACGCGCAACATCCAGCGGGTCGGGGCTGGTCAGGGTGACAATGCGGCCGCCGGGAACCAGCACCTCCAGCGAATCGAGGAAGGTCTGCTGACCGGTGGAATTGAGCACCACATCCATGGTCTGGCCCAGTACGGCGCGGAAATCCTCGGTGCGGTAATCAATAGGCTGGGCACCCAGCGAGCGCACAAACTCGTGGTTCGCCGCGGAGGCGGTCGCAAAAACCTGAGCGCCAGCCTGCGCCGCCAGCTGAACGGCGAGGTGACCGACGCCTCCGGCACCGGCGTGAATGAGCACGCGCTCGCCTTCCTTCAATCGCGCCACTTCGAAGAGTGCCTGGTATGCGGTCAGCGCCGCCAGGGGAGCGCCACCCAATTGCGCGCAGGGAACATCGGCGGGCACCTTCACCAGCTGATGCGCCGGGGCGAGAACATACTCGGCGTACGCACCGGCGGGGGAGGGGAAAGCAACAAGACCAAATACGCCGTCGCCCACCTTAAAACCCGTGTAGTCACCGGCGGTAGCAACCACGGTGCCGGCAACATCCCAGCCGGGCACGAAGGGCTTGTACGACGGGTCTGCCAGCTGAGCGGCGGGGCCCAGACCCTTGCGGGTGGTCAGATCAATCGGGTTCACGCCGGCGGCAACCGTTTTGATGAGCACGTGACCGCGCACCGGCGAGGGGATAGGCACGTTTGCTTCGTGCAGAACGCTTTCGTCGCCCCATTCGGTGAGCTGAATCTGGCGCATGGTGGTCATCGGGTTACCTCCGCTGTTGTGGCTTGAAGCCGTGCTGATGTGACGGGTGTGCGCGTTTTCCCATTCTCTCAAGGCTGTTAGCGTTGCCACAACAGGCAGGCGGGTAGTGTCCACCCTCTGAGGTTGAAGCCTGAGGTTGAAGAGGGAGCTGGCGGGAACGGTCGCCCGGCGCAGGCTTTATGCACAACAGGGTGGGTGGCTCAATAAAGTTGAGTTGTTAAATAAAAAGGAGCCGATACCCGAACAATACGCCTCGGATATCGGCTCCCGTGTTCCCTCTCGAATAAGAACATCGTGCCCCTGAAAGGATTCGAACCTTCGACCCCCAGTACCGGAAACTGGTGCTCTAATCCGCTGAGCTACAGAGGCAACCCACCTATGGTATCAGATATGCACTAGATAAAGGGTCAGGCACCTGCCAAGGCTTGCTAGAATAGTTTGTTATGACTCCTGAAGAACTCTCCGAAGCCATTGCGCTTGCCCTTGAAGAAACCATTTCCTCCGGCCAGCTGACCCTCGTGGAGGGCGCTGAACTGCCCGCCGTCCGAGTGGAGCGCCCCAAGTCCCGTGAACACGGCGACTGGGCAACCAACGTCGCTCTGCAGCTCGCCAAGAAGGTGGGCAAGAACCCGCGTGAGGCAGCAGCTCTTCTGGCAGAGAAGATTAGCGCCATCCCCGGTGTTGCATCCGTAGATATTGCTGGCCCCGGCTTCCTGAACATCACCCTGGACGCCGCAGCTGCTGGTGAGCTTGCCGCTACCATCGTTGAGGCTGGCGAAGCATACGGCCGCAGCGACAAGTTCGCCGGCAAGACCATCAACCTTGAGTTCGTCTCCGCGAACCCCACCGGCCCCATCCACCTGGGCGGTACCCGCTGGGCTGCCGTCGGTGATGCGCTTGCCCGCGTCCTTGAGGCTGAAGGCGCTAACGTCGTGCGTGAATACTACTTCAACGACCACGGCACCCAGATTGACCGTTTCGTGCGCTCCCTGATTGCCGCTGCTCGCGGCGAGGAGACCCCCGAGGACGGCTACGCTGGAGCGTACATTGTTGACATTAAGGACCAGATTCTGGCTCAGCGCCCCGACGCGCTTGAGGCTGAGAACCCCGAAGAGATTTTCCGCGAAATCGGTACTCACCTGATGTTCGATCAGATCAAGGAGTCCCTGGCGGCATTCGGCACCCACTTCGACGTGTTCTTCCACGAGAACTCCGTGTTCGAAGGCGGCAAGGTGGACGCCCTGCTCGAGACCATGCGTGAGAACGGTCAGCTCTTCGAGGCTGACGGCGCATGGTGGATGCGCACCACCGACTACGGCGACGACAAGGACCGCGTGGTCATTAAGTCTGACGGCAACCACGCCTACGTGGCGGGCGATATCGCCTACTACCAGGACAAGATGACCCGCGCAGTAAACCCCGCCGACGTGGCGATTTACATGCTCGGTGCTGACCACAACGGCTACGTGGGCCGTCTGAAGGCTATCGCCCAGATTCTTGGCTACCGCGCCGACCAGATTGAGGTCATGATCGGTCAGCTGGTGAACCTGGTCAAGGACGGCAAGCCCGTCCGCATGTCCAAGCGTGCCGGCACCGTGGTCACCCTCGAGGACCTGGTCGAGGCTGTTGGCGTTGACGCAGCCCGCTACGAGCTGACCCGCTACTCGGTGGACACCCCCATCGACATTGACCTGGGCCTGCTGACTTCCAAGAGCAACGAGAACCCGGTCTACTACGTGCAGTACGCTCACGCACGTACCGCCGCTGTGGCACGTAACGCCGCGGAGGCTGGCGTGAAGGTTGAGGACGGCGTGGACACCTCCCTGCTCGACTCGGCTGCTGACGGCGAGCTGCTGGCTGTACTCGGCCAGTTCCCCGCTGCTGTGCGTGATGCCGCGAAGTTCTACGAGCCGCACCGCGTGAACCGCTACCTGGAACAGCTCGCTTCGGCATACCACAGCTGGTACGGTGTCTCCCGCGTCACCCCCAAGGCGGACGAAGCGGTCACCGACCTGCACCGTACCCGCCTGCTGCTGAACAACGCGGCACAGCAGGTGCTGGCTAACGGTCTGAACCTGCTGGGTGTGAGCGCACCCGAGCGCATGTAATACTCTCGTTTCAACCCCCGACCCGGTACTACCGGGGCGGGGGTTGAGCGTATGCCGGCAAGATAGCTAAGAAAGAGACACGATGAGCGAAGCCCGCGCCCTCTACGCCCCCGAATGGCTCACCTACCCCGAGCATCCCGAGGCACTGTCCCGCACCATCTGGACGGATTCCTTCACCCGCAATGAGCAGGGCGAGCTCTGCATTGATGGCGTGACCGTCAGCGACCTGGCGGCTGAGCACGAAACCCCGCAGTACGTCTTCTCCGAGACGACCTTCCGCGCCCGCGCCCGCGCCTACCGCACCGCTTTTGAACAGGCTTTCGCCGAGCACGGCGCGCAGGTGAGCGTCTACTACGCCGGTAAGTCGTTCCTGTCCACCGCTGTGGCGCGTTGGGCGACCGAGGAGGGCCTGTGCCTGGATACCGCCTCCGGTGGTGAGCTGGCGTTGGCTCTGCGCGCACAGGTTCCAGGTGCGAACATCGCCCTGCACGGCAACAACAAGTCGGAGGCTGAGATTGCCCGCGCGATCCGCAACGGCCTGGGTCGCGTGGTGGCTGACTCGGTGGACGAGCTCAAGCTCATTGAGCGCGTGTACGCCGAGCTTGCCGCCGAGCG
Source organism: Rothia sp. (in: high G+C Gram-positive bacteria) (assembly GCF_015265375.1). GTDB lineage: Bacteria > Actinomycetota > Actinomycetes > Actinomycetales > Micrococcaceae > Rothia. Next base: position 12,824 of record NZ_JABZXW010000012.1, read on the forward strand.
TGTGGCTGAGGGCGAGGAGCCTTACGCCCCGGTTCCGGTGCTGATTCGCATCACCCCCGGCGTGCATGCCTCGACCCACGAGTCCATTGCGACCGCGCACGAGGATCAGAAGTTCGGCATGTCCCTGCAGCCCGGCACCGCCGCGCTTGCTGGTCTGGATGAAGAGGAGCTGGAATACTGGGGCGTTGAGTCTACCGATTCTTACGCGGCTCTGGCTGCCGCGATTCTGAACGCGACCGATTCCCTGGATTTCCGCGGTATTCACTGCCATATTGGTTCGCAGATTTTTGAGGCGGAGGGCTTTGAGCAGGCGGCTACTACCGCCCTGGAGTTCATGAACCGCCTCAACCGTGACCTGGGCGTGACCCTGCCGGAGCTGGATTTGGGTGGTGGCTACGGCATCGGCTACACCGAGGCGGATCACCCCCGCTCGATTACCGAGGTGACCGAGTCGATTGCCGCTTCCGTTGCGGCAACCTGCGAGCGCCTGGGCATGGCGATTCCGCACATGTCGTTCGAGCCGGGCCGTTCTATTTCTGGTCCTTCGGGTGCGACCCTGTACACGGTGGGCACCATTAAGAACGTGAGCATTGAGGATGAGAACGGCGAGATTCGTGTGCGCCGCTACGTTTCGGTGGACGGCGGTATGAGTGATAACGCCCGCCCGGTGCTGTACGAATCGGATTATTCGGTGACTCTGGCGAATCGTGCCCCGGCGGGGGAGCAGGTGCTCTCTCGCGTGGTGGGTAAGCACTGCGAGTCCGGCGATGTGGTGGTTCGTTACTGCTACCTGCCGGCTGACCTGCAGGCTGGCGATATTCTGGCGGTTCCGGCGACCGGCGCGTACTGCTATGTGCTGGGTTCGAACTATAACTTCTTGACTCGCCCGCCGGTGATTGCGACCGCTGAGGGTAAGCCTTCTCGCGTGATGATTCGTCGTCAGCGCGAGGAGGATATGCTGGCGCTGGATATGGGTTCGGATATCTAAGAACGGATATCTAAGAACCCTGTCTGACATCATGAAAAACCGTGAAGTTCCCGTCTCTGCAATGCGCGCCGTGAGGTGGCGGTTGCGGGCGGGGTCTTCACGGTTTTGTGCGTTCAAAACATGACAGACGATAAGGTTCACCTCATAACTGTGAGGGATACCTCATCTCAGAGAGTAAAAGTCGCAGCTTGAGGCTGCTGAGCCGTCGCCGCCTCTTGATAAAGTGGTTGTTGGGTGCGTGCTCTGCGCCGCATCCGTGCCTTAGCCCGAAGAGATACCGGGGCGAACCCGGAACAGACCGTAGAAAGAGACTATCGTGGCTGAAAAGATCAAAGTAGCACTGCTTGGTGCCGGTAATGTCGGTTCCCAGGCTGCTCGCATCCTGGTAGAGGATAACGCTGTCCTTGAAAAGCGCATTGGCGCGCCCGTGGAGTTGATCGGTATTGCTGTGCGCGATACTAATGCATCCCGCCACTGGAATGCGGACCCCTCGCTGTACACCACCGATGCTGACGCTCTCATCGATGCAGCGGATGTGGTCATCGAGCTGACCGGCGGTATTGAGCCGGCTCGCACTCGCATTCTGCGTGCTCTGAAGGCGGGTAAGTCCGTGGTCTCCGGCAACAAGGCGCTGCTGGCTAAGCACGGCGTGGAACTGCAGGCTGCCGCTGATGAGTCCGGTGCTCAGCTCTCTTACGAGGCTGCTGTTGCGGGTGCTATCCCGATTCTGCGCCCCCTGCGTGACTCCCTGGCTGGTGACCGTGTGACCCGCGTTCTGGGCATCATGAACGGCACCACCAATTACATTCTTGACCAGATGGACACCACCGGCGCATCCTTCTCGGACGCGCTGGCTGAGGCTCAGAAGCTCGGCTACGCGGAGGCTGACCCGACCGCTGACGTTGAGGGCCACGACGCCGCGTCGAAGGCTGCGATTGTTGCTTCTTTGGCGTTCCACTCGACGTTCACTATTGATGATGTGCACACCGAGGGCATTACTTCCATCACCGCTGATGATGTTGCTGCCGCGGATGCTGATGGTTACGTCATCAAGCTGCTGGCTATTTGTGAGCGTGAGGGTGAGAACGGCGCGAACATTCGCGTGAACCCGACCCTGATTCCTCGTCAGCACCCGCTGGCGGGCGTGCACGGTGCGTTCAACGCTGTGTTCGTTGAGGCGGAGAACGCTGGCGAGCTGATGTTCTACGGTCCCGGTGCGGGTGGCGCTCCGACTGCTTCGGCTGTTCTGGGTGACTTCGTGTCCCTGGCTCGTCGTCTGGTGCTGGGTGGTCCCGGTGTTCCGGAGACTTCCCACGCTCAGCTGCACGCAACCGGTCTGGATAACGTGGTGTCTCGCTACTCGGTGGGTGTTTTGGTGGAGGATCGCCTGGGCGTTCTGGCGAATATTACCCGCATCCTGACTGAGCACGGCATTTCTGTTGATTCTCTGCGCCAGTCCGCCCCGAAGGAGGGTGTGGCTCAGATTCGTATGGTCACCCACTCTGCGAAGGACGCAGATTTGCGCCGTGCGATTGCTGTGATTGACGCTCTGGACACTGTGCGTGAGGTGAACTCGGTCATCCGCGTGGAGTCCGAGAAGCACTAGGCACTGAGAAGCACTAGGCGCTTAGCGCTAACTGACGTGCGGCACGCGCCGCTCACTAAACGTGCGATGCTCGCGTGTAGAAGCATCGCTCACGAACGAACCCGCGTACCCGCTACCGCGCCGAACCTACGGAAGGTTCGGCGGGCGGGGCGCCAAGATTGAAGGAGAAGCCAATGGCACACGTGTGGCAGGGCGTTATCAATGAGTACCGTGACCGTCTGCCTTTCGCAGACGATGTGAAGGCTGTGACCCTGGGCGAGGGCGGTACCCCGCTGATTCACGCGCCGGCACTGTCTGCTGAGACCGGTAACACCGTTTACCTGAAGTTTGAGGGTATGAACCCGACCGGTTCGTTCAAGGACCGCGGCATGACCAGTGCGATGACCGCCGCTAAGCGTGACGGTGCGAAGGCTGTTGTGTGTGCTTCGACCGGTAACACTTCCGCTTCGGCTGCTGCGTACGCTCTGCAGGCTGGTATGCGCTGTGCAGTGCTGGTTCCGGACGGCAAGATTTCTATGGGTAAGCTGTCTCAGGCTATCGCTCACGGTGCTGACATCATTCAGATTGACGGCAACTTCGATAACTGCCTGGAGATTGCTCGCAAGCTCAGCGAGAATTACCCGGTGTTCCTGGTGAACTCGGTCAACCCTTACCGTATTGAGGGCCAGAAGACCGGTTCGTTTGAGGTTGTTGATACCCTGGGTGACGCTCCCGATTATCACCTGCTGCCGGTTGGCAACGCGGGTAACATCACCGCGTACTGGAAGGGCTACAAGGAGTACTCGGAGCCTTACACCAACCGTGACGGTAAGGTGCTGGAGCCGGTTGCGACCAAGCGTCCGATTATGTGGGGCTTCCAGGCTGCTGGTGCTGCACCAATCGTTGCTGGTCACCCGATTGAGGCTCCTGAGACCATTGCGACCGCGATCCGTATTGGTAACCCCGCGTCGTGGGAGAAGGCTGAAGTTGCTCGTGACGAGTCCGGCGGCGTGATTGAGGCTGTCACCGATGAGGAGATTCTGGAAGCGCACCGCTGGCTGTCTGCCCGCGAGGGTGTCTTCGTGGAGCCGGCTTCGGCTGCCGGTGTTGCGGGTCTGCTGAAGAAGCACCGCGCCGGTGAAGCTCCCGAGGGTAAGACCATTGTGATTACCGTGACCGGTCACGGTCTGAAGGACCCGCAGTGGGCTCTGCAGGCTGTGAACGGCGTGAAGGTTGAGCCGACTAAGGCTCCCTTCGACGTGGTTGCTGTGGCAGATATTCTCGATTTGCACTAGCCTATTCATACTACGTTGTGCACTCCGTCCCGGTTTTCGGGGCGGGGTGCACCTGCATGACAGCCCTTTTTGTATCTTTCACCTATTCACTCATTACGTCACCGATCGCGAGGTTCTTCTCATGTCTTCCCTGCATATTTCTGATATTCCGGTGGGCGCGTCCGTCAAGGTCCGCGTTCCCGCTACGAGCGCTAACCTGGGCCCCGGCTATGACAGCATGGGTTTGGGCCTTGGCTTCTATGATGAGCTGGTTGTTGAGCGTATTGAGTCCGGCCTGGAGTTTGAGCTCAGCGGTGAGGGCAGCGCGGATGTTCCTCGCGATGAGAGCCACCTGGTTTTGCAGGCGATGAAGGCTGGTTTTGCGGCGGCTGGTTTGGATGAGCTGCCTGCTGTGAAGCTGATTGCTGATAATAAGATTCCGCATTCTCGCGGTATGGGTTCTTCGGCGTCGGCTATTGTGGCGGGTGTAGCTGCGGCGAGCGGTCTGCTGCCGGAAGAGTACCGTCTGAGCCGTGAGCAGATGCTGCAGGTCGCCTCCGATATGGAGGGCCACCCGGATAACGTGGCTCCGGCGATTTACGGCAACCTGTCGGTGTCCTGGGGTGAGATGGGCAATTGGAAGTCCCTGATTATTCCGGTGCATCCTGATGTTCACCCGGTGGTGGCTGTGCCCGATTATGAGGTGTCGACGAAGCTTGCTCGTTCGCTGATTCCCGCACAGATGCCTCACATTGAAGCTGTGGCGAACTCGGCTCGCGCGGCGCTGCTGGTGCGCACTCTCTCTGATGCTCCCGAGCACCTGATGGATGCGACCGTGGACTACCTGCATCAGGGGTACCGTGTGACCGCGATGGAACCGTCGGCTGCGCTGGTGGCGTACCTGCGCGGTCAGGGTTTTGCGGCGGTAATTTCTGGTGCTGGTCCGACCGTTTTGACCTTTGCGCACGGCGATGAGCAGGTGCGACAGGTTCAGGAGGCGATTGCCGAGTTTGAGGCGACCCACCCCTGCAGCGCTATCGCGGATCGCCGCCTGAACTGGCGAGTGCTTCCCCTTGAAATTGATACTGAAGGTGTTATAGTTACTCAGTAGGACGTTATTAGTTCGTCCTACGTTGAGGTTCGCCCGTCGTTCAATGTAGACCGTCGATACTATCCTTCGTAACGTACTTCCGTTTCCCCTGATGCCTCAGATGCTTTTTGTGTCTGAGCGGGAACCGGCAAGGTTCGGGGGAGTGCCTTTGGGATTCACGTCTTCTTTATTTCTGACGCATAGGGAAGACTTTTCTGAGGGTTCGGTTTCGCGGCGGGTGCCCTTTCAAAGTGACCAATCCATCCTCTTCATCTCGCGTAGATGGTTTGTATAGATGATGGTTTGGGCTTGCCCACATTTGTGATAGAGCGCCTTATCTTCCGTGTGTGCTCGCTGTGTCTGAATCAGCGGGTACGGTAAGAGACGCGAACCGCCTCCAGCGCGGTTCGAGGGAGTCGAAGGTGCAGACTGCTGTTTTCTTTCGGCAGTGTCTAAACCTTTGACCGCGCTATAGCGCCCGCCCGATCTTTATTCTGAAGATTTTCAGGGCTTATAACCAAAGGAATTGTAGTTGGCAAAGAATATTGTTGTCACCGATGAGTACGGTACGGCAGCTGCCGCACCGGAACTTGCAAACTTGAAGGTCGCGCAGCTGCGTGTCCTCGCCCAGCAGCTTGGCATCCGCGGCTATCTGAAGTTGAAGAAGGCTGAGCTGGTTCAGGCTCTTGAGGAGCATCAGCGTGGTGGCGCCGTAGCCGCTCCTGCTGAGCCCAAGGCTGAGACTCCCGCTGAGTCTGCCCAGACCCCCGCTACTGAGAAGGCTGAGGAGTCTAAGCCTCGCCGTACCCGTCGTACTCGCACCCAGAAGGATGCTGAGGCGCAGGCTGAGAAGACCGAAAACGCTGAGGTTGCTGAAGCCCCCGCTGAGGGCGCTGAGAAGGCTGAGAAGCGTACCCGCTCTTCCCGTTACGAGACTCCCGCTCAGAAGCGTGCGCGCGCTCGCCGTGCCGCTGAGGGTGAGGACGCATCGGCTGAGAAGTCCGAGAAGACTGAGAATAACGAGAAGCCGGAGAAGCGTACCCGCCGCACCCGCACCCGTAAGGACGAGAAGCCCGCTGAGCTTCCTCCGCTGGATGTGCGCGCTGAGCTGGCTGCTGAGCGTATTGGCGAGCGTGCGGAGCAGGTTGACCTGCCCGGTAACTCTGCTGAGCTGAAGGCTACTACCGCTGACGGCACCGCGAGCCTGGACAGCCTGAACGCTGCCCTGGACATGACTTTTGGCACCCCCGACGGTGAGAAGAGCTCGAAGCGTACCCGCACCCGTGAGCGTCGCCGCGACCAGGATGGCGAGCGCACCGAGCGTCGCACTAAGCGTGAGCGTAACGCAGAGCGTGCAGAGCGCAATGCTGAGCGTAGCGAACGTGCCGAGCGTAAGGCTGCTGAGCGTGCAGAACGCGCAGAGCGTGCCGAGCGTACTGAGCGCCGTTCTAAGCGTGACCGTCAGGCTGAGCGTGCTGAGAAGCAGGCTCGCCGCCGCGAGGAGAACGAGCCTCGCCTGAGCGAAGACGATGTGCTGGCACCGATTTCGGGTGTTCTGGACATTCTCGACAACTACGCTTTCGTGCGTACCACCGGCTACCTGCCCGGCACCAACGACGTGTACGTCTCCCTGGCTCAGGTGAAGAAGTACAACCTGCGTAAGGGTGACCACGTGCTCGGCGCGATTCGCGTGCCGCGTGAGGGTGAGTCGAACAGCCGCCAGCGTTTCAACGCCCTGGTCCAGGTTGAGGCGATTAACGGTCAGAGTGTTGAGGAAGCAGCGAACCGCCGCGTGTTCTCGAAGCTGACTCCGCTGTACCCCAAGGAGCGTCTGCGCCTGGAGACCACCCCGAAGAAGCTGGGCACCCGCGTGGTGGACCTGGTGTCCCCGATCGGTAAGGGTCAGCGTGGTCTGATTGTGTCCCCGCCGAAGGCGGGTAAGACCCTCATGCTGCAGTCCATTGCGAACGCGATTACTGTGAACAACCCGGACGTGTACCTGATGATGGTCCTGGTGGATGAGCGTCCTGAAGAAGTGACCGATATGCAGCGCACCGTCAAGGGTGAGGTTATTGCCTCGACCTTCGACCGTCCCGCTGAGGATCACACCACTGTGGCTGAGTTGGCTATTGAGCGTGCGAAGCGTATGGTGGAGCTCGGCTACGATGTGGTCGTGCTGCTGGACTCCATGACCCGCCTGGGCCGCGCATACAACCTGGCGGCTCCCGCATCCGGTCGTATCCTGTCCGGTGGTGTGGATTCTGCTGCACTGTACCCGCCGAAGAAGTTCTTCGGCGCTGCCCGCAACATTGAAGAGGGTGGCTCGCTGACCATCCTGGCTACCGCCCTGGTTGAGACCGGCTCGAAGATGGACGAAGTGATCTTCGAAGAGTTCAAGGGCACCGGTAACATGGAGCTGCGCCTGTCCCGTCAGCTGGCGGATAAGCGTATCTTCCCGGCGGTTGATATTAACGCTTCTGGTACTCGCCGCGAGGAGAACCTGCTCTCCCCGGATGAGATCAAGATTATGTGGGGTCTGCGCCGTGCCCTGGCGGGTATGGAACCCGAGCAGGCTCTGGGTGTTCTGACCAACCAGCTGCGTAAGACTGAAAGCAACGTGGAGTTCCTTCTGACGGTTCAGAAGAACGGTCTGCGTCTGGTCGACTAAGGCTCGTATCTCACGCGCCCCACCTCCTCATGTGGGTGGGGCGCGTGAGCCGTTCGTTTTGTGCATCCCCGTTGTGAGGGGTGTGAGATGTCTAGTGCCTGCCCGTGCGGCGTAAAGTGCGGGAGATGGAAGAGAGAACAGAATGTTTGAATCTATTCAGGTTCTGCTGGATGAGCACGCTGACCTGCAGAATCAGCTGGCTGACCCCGCCGTGCAGGCGAATCAGGGTAAGGCACGCCGTGTGGGCCGCCGCTACGCGGAGCTGACCGGTATTGTGACTGCGTACAACAAGTACACTTCGCTGAAGGATGACCTTGAGGCTGCTCGCGAGATGGCTGATGAGGATCCGGATTTCGCGGCGGAGATTCCCGGCCTGGAGGAGGAGCTGGAGGTTGCTCAGGAGAAGCTGCGCCGCCTGCTGATTCCGCGTGACCCGGATGATGGCCGTAACGTCATTCTTGAGGTGAAGGCTGGTGCCGGTGGTGACGAGGCGGCTCTGTTCGCTGGTGACCTGCTGCGCATGTACATGCGTTACGCCGAGCACAAGGGCTGGAAGACTGAGATTATTTCTTCGACCAGCACCGATGTTGGCGGTTACAAGGACGCCCAGATTGCTATTAAGGGCTCCTCGAATGAGCCGGCTGAGGGCGTGTGGGCACACCTGAAGTATGAGGGTGGCGTGCACCGTGTGCAGCGTGTTCCGGCGACTGAGTCTCAGGGCCGTATCCACACTTCTGCTGCTGGTGTTCTGGTGTTCCCCGAGGTGGATGAGCCCGAGGAAATCGAGATTAACCAGAACGACCTGAAGATTGACGTGTACCGTTCTTCGGGCCCCGGTGGCCAGTCGGTGAACACCACTGACTCGGCGGTGCGTATTACTCACCTTCCGACCGGTATTGTGGTGGCGATGCAGAATGAGAAGTCTCAGCTGCAGAACCGTGAAGCTGCGATGCGCGTTCTGCGTGCGCGCCTGTTGGCTCACCAGCAGGAGCAGATTGACGCTGAGAACGCGGCACACCGTGCTTCGCAGGTGCGTACCATGGACCGTTCGGAGCGTATCCGTACGTACAACTTCCCGGAGAACCGCATTGCGGATCACCGTACCGGCTATAAGGCGTACAACCTGGATGCTGTGCTGAATGGTGACCTGGAGCCTGTGGTTCAGTCCGCTATTGAGATGGATGAGGCGCACCGCCTCGCTCAGGTGGGCCAGGAACAGAAGTAATTCTGGGCAGAAGTAGTTCTGTGCAGACGTAGGTTCTGTATTTGCTCTTGCTGATTCTTCGGAATCGGCGTGAGATGTTGGTGAGGGGCTCGCCGCTGCGGCGGTGGAGCCCCTCACCTGTATGCGGTGACAGTTTTTGAATCGTTAGGGACTTGCCGTCGAAAGACGAGGAGGAGAGCTCATGAAGGTGAATGTGCACGACCCGCGCGGGGAAGAGCTCGCGCAGGTACTCACACGCGCCACCGCGGCACTGGCGCAGGTACCCAGCCCCCGCGTGGACGCCGAGCTACTCGCCGCGCACCTGCTCTACGACGGCTCACGCTCACGCCTACAGCACGCTGCGCTCATGGGGGAGCGACTCACCCCCGCACAGGTCGCAGAGTACGAGGCGCTGGTCGCCCGCCGCGCCTCCCGCGAGCCGCTACAGCATATCACCGGCTCCGCTCCCTTCTACCGTCTAGAACTGGCAGTCGGACCGGGCGTATTCGTACCCCGCCCCGAGACGGAACTGCTCGTCGAAGAAGCCCTCAAAGTGCTGAGCGCACGCGCCGACTCGGCAACCGGTCAGTTGCGCATCGTCGACCTGTGCACCGGCTCCGGGGCTATCGCGGCGGCAGTCAAGAGCGAACTGCCGGACGCGCAGGTATTCGCGGTGGAGCTCTCCGAAGACGCCATCCCCTACACCCGCAAGAACCTGGAGCCGCTCGGCGTGCACCTGGTTCATGGGGATGCCCTCACCGCCCTCACCGAGCTCGCCGGAACCTTCGACGCGGTACTCTCTAACCCGCCGTATATTCCGCCGGCGAACGTACCCGCTGACCCGGAGGCCGCCCTGCACGACCCGGAGATGGCGCTGTACGGCGGGGGAGCGGACGGCATGCAGATGCCCGCCGCCATCGCCACCCGCGCCTTCGAGCTTCTAGCCCCCGGCGGCCTGTTCATCATGGAGCACGACGACACCCAGGAAGAAGCCGTTGCCGAACTCTTGGCACGTCTCGGCTTTGAGGGCTGCTACCCGGTGCGTGACCTGAATAATCGCCCGCGGCATAGCGTCGGTTATAAACCGCACCCACTAGAGCCTTTAAACTAGTAGATGCACCACCTCGCCCGTGCCGGGCTGCGTGAAGGCAACGCGTCCGCCTCCGCAGCAGGCTCAGAGCCGGCGAAATATGGTGAACGCTCGGAAGAACGCTTCCACATGGCGCGTTGTGGATGCCGGCGCCTCGCCGCATCCAGAAAAACATGAGAGAATAAGACCCGTGACTGCAAAGCTGTACCCCGTAACGACTGAAACTGAGACCCGCGAGGCCATCGAAGCTGCCCGCGAGGCGCTGAAGGCGCACGACACGATTGTGATGCCCACCGATACCGTCTACGGTATTGCCGCCGATGCTTTCTCGCATCAGGGCGTTGCCAAGCTGCTGGCAGATAAGGGCCGCGACCGCACCATGCCGCCGCCCGTGCTGATCTTTGATCTTGCTGCGCTCGCTGGCGTGGTCGACGACGTTCCGGACGATATTTACGATCTGGGTGGTCGCTTCTGGCCCGGCGCGCTGACTATCATTCTTCACGCGTACCCGTCGCTGAGCTGGGATTTGGGTGAGACCCGCGGTACTGTTGCCGTGCGTGTTCCCGATGACGAGTTCGCCCTGAAGCTGCTGACTGAGCACGGTCCGCTGGCGGTTTCGAGCGCGAACAAGACCGGTCAGGAAGCCGCACTGGACGCACAGACCGCCATGGATTCTCTGGGCGAGGACGTTGCTGTGGTGATTGACGGTGGCGCTCGTCCTAAGCCGCTTGAGTCTGAGCCGAATGAGGACGGCGTGGTTGTGGTGACTGAGCGTGACCCGGCACCGTCCACGATTCTGGATTGCACTTCCTTCCCCTACGTGGTGGTTCGTGAGGGCGCAATTTCGGTGGAGGAGCTGCGCGAGGTCGTTCCGACCATTCTGACTCGTGCGGAGGCTGACGAGCAGGCGGCTCGTAAGGTTGAGGAAGCTGAGGCTGCTTCTTCCGCGTCGTCTGAGTCGACTCCTTCTGAGCGTGCTCTGGATGAGCAGGCTGACCTGGATGAAGCGTACGAGCAGTGGGACAGCACCCACACTGTGAGCGGTGAGCCTGCTCGTCGCGCTTCGGCACCGGTGGCCGGTTCTGTCGCTGCGTCCCTGCTGGGCGCTACTTCGGCTCTGTCTTCTGCTTTCAGCACTGGCGTGGACCAGGAGCGTTCGCGCGGCTACCGTGACAACACTCCGAAGCCGGTTCGTGCGGATGAGCCGCAGACTCACCCAGTTCCTGCTGATACTGCTCGCGCGCTGGTCTTTGGCGCGTCGAAGATTGAGACTGCCTCTAAGGATGAGGCTAAGTCGGCAGAAGCTAAGACTGAGGCTACCAAGACTGAAGCTGAGGCAAAGGTTGAGTCTGAGGCAAAGACCGAGCAGAAGGACGCCCCGGAGGATCACCTCTAAACCTCTGCGAGTTATAAAGCTCGGAGCATAAAAACGTATAGGGAACCCCCGATATATCGTTCAGATATATCGGGGGTTCCCTTTCGTTATGAGTCCTACAGGTTATGCGCTCCTGGGCTGCGTGCCTCAGGTTGTGCGCTGCTAGGGGCGCACGTACGCTACCTAGTTCTTGTCGAAGCGGCGGTCCTTCTTCTTACCCAGCGCGGTGTGGGCGTTGCGCAGTACTTCACGCACGCGCGGGGTGGGCAGAAGGTTGTTGTCACGTGCCCAGGAGTCGTCGATGCCCTGGCCGAACCACATGACCTCGACCTTACGTACGGATCCTGCGAACTTGTCGTTCATTAGTTCGGAGACGGTGTAGCCCGCCTTGACGGCCGCGCGGCAGAGCCACTCGGGCAGGCGGTGCGGGTGGCGGCGACCAGCATCCACGGATGCGGAGGCGACGGTTGCGCCTTCCCAGGGCTGTAGCACGATGGCGGGTAGTTCGCCGGGGAAGGTGCCGAGCATGACTACGAATTCTGCGAGGGCTTGCACGCTGGAGACCGGGGACTTGCCGGTGCCTGCACCCGCAACGGATGCGAAGGGGGAGGAGGCTATCTTGGCGAAGAGTTCGGTGGTGCGTCGGCCTCGGCCCTGCACGCTGGTTGCGCGAAGGATGCACAGTTCGGGTGCGCTTTCGGGGTGTTCGTCGAGGAAGTAGTCCTGCAGATCGAGCAGTGCTTCTTCGCCGAGCGCCTTGGAGAAGGAGTAGGCGCTGAACGGGTTGGTCTCTTCGGAATCATCCAGCACGAGGCGCGGGCCCTGTACCGCTGCGGAGGAGAGGTGGATGACGCGGCGCACGCCGGTGCGCTGCGCGGCGATGGCGATTACGGCGGGAAGCAGGGCGTTTGCGCCGACGAGCGGGGGCAGATCTTGCATATTGGGTGCTGCGAGGCCCGCCGCGTTGACGACGACCTGCGCGCCGGCGAAGGCTTCTGCGAGGGAGTCGATGATGCCTTCAAGCTGGTCTGCTTCGTCGATGATGCTGTCTACGTCGAGGGCGCGGGTTGCGAGTCGAGGTGCCTCGATGGGGTCGACGCTGATACCTTCTGCGTTCAGACGCGCGACGATGGAGGAACCAACGAAGCCGCTGGCGCCAATGACTTTCCACTTGGATTCGGACATCTCTTTTACCTCTCACGAGCCCGCGTACGTTGCGGGGAAAAATGGGGTCATTTCAACTTTCCCATATTTGAACAGTTTATGGGGAATTTGTGGGGTTTTATTCGGTCTCTGGTCGTTTTTTCGCACGGGGTGCACAGCGCAAACACAGGCTGTGAAGCTGGTAGCTTGATGGATACCCAAAACTGGGTGTGCCGGTACGTCCGCTATGCGGATAAATCAACTGAATTCGGTTGTTTATTTGTCATAAAGTGCGCCTTTTGGGGTGATGGTTCACTCTCTAGTGGAGACCGCAGGTAGAATATTTTCTTTGAGTGATATATCCACACGGTTGAATACCGCGGGCGCGAGAAACACCACAAGCGCCCAGTTCGGTATGGGTATATCGCGTATCGGCTGATTCAGGCGCATCGCGCCGTGGAGGGAGAACTTATGGCAGAAAAGTACAGCGACGTGACCGCTTTTGCCCAGCCTTCTTCCGATCAGTCTTCATCTTGCGATTCTTTGAACGAGTACCCCCGCACGGTTGCCGTGGTGGTGACCTATAACCGCGAGGACCTGCTACCGAAGACCCTGGCTGGTATCGCTTCGGGTGAGCGCGTGCCTACGGCGGTGGTGATTGTTGATAACGCCTCCACGGATGGCACCGCCGAGTATCTGCGCACCCTGGACTATGAGCTGCCGGTGGATTGCATCCGCCTGGAGAAGAACATGGGTGGTGCTGGCGGCTTTGCGGTGGGCATTGACCGTGCCCTGGAACGCCACAACCCGGACCTGGTGTGGGTTATGGATGATGACACCGAGCCAACCGAGAATACCCTGTCGGAGGCGGTTGCCGCCTGGCTGAACTATTCGCCGGTGCCTTCGCAGCGCCCCGCGGTGGTGGCATCTCGTGTGGTGTGGACGAACGGCGAGGACCACCCGATGAACACTCCGCGCACGATGTTTGCGGCGGGTCAGCAGCGTCATGCTCGTGCGCAGGCTGTGGGTGCCCGCCCGATTCGTAGCGCCTCGTTCGTGTCGATTCTGATGGATGCGCAGGCTATTCGCCGTAATGGTGGTTTGCCGATTGCTGAGTTCTTTATTTGGAATGATGACTTCGAGTTTTCGACTCGTCTGATTCATCACCGTGACGGCATTGCGGTGCCTTCTTCGGTGGCTAAGCACCACACGAAGACTTTTGGTACAACGAACGCTGACCCGGGGCCGCGTTTCTATAACGATGTGCGCAATAAGCTGTGGGTCTTTACCCGTTCGCGTACCCTGAACCCGCTGGAGAAGCTGCTCTACGGTGGCTCGTCGGTGCGCCTGTGGATTTCTACTGTTCTGCGTACTGATGACCGCCGAACCTACCTGGGGTATTTCCTCAATGGTGTGCGTGATGGTTTGCGTGCGCCTCGCCCGAATGCTCAGGTGCTTGAGGGCATTTACCCGCTGACTTTCCCCGGCCGCTACGGCGTGCCTGCATCCGTTGAAAGTCACGCTGATTCTGAGAAGGCGCGCGGTTGCGTGAGCTCCGTACCCGATTTTTCGGTGCTGATGAGCGTGTACGCGAAGGAGAACCCCTCCTATCTGGATCAGGCGTTGGAGTCGAATCTGCTGAACCAGACGGTGCGTCCTTCCGAGCTGGTTTTGGTGAAGGATGGTCCGCTGGCCCCCGAGCTGGATGCCGTGGTGGACCGCTGGGTTCAACGCGCCGAGAATCTGGATTGCCCGCCGATTCAGGTGGTGGATCTGGCTCAGAATGTTGGTTTGGCGGAGGCGCTGAACGCCGGTCTGCAGGCGTGTTTGTATGAGCTGGTTGCTCGTGCTGATTCTGATGATCTGTCTGAGCCGACTCGTTTTGCGCGTCTGATTCCTGCCCTGGTGCAGGGCGGCTACACGGTGCTGGGCTCTGCCATGCTTGAGGTGAATGAGAGCAATACTTCGGTGGAGTCGACCCGCGAGGCGATTGTTGATTCTGCGCGTCTGCTCAGCGCGATGGATTCGCGTAACCCGATTTATCACCCGTCCGTGGCGTTCGTGAAGAGTGCCGTGCAGCAGCTGGGCGGTTACGAGTTCGTGCCCGGCGCTGAGGATTGGTGGCTGTGGATGCGTCTGCGCGATGCCGGCTATCGTCTGGGTAATATCCCTGAGGCTCTGGTGCGTTACCGCGTGGGTGCGGGCGCGTACACGAAGCGCGGGGGAGTGGACGCCTGGTTGCAGGATGTGGCGATTCAGCGTCGACTGTACACCGGTCACGGTATTTCTAAGCTTCAGTGGGCTCAGAATATGGCGGTGCGGAGTGTGTACCGTTTTGTTCCTGAGCAGGCGCGCCGTTCGGCGTTTCGTGCGTTGTCGTCTTTGACGGCTCGTGCTTCTTCTCGTTCTTCTGGTACCGCATCTGAAGGAGGCATGTAGTGGCTCAGTTGAAACCTCACGCTCATGTGGTGATGCAGAAGGCAGCTCAGCGCGGCACGATGGTGACGGAGGGTGACTCTGGCACGATGCTGGTGAACCGCCTGTATGAGCGTAAGCCGTGGTGGCTGATTGCGCAGGCGCTGATTGATTCGAGTGCCTGGGTTCTGGCGGTTTTGTTTGCGTACATGCTCCGCTATAGTGTGCTGCTCAGTAACGGTTCGGTGTTCGATATTATTCACCCGGCGTCGTTGACGATGACCGCTACGTTGGCTGTGGTTCTGCACCTGGTCATTGGTCTGGCGGGCGTGAAGATTTATAACGGCGTGTATTCGTACGGTTCGTTTGACGAGTCGTGGCGTGCCGGCGCGGCTGCTTTGAGCGCGGGTGCGGCGTTGACTGCTTTCTCCTTTGTGGATGAGCTGTTGGGTCTGCCGCATATTCCGCATAGTGTGCCTGCGATTGCGGCGGCATTTAGCCTGATTATGATGGCGGGCGCCCGCATGGCGAAGCGCGTCTACACTGAGCGCGGTGCTGTGCGTGAGTTGACCGGTGAGCCGGTGATTGTGTACGGTGCTGGCTTTATCGGCGGCATGGTCATGGATTCGATGCTGCACGATGAGGATGCGAAGCTTCGCCCGGTTGCGGTCTTCGATGATGACCAGCTGAAGGCTGGTACGAAGTTCCACGGCATTTCGGTGATTACGACTTACCGCGAGCTGGAGCAGGTGATTCGTGAGTCGGGTACCCGTAAGATTCTGGTGACGATTTCGGATATGTCGGAGGATTACTTCGAGTCCTTCTGCAACCGCATGCGTAAGCTTAAGGTTGAGGTTCAGCGTATTAGTAGCGCGAATGCTCGACTGATGGGTGAGCGTCTGATTACCGCGAGCGATAACGACCTGATGCGCGTGATTCGTGGTGAGATTAACTACGATATTGACCGCGATATTCTGCGTTCGTACCTGCACGGTAAGCGTGTGCTGGTTACGGGTGCGGGCGGTTCGATTGGTTCTGAGCTGTGCCGTCAGATTAGCGAGTTTGAGCCGGAGACCCTCATGATGCTTGATCATGATGAGACTCTGCTGATGGAGACGAAGGTTTCGATTACTCACGAGTCGAGCCTGGACGATGACCGCATCATTCTGGCTGATATTCGTGAGGGCGATAACCTGCTGGAGATTTTCCGTGAGCGTCGCCCCGAGGTGGTGTTCCACGCTGCGGCGTTGAAGCATGTGTCGGCGCTGGAGGCGTACCCGCAGGAGGCGTGGAAGACGAACTCCCTGGGCACTTTGAACGTGCTGCGTGCCGCGGAGGCGGTGGGCGTGAAGACCTTCGTGAACGTGTCGACCGATAAGGCTGCGGATCCGAAGACTGCGCTGGGTCAGTCCAAGCGTGTGGCGGAGCGTCTGACTGCGTACTTTGGTGAGAAGACCGGCAACACCTACGTGTCGGTTCGTTTTGGCAACGTGTTTGGTTCGCGCGGTTCGATTAAGCCGCTCTTTACGAAGCAGATCCTCTCGGGTGGTCCGATTACCCTGACGGATAAGCGCGCGACCCGTTACTTCATGCTGATTACCGATGCCTGCTTGCTGGTGATGCTTGCCGGTGCGATTGGTCGCCCGGGTGAGGTCATGGTGCTGGATATGGGTCAGCCGGTCAAGATCCTGGACGTTGCGAAGGCGATGCGCCAGGCGTATGAGCGGTATGACGTGGAGATCAAGGAGATTGGTCTTCGCAAGGGTGAGAAGCTGGATGAGGCTCTCTTCGGCGGTACCGAGAAGCTGGTACCTAGTGAGGAGAACCGGTATATTTCCCGGTCGAGTGCTCCGGCGCTTGACCCTGATGAGCTCGATTATGAGCTGTGGATTCAGAACTATCGGGAGCACAGTGGCTATGAGCGTCATGGCCTGGAGCGTGCCCCTGATCCGCGTACTTTGGCGGATGCGCAGACGTTCTAATCTTTAGGGAATGACATCGGATGCTGCACTTGCGTGGCGGGTGCGGTATCCGGTGTTTTCTCTTTCTCGGGTGTAGAACATTTCAGGACGCAGAATATGCAGAACGTATGGAGAGAATCTGTAATGTTTAGTCCCGGGCTACTGAAGAGTTCTATAGAATACGAAGTAAACACACACACACACTACGCACACATCGTCCCTTAGCTGCAATTCTGGAGCTTGCGTCCAGGGGAGCGGCGCCAATGCCTTGGAGCTGGTATGACCTCCTTTTCTGAGCTGTTGAGCATTTTTGCTCTTGCTTTTGTTTTGGGTGCCCTTTTGCCGTTTGCGGTGCGCCCGATTTTGCACCGCTACAACATGGTGGATGTTCCTAATGAGCGTTCTTCGCATACTGCTCCGACCTACCGCGGTATGGGTTTGGCGACTGCGGCTGCGACCTTTGTGGCGTTTGTGGCGGCTACCCTGTTCGGCTGGACGTACCGTTCTGCTGAGTCTTTGCAGCTGGCGGTGACGATTGCCGCGGCGATTCTGTGTGCTCTTGCCCTGGGCTGGCTTGAGGATATTCGCGGCGTGAGCATTGTGCGTCGTGCGGGCCTGCAGCTGGTGATTGGCGTACTGGTGAGCGTGAGCTTTGCGACGGTGCAGGGCACGAACATTCTGCTGCTGATTCTGGGCGCGATTTTTGTTGCCGGCTACATTAACGTGGCGAATTTTATGGACGGCATTAACGGTATTTCTGGTGCTCACGGTCTGGTGGCTGGTTTGGCGTATGCGCTGACCGGTTGGATGGTGAACCTTCCGTGGCTGGCTTTGGCTGGTGTGGCTGTTGCCGGTGCTTTTGCGGCGTTCCTGCCGTGGAATGTGCGCCCTGGTAAGAACGTGTTTTTGGGCGATGCGGGTTCTTATGT
This sequence comes from Rothia sp. (in: high G+C Gram-positive bacteria), assembly GCF_015265375.1. Classification (GTDB taxonomy): domain Bacteria; phylum Actinomycetota; class Actinomycetes; order Actinomycetales; family Micrococcaceae; genus Rothia. Next base: position 30,546 of record NZ_JABZXW010000012.1, read on the forward strand.
TTTGGGCGCGGCGCTGGGCACGTTGGCTGTGGGCGCGTGGTTTGCGGATGTTCCGTTCCTGTTGGCTTTTGCTCCGCTGATGACGTATCTGGCGGACGCGGGTACGACTCTGTTCCGTCGTTTTATGGCGGGGGAGCAGTGGTACAAGCCGCACCGTACTCACACTTATCAGCGTCTGACGGATGTTGGTTTCAGCCACCTTGGTTCGACCGCCGTGGTGACCGGTACGACCATTCTGGTGTGGGTGCTGCTGGCGTTTGCCTCTGATTTGTTTGCTTCGGGCGCCGTGCTGGCGGCTGTTGGTGTGGTTCTTGTGGCTCTTGCCGTGCTGGTGGTGTACCTGCGTATGCCGCAGCTCTTTGGCGGTGAGGCACCTACTTCTGCGATTGACCTGTCGAAGCGCTTTGCGGCGGATTCGAAGGGTTCGGCGCCGAAGGCGAAGTCGGCAACTGCAGAGCCTGCTACCGGCTCTTTGACCTCGGCGACTGGCGTTCCGGCGACTCCTGAGAACGTAGAGCCGACCTCGCTGCATCCGGAGCCGATCATGCCGGATTCCGTGAAAGACCGTGCAGATAGCTCTTCTGCTGCTCGCTCCTCTGTTCAGCCTTCTTCTCATCGCAACCGTGGGGAGAAACACTAATGGCTTCTGAGCAGCCTAAATCTCAGGCTCCTGCAGAGCCTCTCTGGAGGCGCGTGGTGGACGTTCTGTGGTATCCGCCGGCGGAGCGCAAGAAGCAGCAGAAACACCGCCGAGAGCGTGCTCAAGCAGGTTTGAAGGCCTCTTCTTTCGAGAGTCAAGAGCTTTCCTGGAAATTTTTGTTCTACAGGGTATCGGCTTACTCTCTGCTGGCTTGGTTGGGCGGTATGATGAGTGCGTACCTGTTTGCGGGCCCCGTGGGCGCGCTAGGAATAACATTGGGCTTTCTGATAATCTATATATGCTTCACTCTGGGCGTATTGGTTATGTTGGTTGCTCCCATTTTCGACTGGGGTGTACCCAAATCGCTGGTGGTGAGCTACCTCGTGAAGATTGCTCTGCTCGGTCTGGTATTGATGTTTGTGCCGTTCCCCGAGAATCTGAGGCACGGTTGGACTCTCGCAGGCGCATGTACCGGCGTGATTCTGTGGATTGTTATTGAAACAGTTAGCATCGCACGACTGAGAATTTTGTACTTCGACACCGACTCGGAAGACCATGGTCGGTAACACGATCGGTGTTTGAAAGGAAAAACGTTTGGCCGAAGAGAAGAAGTGGTGGGACGGAGATAAAAAGCTCCGCACCACCGGAGAATTGGTATCTGACGGAGGTCTCTCCGGTGCAGTCATGTCGATTCTCTATCTGATCATCGGTGTAGCAGTGTGGGGAGGCATCGGTTACCTCGGTGACCTGGTCTTCTCCACCACCTGGCTGGTGTGGGTTGGCGTCTTGATTGGCGCTATTGGAGGTTTGACCCTCGTCTTTACCCACATGACCAGGCAGAATAAAGACCGTTAGGTCATTGAACGCGGACCGCCAGGTCACACATTCATCCATGTAGTTAGCATGTCAGTCGTTTATAGGCAGACATGGGCTCTTGATAGCCACTAGTAGCAAGAAAGGACTTGCTTTGATCGAGAACGGGTTGATCCTCGCGGAAGCCTATGTGCCGCCGACCCCCGAAGACATGCATCTGCCACCCTTCTTCACCATTGGTGATTTCGCTTTCGGTAAGCAGAACGTACTGATTCTGCTGTCCGTGGTGATTATCGCGGTCTTCTTCCTCACCGCAGCACGTAAGCGCGCCATGGTTCCCGGCAAGACTCAGTTCATCGCTGAGTCCGGCTACATGTTTGCTCGTAACTCCCTCGGTAAGGAAACCCTGGGCGTACAGCACTACAAGCCGTTCGTGCCGATTCTGTTCGCCTCCTTCTTCTTCGTTCTGGTGAACAACCTCTACGGTTCGATTCCGTTTGTTCAGTTGCCCACCTTCTCGCACCCCGGTAGCGCCTACGCGCTGGCTGGCGTAGCGTACCTGACCTGGGTTGGCGTTGGTATCAAGCGCAAGGGCCTGGGCGGCTTCTTCAAGGACATCACCATGCCCTCGGGTCTGCCGGTGTGGATTTACCCCATCCTGATCCCGATCGAGTTCTTCTCGAACCTGCTGATTCGTCCCGCAACTCACGCGCTACGTCTCTTCGCGACCATGTTCGGTGGTCACCTGGCGCTGATGGTTGCATCCAGCATGGTGACCTACATGGTTGAGACCCTGGGTGGTATCGGCTACCTGGCTGCTATTGCTCCCGGTGCTCTGGGCCTGTTCCTGTACTTCCTGGAATTCATGATTCAGTGCATCCAGGCTTATGTGTTCGCTCTGCTGCTGGCTGTGTACCTGCAGGGCTCGGTTTCCGAGGGACACTAAACTCTCTAGTTTTTTAGGTTTTCGCGTTCGTCATTGGGCGTGAATAAAGCAACCCACACGTTCACTGTGCGGGCTATTAACTCAAATCAAACTCTGTTCGGTCCGGGTATGTTCCCGGTCGAACACTGTTGAAAGGAAAAATAATGGTTGGTTCCATCACTGCGGTTGGCTACGGTCTGGCAGCTATTGGCGGCGGCATCGGCGTGGGTCTGATCTTCGCGGCATACATGACCAGCGTTGCTCGTCAGCCCGAGTCCCAGAAGACCCTGCAGCCCATGCTGTTCCTGGGCTTCGCACTGGTCGAGGCGCTGGCAATTCTGGGCCTGGTTCTCGTCTTCATCAAGTAACCGGCTCTGCCACATCCTAAACGACCCATCCCATAGAACAGGATTCCCTCCATGATTTATCTGGCAAGCGAAGGGGGAGCGGAGGCAACTTCGAACCCCCTGATTCCCGACGTCGGGGAAATTGTCATTACCCTCATCGGATTCCTGATCCTCTACTACATCGTTGCTAAGTACGTTGTCCCGGCGTTCGAGAAGATCTACCAGGACCGTAAGGAAGCAATCGAAGGTGGCCTTGCCAAGGCCGAGAAGGCACAGGCAGAGGCTGCAGCGGCTCGCGATGAGTACACCCAGCAGCTCGAAAGCGCTCGACTGGAGGCTCAGAAGATTCGTGAAGAGGCACGCGCAGAGGGCGAGGCAATCATTGCCGATGCTCGCGAGCGTGCAACCGCTGAGGCTCAGCGCATTAGCGATAATGCAGCAAAGGCTATCGAGGCAGAGCGTGCGGCAGCAGCAGTGTCCCTCCGTTCCGAGGTTGGCACTCTTGCTACGACCCTTGCCGGCAAGATTGTGGGCGAAGCCCTCAACGATGATGAGCGATCGGCCCGTGTGGTAGATCGTTTTCTTGCTGACCTTGAAACCGAGAAGCAGAACGCAGGTGCGGCTCGGTAATGGCAGGAGTATCTACTGAATCACTGAGCAAGGTGGAAGAGGTGCTGGAAGCTCACGCTTCCCTGCAGCCCCTGAACCTGGCGAGCGAGCTTTTCGCTGTGGTTGATGTTCTCGACCACAACGGCACCCTGCGCCGTGCTGTCACCGATTCTTCGCGTGATGCAGCAGCACGTCAGGGTATCGCTAACACCGTCTTCGGCGGCAAGATCTCTTCTCAGGCTATGGCTGTGCTCACCAGTGCGGTGGCTCAGCGCTGGTCCGATGATGCTGATCTGGCGAATGCCCTGGAGCGTGCAGCAGTGCTCGCCGTGACCGCATCGGCTCAGTCTCGCGGTGGCGTGGACGCCCTGGACGAGGTACTCAACGAACTACTCACCTTTGTGCGTACCGTTGATTCCAACGCTCAGGCGCAGGAAGCGCTGTCCGACCATCAGGCAAGCAAAGAAGCAAAGAAGAAGCTCGCCGTGGCTCTCGGTGGCCCCGCCACCACCGCCGAAGGTGTGCTTCTGCTCGAACGAGTTGGCTCCAACCCCCGCGGCCGTCACGCTGCACGGGTAGCCGATGAGTTCGCAGAAATCATCGTCACGCGACAGAACCGTTACATTGCGCGAGTAACTAGCGCGATTGCGCTGTCGCAGGCACAGCTTGAACGTCTCGGTCGCACGCTCAACGCCGTGTACGGCCGTGAGCTGAAGCTCGACGTTTCGGTGGACCCCGCCGTTCTGGGCGGTCTGCGTGTTCAGGTGGGCGACGAGGTGATCGACGGTACCGTCGAGACCCGCATGTCCGACCTGGCTCGTTCCATCGGCTAGCGGCTCAAGCTAGCGACGCTGAACCGTTCGTCGCAACGGTGATTTAGAAGATACCTCGGGTAGCGGGTGCGTGGCAGATGCCTCCTTCGCAGAAGCGGCGGCATTGCCCGCCCGTTCAACCCGAATTGCAAGTTTCGGTTGGTTCCGTTGACGGAACGCAACCACAATGAGAGAGCAGGGACACAAGATGGCCGAACTGACCATCAATGCCGAAGATGTCCGTAATGCGCTGAACGAGTTTGCAGCGTCTTACGAACCCGGCAATGCAGAACGTGTTGAGGTGGGTCGAGTTGTATCGGCCTCCGACGGTATCGCTCGTGTCGAGGGCCTTCCCTCGGTTATGGCGAATGAGCTGCTTCGTTTCGAAGACGGCACCCTCGGCCTCGCACAGAACCTGGATACCCGCAATATTGGTGTGATCGTCCTGGGTGACTTCACCGGTATTGAAGAGGGCCAGGTCGTACACCGCACCGGTGAGGTCCTCTCGGTGCCCGTTGGCGACGCGTACCTCGGTCGCGTTGTTGACCCCCTGGGTAACCCGATCGATGACCTGGGCCCCATTGAGGCTGAAGGTCGCCGCGCACTGGAGCTGCAGGCTCCCGGCGTGACCCAGCGTAAGTCGGTTCACGAGCCGCTGCAGACCGGTCTGAAGGCAATCGACTCGATGATTCCGATTGGTCGCGGTCAGCGTCAGCTGATCATTGGTGACCGCCAGACCGGTAAGACCGCTATTGCGATCGACACCATTCTGAACCAGAAGGACAACTGGGCTTCGGGTGACCCCAACAAGCAGGTTCGATGCATCTACGTGGCTGTTGGCCAGAAGGCATCCACCATTGCAGCTGTCCGCCACACCCTTGAGACTCGCGGCGCGCTGGAGTACACCACCATCGTGGCATCTCCCGCATCTGACGCAGCAGGCTTCAAGTACCTGGCACCCTACACCGGTTCGGCTATCGGCCAGCACTGGATGTACGGTGGCAAGCACGTCCTCATCATCTTCGACGACCTGTCGAAGCAGGCAGAAGCATACCGCGCTGTGTCCCTGCTGCTGCGCCGCCCGCCGGGACGTGAAGCATACCCCGGTGACGTCTTCTACCTGCACTCCCGCCTGCTGGAGCGTTGCGCTAAGCTCTCCGACGACCTCGGCGCAGGTTCGATGACCGGCTTCCCGATCATTGAGACCAAGGCAAACGACGTTTCCGCCTTCATTCCGACCAACGTCATCTCCATTACTGACGGCCAGATCTTCCTGCAGTCCGACCTGTTCAACGCTAACCAGCGTCCGGCAGTCGACGTCGGTATCTCCGTCTCCCGTGTTGGTGGTGCCGCACAGACCAAGGCTATGAAGAAGGTCTCCGGTACCCTGAAGCTGGAGCTGGCACAGTACCGTTCGATGGAAGCGTTCGCAATGTTCGCATCCGACCTGGACGATGCAACCAAGGCACAGCTGACCCGCGGTTCTCGCCTGACCGAGCTGCTGCGTCAGCCGCAGTACACCCCGTACGCAGTTGAAGAGCAGGTTGTCTCCATTTGGGCTGGTACCTCCGGTCACCTCGACGACATCGAGATTTCCGACGTGCTGCGCTTCGAGGAAGGCTTCATCGAGTACCTGCGTCACAAGACCTCGGTACTGACCGATATCGCTTCCTCCGGCAAGCTTGAGGATGACACCGTTGCAGCTCTGAAGTCCGCAGTTGCTGACTTCAAGCAGGGTTTCAAGTCTGAGGGCAGCAGCCACCTCGTCGACGCAGGTCACGAGGAGCACAAGGCAGCTCGCGATAGCGACATCACTCAGGAAACCATCGGTTAGCGATTAGTCCTCGCCTTCTCCCCGCCTCAGCTATGAGGCTGGGGCGGGGCAGAAAGCAAGGAGAAAGGAAGCTCTATGGGAGCCCAGATTAGGGTTTACCGACAGAAGATTGCTTCGACGTCGTCTATGAAGAAGATCTTCAAGGCGATGGAGATGATCGCGACCTCCCGCATTAACAAGGCTCGTAACGCTGCTCAGGCAGCCGGCCCTTACGCGAACGCTCTGACCCGCGTGGTGACTGCGGTTGCGACTCAGCACGGTATTAAGCACCCGCTGATTCACAAGCCGCACGAGTTCGGAACCTACGAACACCGTCGCTCCGCAATCCTGGTTGTTACCAGTGACCGCGGTCTGGCAGGTTCGTACTCCTCCGCTATCCTGCGTCGTACCGAATCTCTGATTGAGAGGCTGCGCTCTAACGGCCAGGAGGTACAGCTGTACCTGGTTGGCCGTAAGGCAAAGGCTTACTTCGAGTTCCGTGAGCGCCCCTACGCCCGTGCGTGGGAGGGGCACACCGATGCACCTCGTGTTGAAACTGCCGTCGAAATTCGTGACGCGCTGCTCGAAGCCTACGACCTGCCCTTCGAAGAGGGCGGCGTGGACGAACTGCACATCGTATACACCGAGTTCAAGTCGATGGTTGTTCAGGAACCCAAGATCCTGCGCCTGCTGCCCATCCACGTGGGTGACGCAAAGGCTATGGGCGAGGAAATCGTTCCCGACCAGGAACTGACCAAGGCTGAGTACGAGCAGGCGGCATCCTTCGAGTTCGAGCCCTCCGCCGAGGAAGTGCTCAACGCGCTGTTGCCGCGCTACATTGCATCGCGTATCTTCTCCTGCCTCCTGCAGGCAGCAGCAAGTGAGCTGGCATCCCGCCAGCGCGCGATGAAGACCGCAGGTGACAACGCTGAGACGCTGATTACCAAGTACACCCGTTTGATGAACAACGCACGTCAGGCGGAAATTACTCAGGAGCTCTCCGAAATCGTGGGCGGCGCAGACGCCCTCGGCTCCTAGTACTTGTACGCCAACGAAGCCATCAACTGTCCAAACTTTCTAAGTAAGTGAGAAATATGACTGCCACCTACAACGAATCGGTCTCCGCACCGACTCAGGGCGCAACGGGTCGTATTGCCCGCGTCATCGGCCCCGTGGTCGACGTCGAGTTCCCCGCCGGTCAGGTCCCCGAGATTTACAACGCTCTGACCACCGAGCTGACCCTCGACGGTCGCACCCGCACCATCACCTTCGAGACCGCACAGCACCTGGGCGACTCGATCGTTCGCGCTATCTCCCTGCAGCAGACTGACGGCCTGGTCCGCGGTCAGGCTGTAGTCGACACCGGCGCACCGATCTCCGTCCCCGTTGGTGACGGCGTGAAGGGCCACATCTTCAACGTTCTCGGTGACGCACTCGACGTGCCGAACTCCGAGATCAAGGCTGACACCTACTGGCCGATCCACCGTGCCGCTCCCGGCTTCGCAGAGCTGGAAGGCTCCACCGAAATGCTGGAGACTGGTATTAAGTCCATCGACCTTCTGACCCCCTACATCAAGGGCGGTAAGATTGGTCTGTTCGGTGGTGCAGGCGTGGGTAAGACCGTGCTGATCCAGGAAATGATTACCCGTGTGGCTCGTAACTTCGGTGGTACCTCCGTGTTCACCGGTGTTGGCGAGCGTACCCGTGAGGGTAACGACCTGTGGGTCGAAATGGAAGAAGCAGGCGTTCTGAAGGACACCGCTCTTGTGTTCGGCCAGATGGATGAGCCCCCGGGAACCCGTCTGCGCGTGGCACTGACCGGTCTGACCATGGCGGAGTACTTCCGCGATGTTCAGAACCAGGACGTGCTGCTGTTCATCGACAACATCTTCCGTTTCACTCAGGCAGGTTCTGAGGTTTCCACCCTGCTGGGCCGCATGCCCTCCGCAGTGGGTTACCAGCCGAACCTGGCGGACGAAATGGGTCTGCTGCAGGAGCGTATTACCTCCACCCGCGGTCACTCCATCACCTCCATGCAGGCAATTTACGTGCCTGCGGATGACTACACCGACCCGGCGCCGGCAACCACCTTCGCGCACCTGGATGCGACCACCGAGCTCTCTCGTGAAATCGCATCGCGCGGTCTGTACCCGGCAATTGACCCGCTGTCCTCCACCTCCCGAATTCTGGACGCACAGTACATCGGTCAGGAGCACTACGACACCGCAATTCGTGTGAAGGCTATTCTGCAGGAAAACAAGGAACTGCAGGACATCATCGCGATTCTGGGTGTGGACGAGCTCTCCGAGGAGCAGAAGATCGTCGTGGCACGTGCACGTCGTATCGAGCAGTTCCTCTCCCAGAACACCTACACTGCAAAGCAGTTCACCGGTGTCGAGGGTTCGACCGTTCCGCTGAAGGACACCATCGAGTCCTTCCAGATGATCTGCAACGGCGATGTCGACCACATCCCCGAGCAGGCGTTCTACAACATTGGTGGTATGGACGACGTTATGCGCCGCTACGAGGAAATCAAGGCACAGACTGGAGCTAAGTAATCATGGCTCTGAAAGTTGAAGTTGTTTCCCGCGAACGCGTCGTGTGGACTGGCGAAGCGAAGTACGTTCGTGCACGCTCCGTCAGCGGTGACCTCGGCATCCTGCCGGGCATGATCCCCACCTGCACGCTGCTGGCACAGGACGGCGAGCTGCTCATTGAACCCGTTGATGGTGAGCCCATTAAGACCATCCTCAACGCAGGTTTCTTGACCGTCTCGAACGATCACGTGACCATCGTTGCAAAGCACGCACAGATCTAAAGCTGGTTCCCCTCAGCGGGAATTAGCCACTGTGTACACCTCGCCGGTGTTCCACCCTGAAAGGGGAGGGGCACCGGCGATTGGTGTATCCGGGGGTAGATTGTTTACGCAGAACGAGAGTGTGCACAGAAAGAACGCGTGCGCCGAAAGAGCGCGGGCAGAAAGATGATGGGCTGAAAAGGGGCGCCTCCCATGGTCGGGAGGCGCCCCTCAAGCTATGTGCAGCTGCTTAGCCTAGAGCCGTTTAGAACAGACGGTCAGCTAGAACAGACGGTCAGCGGAGTCGTCCACGCCGCGCATCGCGTCGTAGTCCAGGCTCACGCAGCGGATACCGCGGTCCTCAGCCAGGGTACGTGCCTGCGGCTTAATCGTCTGTGCCGCAAACACGCCGCGCACCGGAGCCAGCAGCGGGTCACGGTTGAGCAGCTCCAGGTAACGGGTCAGCTGCTCCACACCGTCAATATCGCCCACACGCTTGAGCTCGACCGCCACGGAGACGCCGTGCGCATCCTTCGCCATGATGTCTACCGGACCGATAGCGGTCGGGTACTCGCGGCGCACCAGCGAATAGCCCTCACCGAGAGTGTGGATCTGTTCGGCAAGCAGACGCTGCAGATCAGCCTCCACACCGTCCTTAATGAGGCCGGGGTCAACACCCAGGTCGGTGGTGTACTCGTGCTCAATCTTGTAGATACGAATCATGAGGCGGTCATCGCTCTTAGCCGCCTGAACGGTCCACAGCTGCTGAACATCAGACTCCAGGTCCTCACGGATGCTCTGCGGAACGTCCTCACGCTCAGCCACCAGCAGGGAGCAGGGAGGGCTCATCCAGTTCAGAGGCTTGTAAGAACCGCCGTCGGAGTGAATGAGGACGGAGCCGTCATTCTTGACCATCAGCAGGCGGGTAGCGCGGGGCAGGTGGGCGCGGAGGCGGCCCTCATAATCTACGGAGCATTCAGCAATGACAATACGCATCCGTCTACTCTAGCAGGTACGAGTGTTTGGCTCTAGCAGGTGAGGGTATGAGCTAGGGAACCCGTACTTGGTACAGGCCGCGGTACGGGGCACAGTAGGGGGGCGCGGTACAGGGCGGGGGAGTTGCCGCCTCAGCGCGAGGAAGAGCGCAGGACAAAGAAGAGCGTAGGACAAAGAAGAGTACGGGGCAAAGAAGAGCACAGCGTGAGGAAGAGCGCAGAGCGAACAGTGGCAGGGCCGGTAGGTAGAGATAGCTGAGCGGCGCGGTAGAATAGGGCTCATGGCACGTAAGAATCATCCCGGCAGGCGAGCATCCGGCACCACCAGCGATAAGTGGCACCGTCAAGCACCCGCAGGGCGTGATATCAGCAGGATCCTCGACCCTGCGCCTAGATTGGAACGTGACCGATACGGTGACTGGCTGGTGCAATACATTCCCGCCGTCAACGCCCAAAAAACCTACACCTGCCCCGAATGCTACCGCCCGATTCCGCCCAGAACAGCGCATCTGGTGGTGTGGCAAGAAAGCCACACGATGGGACGTAGCCGCGCCATTGATGAGCGCAGGCACTGGCATCAGCACTGCTGGCGAATCCGCCGCAAATAGGCTGAACACTGCACATAAGGTGCAGCCCAAGACTACATTCTCGACCAGACTACATTCTCGAATCCATTTCTTGAAGGAACGCAATGAGCAACACCGCCGATATCACCCGCGAGCAGGAATTCGATCCCGCCCGCTACGTCTTCAGCACCGCCGCTGAACCCACCCCCATTAAGGCACGTACCGTGCTTCCTGCACGCCGCGAGAACTTCACCGTCACCACCGCGGACGGCAAGCGCCTCGTCGGTGAACTTGCCCTGCCCGAAGGTGAAGTCAAGGCAACCTTGGTGACCTTCCACCCGCTGCCCACCCACGGCGGCTACATGGACTCGCACGTGTACAAGAAGGCGTCCTTCCGCCTGCCGGCGCTGTCGAACATTGCGGTGTTGCGTTTCAACACTCGCGGTACCTCCTCGATTCGCGGCACCAGCGAAGGCGTCTTTGACGGCGGCTTTGCCGAGAAGAAGGACTTCGACGCAATCCTGAAGTTCGTGCGCGAGCGCGCCCTGCCGAACCCCTGGCTGGTCGGCTGGTCCTTCGGCACCGAGCTGGTGCTCAAGTACGCGCCCGAATACGCGAATGAGTTCACCGGCGCTATTCTGCTCTCCCCGCCGTTGCACCGCGTGCACCCGGCTGAGCTGGACGAGTGGAACAAGATCTCGAACCCGCTGTACGCGCTGGTGCCTGAGCACGACGACTACCTGCAGCCTCCGGCGGCGCGTGAGCGTTTCGCGGCTGTACCGCGCACTCAGGTGATTCCCTTTGAGGGATGCAAGCACCTGTGGGTGGGTGAGAAGTCCGTACAGCAGGTTTTGAACACTGTGGTCAGCATCGTGACCGGTGTACCCACCGAGCTACCCACCGAGTACAGCGGCCCGGTGGCAGAAGAAATCACTGAGCTCTAAAGGTTCGGCATAAAAATACTGCGTAAAAATATTAAGGCGGCGGCTTTGGATAGAAC
>NZ_JABZXW010000079.1 GCF_015265375.1 Rothia sp. (in: high G+C Gram-positive bacteria)
GTTCCGTATGCGCGGTTCGGGTCGGTCCTCCGATATTGAGACGACCATCGTGCCGCAGCTGCTTGCCGAAATTGACGGCGTGGAGTCCCTGCAGAACGTCATCGTGATTGGTGCAACCAACCGTGAAGACCTGATTGACGCCGCCGTGATGCGCCCTGGCCGCCTGGACCTGAAGATTCGCATCAACCGCCCGGACGCCGCCGGTGCCGCCGAAATTTTCGGCCTGTACCTGACCGAGGACCTGCCGCTGGACGCTGCGGAGGTGGCAGCCGCCGGATCCGTCCGCGCCGCCCTGACCTCGATGATTGCGGCGGCGGCAGGTCAGCTGTACGCGCGCACCCCCTCCACCGCGTACGCTGTGGCGACCGTGGATTCTTCCATGGTCGTTGGTTCTGGTGCGAGCGCGAACCTGTCCACGCACACGCTGTACCGCGGCGACTTCGCCTCGGGTGCGGTGATTCGCAATATTGTGGACCGCGCGAAGAAGGCGGCGATTAAGGAGCAGCTGCAGGCGCTGACCGCCGGTGCGGACGCAACGGGTGTGGGTATTGGTACCCGCCACCTGCTGGAGGCGGTACGCGCCGAGTTTGAGGATCAGGTGGATTTGCCGCCGCTGCCCGATATTGAGGATGCACTCACCGTTGCCGGTGTGCGTGGCCGCCTGGTGTCGGTGGAGCCGCCGCGCTAAACCGTGCGCCCGCACGAGCCGGGCGGCGCGCGCCCACTAAGCTGTGCGCTCAGCCCACACCGCGCGTTTACCCCGCTATACAACCAGCATTACCGCAGGTCCAGAGCCTTTAGATGGTATAGATTTTTTCAGGAGAACCCATGAACTCCACCCCCAGCTACGGCGTGCACCGCATTATGGGTGCCGAAACCGAGTACGGCGTCATCGCGCCTTCCGCGCCGGGCACCAACCCGACCGTGCTGTCGGCACTGGTGGTCAACACCTACGCCAAGCTTGCGTTCCGCCGCGGCGCCGCCTTCCGCGAGCAGCTGCAACGCCGAGCCCTGGCGGAGGAGCTGACCGCCGAGGAGGCACGCCAGGCAGAGAACTACTCGACCACCACCCCCGAGGGTCAGTGGTTGGGTGAATCCGAGTCGCCGCTGCGTGACGCGTTCGGCCAGGTTCAGGACGCATCCACCGCCCACTCGAGCCAGATGACGCACACCCGCACCGAGCTGACCAGCGAAGATATCGCCCTGGAGATTATGCGTGAGGCGGGCGTTCAGGCACCGGGTGAGCCCGCCGAGCCGCGGAGCGCCCTGGATGCGCTCGCCGGTGTGCACGGCCGCGGTGGTTTCCCGGAGCGTCTGGATTGGGACCGCGTGACCATGAACGCAATTCTGCCCAACGGTGCGCGTCTGTATGTGGATCACGCGCATCCGGAGTATTCCTCGCCGGAGGTTCTGACCCCCGCCGATGCGGTGCTCTATGACGCTGCCGGTGACGCGCTGGCGTACGAGTCGCTGGTGGAGCTGGGTAACCACGGGCAGGATTTGCCGCAGGTGAAGCTGTACAAGAACAACACCGACTCGAAGGGCCAGTCCTACGGCGCCCACGAAAACTACCTGATTAGCCGTGATGTTCCGTTTGAGCAGGTTGCGGAGGCGCTCCTGCCGTTCTTTGCGACCCGCGCGATTTTTACGGGTGCGGGCCGTGTGGGTATTGGTACGCACGGTGAGGTTCCGGGTTTTCAGATTAGTTCGCGTGCTGATTTCTTTGAGCGCACGATTGGTCTGGAGACCACGATTCGCCGTCCGATTGTGAATACGCGCGATGAGCCGCATGCGGATGAGTCGAAGTACCGCCGTCTGCACGTGATTCCGGCGGACGCGAACCTCTCGCACTATTCGAACCTGTTGAAGTTTGGTACGGCGGCGCTGGTGATGAACCTGATTGAGTCGCACAGCGAGCAGGCTCCGGTGCTGCCGGGCGTGCGCCTGTCTGATCCGGTGGCGGCGATGCATGCGGTCAGCCACGATTTGTCGCTGTCGGTTCAGCTGCCGTTGGCGCCTTCTTCGGCGACCCTGCCGAACCCGGTGTCCACGAGCGGTTCGGCGAGTGCCCTGCAGATTCAGCGCGCCTACTACGAGGCGTCCCGTGCGCATGAGGAGTCGAACCCGGCGGGTGTGGATGCTGCGACCGCGCAGATTCTCGACCTGTGGGGCGAGGTTCTGGACGCCCTGGAAACTAACCCGCTCTCGCTGGCGGATCGTCTGGATTGGGTGGCGAAGTATGCGCTGGTGCGCGGTTATGTCGCTCAGGGCGTAGATTATGCGAATCCGAAGTTGAAGGCTCTGGATTTGCAGTACGCTGATATTGACCCGTCGAAGAGCCTGTATCACCGTCTGGTGGCGCGCGGCCGTATGCGCACGCTGTTCTCTGCGGAGCAGGTGGAGCGTGCGACGACCGAGCCGCCGCGTGAGACGCGCGCGTTTTTGCGTGGCACTTTGATGGCGCGTTGGCCGGAGGAGATTCTGGGTATTAACTGGGATACGGTATCGTGCCGTGGCAGGTATTCGAAGGATCTGACTCGTTTTACGATGATGGAGCCGACCCGCTACGGTGCAGCTGAGGTGGAGCCGCTGCTGGACGAAGTAAACCATTCGGATGCGTTGCTGAACCGCCTGCGCTAGTAGCGCCTCACAGCCACTAAACCCACATAAACTCATATTCTTCCCCGGGGCGGAGACCCCCATTCGGAAGAGTAAAAACCACATAACCCATAGGTAGGGTGCAGTATCCAGTATCTGGTATTCGGGTCGCGACAATCGGCGCACCGCCTCCAGCAACGCATCTAAGCACCCCGCCTGACCCCATCACTTGACGTTCAGACCGCCCCCCCTAACCGGTCTGAACAAAACCCTTGAAGGAGAGAACCATGAGCCGCGAACGCATTAACGCGCAGCAGACCGAAACCACCGCAGCCGAGCAGGAGCAGGAACTGACCCTCGCTGCCTCCCACGTGGTTTCTGATGTGAGCGAGGTCGACGACCTGCTCGACGAAATCGACGGCCTGCTTGCTGAGAATGCTGAAGACTTCGTCACCGGCTTCGTCCAGAAGGGCGGCGAGTAACCGGCACGCTGCGCCGGGTCAGCATCATGGAACACCGCATTTTCGGCATTGAAAGCGAATTCGGGCTCAGCTACGTCCCGCACGGAATCGGTCGGCTGAGCATCGAAGAGTCCGCCGCCGCCCTTTTCAAGCCCGTCCTGGATCAGTGGCGTTCAACGAACGTCTTCCTGCCCAACGGCGGTAGGCTCTACCTTGACGTGGGTTCGCACCCCGAGTACGCCTCCGCCGAGTGCGGCAGCATTGATGAGCTGCTCGCGCAGGAGCGCGCCGGTGAGTTGCTGTTCGCTGACCTGGCGCGTACCGCCCGCAAGCGCCTGCTCGCCGGTTCGGAGGGCCGCCCCCTCGACGGTGAACTGTACCTGTTCAAGAACAATGTGGACTCGGCGGGCAACTCCTACGGTAGCCACGAGAACTACTTGATCAGCCGCAAACTGCAGTTCAACGACCTGATTGCCCAGCTCGTGCCGTTCCTGGTGACCCGCCAGATTCTGGTTGGTGCCGGTAAGACCCACCCGAACGGCGGCCCGGTGCCCGGTTCGACCGACCCGGCATCCAGCACGGGTGTGCCCTCGTACTCGTTCTCGCAGCGTGCCGACCATATTTGGGAGGCGGCATCCACCTCAACCTCGCGCGCTCGCCCGCTCATTAACACGCGCGATGAGCCGCACGCGGACGCTTCGAAGTTCCGCCGCATGCACGTCATTAATGGTGATTCGAACATGGCGGAGCCGACGACCCTGCTGAAGATTGCCAGCACCGACCTGGTGCTGCGCATGCTGGAGGACCGCTTCCCGGTCACCAGCCTGGATATTGTGTCTGTTCCGGCGGCGCTGCGCGCTATCAGCCACGATCTGACCGGCACCGCGACCTTCGAAACCACCGATGGTAAGCACTACACGGCGTTGAGCGTTCAGCGTCACTACCTGGATGCGGCACGCCAGTACGTGCAGCAGTACGGCGCGCACCACCGTCACGTGGAATACGCCCTGGACTTGTGGCAGCGCACCCTGGACGCTATCGAGTCCGGCGACTACAGCAGCATTGACACTGAGATTGACTGGGCGATTAAGAAGAAGCTTCTGGATGCGTATATTGCCCGCGCCCGCGCGGCTGGTCAGCCTGCCGATTATGCGAGTGCCCGCATCCGTCAGCTGGATTTGGCCTACCACGACATCGACCCGGAGCGTAGTGTTTTCCACGCGCTGGTTCGTCGCGGTGCGGTCAAGCGCATCCTGCCCGAGGGCGCCGCGGAGGCGGCGAAGACTCAGCCGCCGAGCACTCGCGCTCTGCAGCGTTCGCGTTTCATTAACGCGGCGGTTGCGGCGGGGGAGCAGTTCACCGTGGATTGGGTGCACTTGAAGCTCAACGCGTACCCGCAGCACACGCTCGTGTGTAAGGACCCGTTCGCGACCGGCAGCGAGGAGCTGGAGGAGGTGCTGAGCCTGCTGGAGTCTAAGGCGCGTCAGCATCAGGAGGCAGCATTCCCGCCGCCCTGCTAAACAGCACTGCTAGACGGCTCCCTAAACAGCGCCGCTAGAAACGCCCTGATGAGGGAAAACCCGCCGGCGGTCGGGGTTATTGGACCTTCGGGAACACCCCGGCCGCTACACAGCCTGAACACAGCTACGTGCCGTAGCATAAAACAGCTAAACCTATACCTGTAAACTGTTCTGTGGCACACGGGCACTCACACGCCCCACTCTCACAGAAAACCCCAGAGGATAACCATGACCAAACGCTCTAAGCTCACTATTTTCGGTGCCAGCGCGGCAGCTCTTGCGCTCGCACTGTCCGCATGTGGCGCACAGTCCAACAACGGCGACCTGTCCAAGGTGCAGTACACCTTGAAGAACGCGACCGCTGAGCCTGAGGCGTCCTTCGCGACTCCCTTCGCCGCTTCTAGCCCTTCCGCGTACGTGATTGAGGAAGGTAACGGCGAGTCCATCAACGATGGTGACTACGTGCTCGTTGAGGCTGCCGTGTTCAACGGCACCGACGGCAAGCTTAACGGTTCCACTTACTCCAGCGAGCCGATTCTGCTGCCGATTAACGATCAGCTGAAGCAGGCTGCACCGCAGGTGTACGAAACCTTGAAGAAGATTAAGGTTGGCGGTTCTTTCTCGTACACCACCAACGTTCTGCAGCAGCGCAGCACCGCGGGCGTGACCACTACGACCGCTTCGCCCGGCGCCGCAACTAACGTTGAGGTGTACACCGTGAAGACGAAGCTGCCCAAGTACGCAACCGGTAAGGCTGTTGAGGCTGACCCGTCGCTGCCGTCCTTCACCCTGGATGAGTCCACCGGCAAGGCTGAAATTAAGCTGCCCGATAACAAGCCGGAGGTCACCGAGCTGACCGCTAAGACCCTCATCGAGGGCGAGGGCGCCGAGGTCAAGGAAACCGACACCGTGTACGTGCGCTACATTGGCGTGCAGTACTCCGACGGTAAGGTCGTTGACGGCAACTACAACGCCGCCACCCCGATGGGCATCTCCCTGCAGGGCGTTATCAAGGGCTGGACTCAGGGTCTGAAGGGTAAGAAGGTCGGCTCCCGTGTTGAGCTGGTCATCCCGGCGGACCTGGCGTACGGTAACGACACCGGCGGTTCCAAGCCTTCGGGCCCCCTCGTGTTCGTGGTTGATATTCTGGGTGCGGAGGAGAACCCGCAGACCCTGCAGCGTGCTCAGGCGGCTTCTAGCGCGGCTGCTGCGGAGGCGTCCGCCTCGGCATCCGCTTCTGCGACCGCAACCCCGGCAGCGACTGCTTCGGCTACTGCACAGTAACCCGACGCCTACGTTTTTACGTCACATTTTTATATAGTGTTTTATACCGCGCTCGCCGCTTATCCTGTATGGGCGGCGGGCGCACCCACTATTTCGATTCATTTTGAACCAATCAAAGGAGACACCCATGTCTTTCGGTCAGCGTAACCTCGACCGCGAAAAGCCCGAAATCGATTTCCCCGAGGGCGACGCCCCCACCGAGCTGGTCATCACCGACCTGATTGAGGGCGCAGGCGCTGAGGTTGTTCCCGGCTCCCGCGTGCTCACCCACTACGTTGGTGTGGCATTCTCCACCGGTGAAGAGTTCGACGCTTCTTGGAACCGCGGCGAGCCGCTGCCGTTCCAGGTGGGCGTTGGCCAGGTTATCCGCGGCTGGGATGAGGGCCTGCTCGGCATGAAGGTCGGCGGCCGTCGTCGCCTGGAGATTCCCGCCGACATGGCGTACGGTGACCGCGGCGCTGGCTCGGTCATTAAGCCCGGCGAGTCCCTGATTTTCGTGGTGGACCTGCTGGACGTCCGCTAAGGACTAGCCAGGTTCTCGCGTAAGAGACGTGTAGCCCGGTGCTTTCTCCCGTTTGTGGGAGGGGCACCGGGCTTTTGCGTACCCGACTTTTGCATGCCGTGGTTTTGAACGCCTGGCTATCAGCGCGTCCGCGAGATTTTATACCCGCACACTCCTCCCGCAACCCGCCCCACACGCAAAGTAAGTGCCGCGGAACACACACGGTATGATGGAATCATGTCCACCGCAGCTCAGCTTTTCATGACCCTGAACCGCCTCGCCACCGTCGCCGAAGCCCCCGACGAAGCCACCCGCCGCAACGGTATCAGTCGCGACGAATTCCTCAGCCTCCTGGGCATCAAGACTTCCGCCCCGGGGGCCGCGCTCTCCGAGGCGAGCGAACGCGCCTTCGAACGCGCTAAGCAGACCCTGCGTGACGCCGGCGCGCGCATCACCCACTTCACCACCGACACCTCCGGACGCTACCGCCTCAACGCAGAAGCCCCCGACTCGCTGACCGCGTGGAACCCCACCGCCGAAGAATTCCGCCTCCTCAACGCCGAGCTGCGCGGCTGGGAAGGCACCGAACTGCAGGACGAGGCCTACCGCATCCTGCGCAAGATTGCGCTCACGAGCGAGCACCTCACCGACGAGGCGCTCACCGCGGCGAACGTCACCCGAATCGAAGAGATCAAACGGGACAACCAGCCGCCCCTCATCAAAACCGTCAAACAGCGCGCCCGCGACCTGCACGCCTACCGCGAACACATCCAGCGCCTGCACTTCAGTGACGACCCGCACCTCTACGAACTCTTCACCGCCTACGCCCAGCGCAAGACCCTCAATTTCACCTATCAAGGTAGCGATGGAGACATCAAAACCTACGAGAAGGTCAGCGTCGCCGGCCTCATCTACAGCTACGGGTCTTGGTACCTCGTTGCACACTTCCCCCTCGGCAACAAAACCCCCGAAGAGCGCAAGACCTACACCTACCGCACCGACCGCATCCGAAGCCTCGACGTGTTCTCAAGCAC
>NZ_JABZXW010000013.1 GCF_015265375.1 Rothia sp. (in: high G+C Gram-positive bacteria)
TTCCCTTCCCTTTTGGAGGGGCTTTCATTAAGGCTGAAAAATGGTAGACCGCTCGTAGCGGTGCTGAGCATTTCCCTTCCTATTGGGAGGGACTTTCATTGAGGCCCGCCGGGCGTGTGTGAAAGACGAGCACGAACAATTTCCCTACCTTTTTGCAATGCCTTTCATTGACGGGTATTGCCAAGGTCCTGGGCTGCTGGAATAGCCGCATTTTCCTCACTGATTCGTGGGGACTATCAATAACCCAGATCAATATCCCCCAGGATGACCAGGGGACCGGTTTGTTCAGTACCTGGAGATGTAGACTTTCATTGAGGCAGAGCGAAAAACCCACCCTGGCTGGGGTGGGTCCGGTATTTCCTTTCCTTTTTGGAGGGCTTTCATTGAGGCGCCCTTTTCTCACAAATTCGTGCCAAAAATTTTATATTTCCCTTCCTTTTGGGAGGGACTTTCATTGAGGCGAGAAACGCACCATCTGGCAAACCCTCGAATACCGAGATTTCCCTTCCTATTTGGAAGGGCTTTCATTGAGGCTTTGACGTGATGCGTCAGAAGACGAATACCGCCAACATTTCCCTTCCTGGTTGGAGAGGCTTTCATTGAGGCCGCAGCACCTCAGCGTTCATGTGGGTACGCCGTCAGGATTTCCCTTCCTTTTTGGAGGGGCTTTCATTGAGGCAAACCTGACTCACTCAGTGCATGAGGTGTGACAAATTTCCCTTCCTTTTGGGAAGGGCTTTCATTAAGGTGAATCAATTGTGAAGCCCATCTGGGAGGGCGTAAAATTTCCCTATAGTTTTGTAGGGACCTTCATTGAGGCTGAATATCGCAAATCTAATCCAGACCAAACGGAGCCCAATTTCCCTATAGCTTTGCAGGGGCTTTCATTGAGGCGCCATAGTGCCGAACGGTTGTGTCTCAGGTTCGGGTATTTCCCTACAGCTTTGTAGGGACTTTCATTGAGGCTAAACCCCCCAAAAATAGGGGTTGCGCTACTAAACCATTTCCCTTCCTTTTGGGAGGGACTTTCATTGAGGCGTGGACGAGGTTCAGGCAAGGGGCGGTCAGGTCATCATTTCCCTACTCTCCGTAGGGACCTTCATTGAGGCGGCGAATGCACCAGCTACGTGGCGTGGAAGTTGAACATTTCCCTTCCTTTTGGGGAAGGACTTTCATTGAGGCGCGGCTGCTGCCGGTACGGTGCTGGTCGTTGATTCTGGATTTCCCTTCCTTTTCGGAAGGGCTTTCATTGAGGCCTGTTCGGTGACGGTGTTGAGGAGATGTTCCTGGATATTTCTCCGTTTCTCAACGGAGACTTTCATTGAGGTGTCCTAGCGAGTGCCCCGACCTGCGGGGCGACGAGGATTTCCCTTCCTTTTGGAAGGACCTTCATTGAGGCGGGCTCATCCCAGCTTGCGCAGGAAACACCTCAACCTTCCCTACGGTTTCGTAGGGACTTTCCCTAACCTATTCCTGCTCCGTTCCTGGATCCATCACAGTCCAGGAACGGAGCTTTTTTGCTACGAAACGAGGCCAAAACACCAGCAGCAAGCCTCACCCACCAGTTACTACCCGCCTCCTCCACACATCCAAGCAGAAAACTCAACACGCCGACCCTGCGTCATAAACTCGCTGATAAGCCAAAACACTCCGCCGCAGTGCTACCCTCAAAACCAAGCAGCCAAAGCTGACTGCCCACCATATTCGCTCACACCAAGGAGACACCGATGTCTACCCCCTACAGTGCAGGCGACGAACTTCCTATCTCACTCGTCATGCACACCGTGTACTGCCCCCGCCGCGCATGGATCGAATCCAATGGCGAAAAGACCGACACCTCGCAAATGCAAGAGGGACAATCCGCCCACAAACGAGTCGACGACCCCAAAACATCCCGCGGCACGCAACAGCGCGCAGTCACCATCTCATCAACACGCCTCGGGCTCACCGGACGATGCGATGCTATCGAACCGCAAGAAGACGGTTCTACCCGCATCATCGAATACAAAGCAACCCCCGTACGCCGCAACGCATCCGTCACACCCGCCCACAGGGTGCAGCTCGCCCTTCAGAAAATCTGCCTCGAAGAAGCCGGCGAAACCGTCAGCGAATGCGCGGTGCACTTCACCAACCACAACAAAACCGTGCCCGTCGACATCTCAGATGAAGACATCCGCACCGCAGAAGAATACGTACACACCACCCGCGCACTCATCGACAACCCGACAGCACCGCAACCCCTCGAAGACTCACCCCGCTGCAGCTGGTGCTCCCACATCTCCGTGTGTCTACCCGACGAATCCCGCGGAAAAGAAAACATTACACGCGTCGTCGCCAGCAACCCCGACAGCCAAGTAGCGCACCTCACCACGCAAGGATCAAGAGCGACCGTCCAACAAGGGCGCCTCATCGTGCAGCACCTCGGTGAAACAATCAGCAGCGTACCCCTCGAACGTGTGCACAGCCTCGTTGTCCACGGAAATATCGACGTTTCCTCCGCGCTTCTACGAGAACTCATGTGGCGCAACTGCACCATCATCTGGTGCTCCAGCACCGGCCGAGTCTACGGCTGGTCGCAACCTGGCACCGGACCGAATGGACTGGCCCGCGTGCAACAGCATGTCCTCTCAGCGCAGGGGCACTTGCCCATAGCGGCCGCCATGATTGCCAGCAAAATCGCAAACCAAGCGACCCTGCTGCGCCGCAACGGCCACGCCGCAGATATATGCCGCACCATGCGAGACATCCAGAAGCACACGCCGCAGGCTACCTCAATCCCGGAACTGCTCGGCATCGAAGGTGAAGCCGCCTCGCTCTACTTCGGTAGTTTCACGACCATGCTCAAAGAAGACGTACTCGCCGAACTCGGCTGGGCCTGGGCCGGGCGGCAGGGGAGAGGCGCCAACGACCCCATCAATATTCTGCTGAACTACGCCTACGGGTTGCTCAGCTCAGAGTGCATTCGCGCTATCCTCACCTGCGGGCTCGACCCGCACGCCGGGTTCCTGCACAGCAGCTCACGGAACAAGCCTGCGCTCGCGCTTGACCTCATGGAAGAATTCCGCGCAGTCATCGCGGACTCCGTGGTGGTGTCCCTTATTAACAGGAAGCAGATCAAAGCGGCACACTTCACCACGGTTGGCGGAAGCTACCGGCTCACACCCGAAGGACGGAAAACCGTCATCGCCACTTTCGAGAAGCGCATGGCCACGGAGATTACCCATCCCACCTACGGGTACTCGGTGACGTGGCGCCGCGCTATTGAGGTGCAGGCCCGCATGCTCCTGGGCGTTATCAACGGAACCACCCGCGAGTACACAGGGGTGACCGTACGATAATGCGTGACGACGCTCGACGAACACTCATCGCCTACGATGTGCCCAGCGACCGGCGGCGCGCCAAGCTGGCCAAGCTCATTCTCAGTTATGGGGACCGTATTCAGTACAGCGTCTTCATTGTGGATGCGGCCCCCGCCAAGGTGCGACGCATCAAAGATGAAGTTCAGGAACTCATCGATCCAGACGAGGACTCAGTGCTCTTCTGCGACCTGGGGCTGCTGGCCCGGCTTGACGAGCCGACCTTCAGCTACATTGGCCGAGCGCGTGAGGTGACCGAATCGGATGCGCTCATTCTCTAGCCGCGTGCTGCTCATTCGCTAGCGACGCGCGGCGGGGGAGCGGAGGAATGACGAGTTCGATTGCGGACTGGTAGTGGAGGTGGGGATAATGACCTTTGGAGGCTTTGTCTGTCTCCGCGAGAACCTGGCACGTGATGTGTAATCTTGGCGTGTCGCTCGCGTGATGTTTTGGCTTGTCAATAGTGTTTGAATGCTTAAACGGCTGCTTGGGTATACTTTTATTTTCCTGCATTCGGGCGGGGACTTTCATTGAGGCTAGCCAAGTGCCGGGGAGTCTACCTCGGTGTCGGCGGATTTCCCCGCCTTTGGACGGGGCCTTTCATTGAGGCCGCTCCGTTGTCGTCCTCAGCCAGGAATTCTACGACCATTTCCCCGCCTTCGGGCGGGGACTTTCATTGAGGCAAAGAGACTTTGGAGAAAAAGGCAGTCCCTGGAGATTTCCCCGCCTTCGGGCGGGGACTTTCATTGAGGCTTTGTTGTTCTTGATGAGCTCTGGCGCGCGCTCCGTGATTTCCCCGCCTTCGGGCGGGGACTTTCATTGAGGACTCATACATTCAATAAGTCAGGTGCATATTATGAGATGCTCTCTCCTGGTGGAGGGGCTTTCATTGAGGCGATAAAACCGCTGAGCCGCTGGGCAATGTTCCGGCATTTCTCCGCCTTCGGGCGGAGACTTTCATTGAGGCGACACGCAGGATTGCACTTCGGTGTTGCAGTATCCATTTCTCCGCCTTCGGGCGGGGACTTTCATTGAGGTGCCGCCACTGCGCAGGAGTAATGCCCCGCGCCTTGCGAATTTCCCCGCATTAGGGCGAGGACTTTCATTGAGGGGCGCCGCACGTCGCCGGGCACGTTCTCCAACCACAGAATTTCCCCGCATTAGGGCGGGGACTTTCATTGAGGGTTGCCCAGCGCTTCGGAGACAGGTCGTAGCGTCTCCACATTTCCCCGCTTTCGGTCGGGGACTTTCATTGAGGGCCGTCAGTCGCAGGTGCAACGGTCCGGAACCTGCCGGATTTCCCCGCCTTTGGGTGGGGACTTTCATTGAGGTAATCCAGCCGAAGTAATCGGCGTAAACTGGGCAACCATTTCTCCGCCTTCGGGCGGGGACCTTCATTGAGGCAACAAGGTCGCGAGTACCGGCAAGGTTCAGAACGACGCTTTCCCCGCCTTCGGGTGACGATGCTGCGGTAGACACAGATACTGCGTGATGTACACTTTGGATACGTAATCTGCGAGAATCTCATGCCATAGCAGTCTCTGCTACGCCATCACATGCTAGTTTTTAGCTAGCTATTTCTCCACCTCTGGGTGGGGACTTTCATTGAGGCTGGGTGAAGCAGCGAGGCCAGGGTTTCCAGTCGCACAATTTCCCTGCCTTCGGGTGAGGATCTTCGTTGCGGTTCTGAACGCGAATCGGGAAGTCTCACGCGGGTTACGTAGCCCCGTTCTGGAACCTACTCTGGTTTTTAGAACGGGGCTCTTCTCTTTAAAACATGAATATGGGCTGATGCGTCACCTGCTACAGATTCCTCTTGCCAGCTAGCTGAGTCTGAAATGACCAAATCGGATGCGCGTAATCTGTAACAGCGCTATGGTGAAGCCATGAGCCGAGAAGAGAATCGATTGCACCACAGGGGAGAGACAGCGATAATAGGAGAACGCCTAACACCTTTGGCATTCTTCTGTTTATCCAATTTAAATCTCCTGCCGTGCCTCGCACGGTCTGAGCCTTCATTGAGGGATCAACGTTATATAGCGGAAGTTTCGGTCGCTGGCGCCTCTCCTGCAACTGACATTGTTGCGGGAGCTTTCTCTGAATTTTGGCCCTCTTGCAAGTACGATTTATGCAGGAGGGCCAAAAAGTTATATATCAAAGTTATTTAGCGGGAGTTTTGAGGGTTGTTTAGTTGAATACTTAATGCTAGAGTTGAGGCATCAACCGGTTTAGAGATTACTTCAGCAACCTGCCGAAGTGGCTCTAGCCCCGACCTTGGAGGTGAAGGATATGTTCCGGCTACTCACAAGAAATAAAAGCCGCCCGCTACGCGAGGCGCAACGGGCGGCTTTTGTTTATATAAGTATTTACCGCATCAAGCGGCGGTTATGCCTGTTGCCGCAGACATAACCTAATCAGTATACCGGCAGTACGGAGGGGCCTCCCAATCTGTCTGCATGCTGACCGCTTGTGTGGCCATATGCCTACCTTCCATACCTGTGCTGTCACTACCCAAAATACTGGGCGTGACAGCACAGGGGAGAAGGAAGCGGCATGCCGAATCAGCAGCGTGACGAAAACACGCGCACCATTCGGAAAACCGATGTAGCTTAGAGCTATACAAGCAAACGTGCATGTCCAACGCATCGAAGCAAACGTGCACCCAACATATAAGGAGACAACCATGTCCCAGAACACCATCACCCTCGCCGACCTCCTCGAAAACGTCGAGCTCGGCGGCGGCTCCGTCCTCACCTCCATCACCGAACTCGAACCCGCAGCAGGCCCCCACGCATCCGTGGCACCCGCCAAGTTTGTCGACGGCTCCAAGTCTGTCTTCGCCTACGAGAATCGCTACATCGAGGACGACGCTCAGAAGGTAGTCCTCATCGACAGCAAGCAGTCCGAACTCAATCGCGCAGAAGCCGCCATCGAACAGGGCTGCCAGTACGGCGACGAAGCGGCTGTAAAGATTCCCCGCGCCGTCGTCACCTACCAGACCGAAAACGGCCCCGTCGAATACACCGACATGGAACTCTCCCACCGCGTCTTCGACGGCCACTTCCGCGCCGGTTACGTCGACGGTAAGCCCATCACCGAAAACGACCAGTACCGTGCACTGCGCAACTGCACCCCCGCAGACATGAGCGCACTGCTCAACACCGCCCCTGCAGCGCTCCTCTTCGGCGCATGGGACTCCACCCGCAAGAGCAACCAGGTCCGCCTGCGTAGCGCCCTCGTCGGTGAAATTATCGGCGTCCTCGCAGACCAGGATCCTGGCGCTGAACACCGACAGGCACGCCGTGGCGGCGCCCGCGTCGACGCCGTAGCCGCCAGCGTAAAGCTTGGCGCCAAGGAACTTAACTCTCTCGTCGATGACCAGGAAGCTGAACTGAGCGCCAAGAATGTTGCCGCACGCCGCAAGGAAGTAAAGACCGCCAAGGCTGATGCTCGCATCTCCGCTTCCACTCTCGGCCTGGGTAGCATCCCGCCCTCGCTCGAAGAAACCGGTGCCGTTGCATGCCGCCGTATCATTCGCTCCTGGGTTCTGAGCCTCGCCACCCTGCGCCAGCTGCGCTTCGGTCAGGACGAGACCAAGAACGTTGCTGCCCGTGCACTCCTTGCCGCACTCGGCCTCAATGCTATTGCCCGTGCGGAGCGTGAACTCTACATCCGTGCTAACTGCGACCTGATTGAATCCTCCGCACCCGTTGTCACCCTCGACCAGCGTTTCGGTGAGAAGAGGACCTTCGCACCCCTGACCGTTGAACACACCGACCAGCTTCTCCTCGAAGCTATCGAGAACGCCAAGAAGGTGGGTGTGGCTGACTGGAACGGCCAGACTTTCAACGTTGACGGCAACCCCATCATCATCAAGAACGCCACCGCGGAGGACGCTGAATAATATGACGAACCTCGGAATTCTCGCGAGGTTCCCGCTCGGCGTATACCAGGGCCACAAGGCAGACGGAAGCCCCGACGCCTTCCCCGACCCTGCCCGCTTGCAGGCCGCGCTCCTCAGCGCGGCCGCGCAGGGACCTCACGCAATTATCGAAAACGGGCAGCTTGCCCCTTCGGAAGAATCTCTCAAGGCTCTCAAATGGCTTGAGGAGAACCCTCCGATTGGGTTGCAGCTTCCCGACATGTGCCCCGTGTACCGCTCACCCAACAAGATGAGCCGATTCATGTACCGCGAGGTAGCACGTTCCACCAAGGATGGGCGGCAGACCGAACGTCGCGCCGTATCCGACGGCTGGGCAGTATCCGACACCATCGGCTGGCAGTACGATAAGGTACCCGCAGACATCGCGGAAACCATCACCCAGCTCTGCGGAGAAGTACCCTCCCTCGGAGAAGCCAGCAGCTTCACCGCCCTCTACACCGGAGACGTGGAACCCACCCACACCATCGACACTAAATCGGGCCCCTTCGAAGCAGGCGGCATGCCCATCCGTGTGCCCGTACCCGGTCGAATCAACGCGCTCATGCGTGCCCATGCAGAAGCGTACCCCGCCAAGGTACCCACCAAGGCAGGCGACAAGACCGCTACGAGCGACACGATGCGCCCCTCCCCGGTACCCACCGCAGGCCTGGGATCCATCAAGTACCAGCCTGTGGAGGCTGAAACCTCCATCAGCCCATGGGAATACTTGTGGCTCCTCGAAGTAGACGGTGAAGAGCTGAAGCCCGAACAGTACGTCAAGGCAAGCTCCCTGCTGCACAAGGCTCTCGTAGCTGCCGCAGGATTCGGCGCACCCAGCCTCATCACCGGCAGGTACCCCAAGGGTCACAAGCCGGCCAACAGCCTGGCGCTGCAGTACCTGCCTGCCCGCTACCTGCCCGACTATCTGCGTCGTGAGGTGAAGTCTAAGGGAGTCCTGCTCGTCTTGGTCCCGGCAAGCGCCCCGACCGATGAAGCAGTAGAACTCGGTATCGCACTCAGGAGTGTAGAAACCCTCTACGCTCAGGACTTCCCCCGACTGACCGTGAAGCTTCGCCAGAAGCGCCTGCCCGCACAAAGTTTCTGGGATGCTCCCAAGACCGGGTACAAGCGTCTGTGGCGTACCCTCAGCGCGGCCGTGCCCGAATCGCGTGTGTTCAACCGCCCGAAGAAGGCAGAGACGAAGGCCTGGACCTTCGCTGACACCGCTCTGCTTTCCATGGCTTACGTGTGGCGTGACAGCTTCGAAGCGCCCGATGCTGAAACCTCACGCGAACGAATTCGCAGCTTGAGGGACCAGGTCGAGGAAACGGCTGAAGCCAAGGTTCTGGAAGCCCACCGTGTAACCCAGAACCCCGCTGCCTACGCCTACAAGCTGCCCCGCACTCTGCCCGCAGAGCCGTGGCGCGGCGTTGTAGACCTCGGCAACCTGGCAACGGACACGACCCTCGTAGCCATCGGCCAGTCCCGCCACATGGGCGGCGGCCTGCTGGTTCCGTTCGACGTGCCCACCGAAGAATACGACCGCCACGAGAAGGAGGAAAAGGATGACTAGCCCCGCTACCAAGCTGCCCTCCATCACCCGTGAAGAGTTCGGTGAGTTCTTTGCCGCGCTTGATGCTACGCTTGATGCCGCACTTAACAACGCACCTAACGAAGCACCCAAGGAAAAGCAAAAGCGCTACCCCTTCAGCTGGCAGGAGGAAGTGCTCGACCACATTTGCGAGCACGGCGTATGGCCGGAACGTATTAACGCGCCGACCGGCTCCGGTAAGTCCTCCGTGGTTGATATCCACCTCTTCGCGAATGCGCTCGCCGCGGTTGGCGCCGCACCGCGCGTTCCCCGTCGCCTCTGCGTGACCGTGGGACGCCGCGCGCTGGTCGACAGCCAGGCAACCCGCGCCGACAATATTCTCGGCTGCATGAAGAAGGCGCTCACTGACGGATCCAGTGAGCCCGATATTCTGCGTAGGGTTGCTGAAGCTCTCCAGAGCTTCCAGACCCGCAACGACGAGAAGGAGAGTAACCCCTTCGAGACTGGTCACATCCGTGGCGAACTCTCGAACCGCAACCTGCCGGTCACCGACATTTCGGCTTGCGCAATCATCGCCGCAACCCCGGATATGTACGGTTCGCGAGCGCTTTTCCGCGGCTACGGCAGCACCAAGGCTGCCCGCCCGCGTGAGACTGCCCTGCTGACCATGGACACCGTCATGGTGCTCGATGAGGCACACATGAACCGTCAGCTGTTGCACACCACTCAGCGTATTGCCGAGTTGCAGAAGCGCGAGGTCAACCTGGGTGTTCCCACCCTGCAGGTGGTTGAGACGACCGCTACCCCCTCCACTGAGGACAGCGATTCGACCACCTTGGGCGTGGATATTGAGGCTCTCGATAGCCCGAATGATGAAGAGCTGCGCAATCGTGTCTACTCGCATAAGGAGCTGATGCTCCACCCCATCGATAAGTGGGATGGCAAGCCCGGTAACCCTGCGACCGTGAATGCTGCTGTGGACACCATTAAGGGGTTCCTTGCCCATCGCGAGGCGGGTGAAGACTCCAAGAAAGCCCACACTGTCGGTTGTATCGTCAACCACGTGCGGACGGCTATCTCTATCAAGGAGAAACTCACCAAGGACAAGGTGCTTGGAAAGGATGAGGTTGAGCTTCTCGTAGGACGCATGCGCCCGTACGACCTGCAAAAGTTGCACCCCGACCTCTTCACTACCGAAGGCGATAAGTCCGTGAAGGTTGTTGTGGCCACCCAGACCCTCGAAGTCGGTATTGACGTTGACTTTGCTGACCTGGTGACCGAGCTAGCGCCGGCTTCCTCCTTGGCACAGCGCTTCGGCCGTGTTAACCGTCTGGGCCACCGTACGGATTCCAAGGTCGTCGTTATTAGGCCTGCCAGCGGTGACTCGGTAAAGAAGGACGCGCCTCCCTACAAGGCGGTCGACCTGAGCAATGCGTATGCATGGCTCGAAGCGCTCAACGATACTGAGAACCCGTCGGTGAACCCCGCCGCAATGGTGAAGAACCCGCCGGTACAGTCTTCCCCGGAGCGTCTGCTCTACCAGCGCCCGGAATGGCCTGACCTGCTGGAATTCTCGCGTACCGACGAGAACCCCTACGATGAGCCGGACCTTGACCTGTGGTTGCACGATTCCCTGGATGCAGAAACGGCGATGGGCGGTGTTATTGTGCGCGATAACCTGCCGAGCAACACTTCTGCCGCCATGGAGATTCTCAAGACCGGCTACTTCGCACCGCGCGACGAGGAAACCTTCCCCGCGAATCTGAAGATTCTCCAGGAGATTCTGGACTACCAGGACGAGCGCGGCGTGAAACCGCGTAAGTTCCTTTACCGTCAGGGTGAAATTTCCCTGTGGCAGGACGTTGAGCATGGCGATGAGAGCAACCAGGCGTTGGCTCCCGGTGACGTTCTGATTCTTGATACGGGTAGTATTCCGTTCACGAACCAGGGCATTGCCGTGACTCAGCGTGAGCTTCCCTCCACGAAGGACAAGGTGGAGGCTGTGCCCTTCCCCGATGGCGCCGAGCTCTACGTGTACGAAAAGTGCGCGGACCGTAAGAAACACTTCAGGAAATACCTGGGCCTCTCACCCGAAGAGGCAGCAGAACTGCTCGATAGCCAAGCTTCGGACGGTCAGAAGATGATTGCTTCTGAACTTACTACCGAGGCTGAGGACGGTCAGGAAGTTATCTCCTGGTACGCCAAAGTGACCAATGCGACCGAGAAAAAGTCTGTTGAAGGTTCCGATATTGCTCAGGAACTGGTGCTGGCTGGTCCCGTTCTTCTGGACGACCACCAGAACGATGTTGCCGAGCGTACCCGCCAGCTTGCCGAGAACCTCGGCCTGGCGCCGGAATTCTCTGAGGCACTAGAACTGGCGGCAAAGTACCACGACGAGGGTAAGCGTGACCTGCGCTTCCAGCAGATGCTAGGTGCAGACCCGGAGACGGGCGCGCTCGCAAAGAGCGGCCACCGTTCCGTGGCTGAGGCGTACCGCGCCCGTAGCCGCAGCGCACTGCCTAAGGGCTGGCGTCACGAGCAGCTGTCCGCGCTCATGGTTGCCGCCTCGCCCGAAAAGGTGGGGGAGCACCGCGACCTGGTACTGCGCATCATCGGTTGCAGTCACGGCCACGGCCGGTTCTCCTTCGCCCACGACGCAGACTTCCTGCTCAAGGAAGGCTACCTGCCCGAGGGAACGGACTACGAGGCGCTCAAGGAACAGGCGACCCGACTCTTCAACGTCGGCTACTGGGATAACCTCATGGAGCAGACGAGTCGCACCTACGGCCCGTACGCTACTGCCTACCTTGAGGCCGTCGAACGCGCAGCAGATGCCCAGATTTCACGGGAGGGACACTAATGGCAACGTTGACTATTGCCGGTGACTACACCTCGGCGCTGACCCATTTTGCCCTCTACGGGCTGTCCCTGATGGTTGAGCAGAAGCACCCCGGAACCGTCACTGTCGGTTGGTCTCAGGAAGGCCAGCCGCGCGCCCAGATGCATGCTGAAGGCGTGTCAGAAGAAGAAATTGCCGAGTGCGTGCACTCCTACGTTTCTTCCCTGGCCGCTGAAGACAGCTGGGTGAACGTTGACCAGTCCTACGGTGCGGGTAAGGAAACCGCTGTTTTCTCCCCGTTCTCCCCGCGTATTCGAGGAATCGACGCGGAGAAGTATCCGGACGACTGGGCTTCTCACCAGAAGACCCGACAGGCTCATCTGGATGCGCTGATGGAACGTGACGACCTGCTGTCCCTTCTGTGGATTGCTGGCCTGGGTGAACCGGCATACTGGCGTTTTGAAGTCAAGGCGCCTCGCCCCGACCATGGAGCGTCCCGTTGGGAGATGAAAACTCGCAACAAGGGCCAGGAATTCGTCAAAGACCGCCTGCGTTTGATGTGCGCGGACCTGGCAACCTGGGAACCTTCCGCAATGCTCAGCGGTATTATCGGGCAGACCCTGCATGACTCGCTGGATAAGAAGCCGGATTCCCGAACCGGAACCGGTTTCACCGTCCCGCAACCGACGGATACTGCGCTCGCCTTCTGTGCCCTGGTGGGTGTCGCCAACTTCCCGGTGATTCACCAGATCCACCGAATCGGCGTGACCCCCGGTGCCTACCCGTACAACGCTTTGCACCCGCGGCTCATGGTGCTTCCGGTACCCTCCGGAAGGGTTACGCCCGCCCGGTTGCGAACCGTGTTGCGCAGCCACCCCTACCGCAGGGTGGTTGACGAGGTCGGTAAGGCGATGGACCGCGGTTCTTTGAGTACTGACATTTTCGTGTCCGAGCTGGCGGATGAGAAGGCGATTCTTCGCGAGAAGGGCGTTCAGGCCTTTGTTGCTTTCCCCATCGCGAAGGTGGGTAGCGATTCGGCACCTGAACGTCAGGTTCTGAAGGGTAACGCGATTCCGCTGGGCTA
This sequence comes from Rothia sp. (in: high G+C Gram-positive bacteria), assembly GCF_015265375.1. GTDB lineage: Bacteria > Actinomycetota > Actinomycetes > Actinomycetales > Micrococcaceae > Rothia. Next base: position 12,754 of record NZ_JABZXW010000013.1, read on the forward strand.
ACCTAGCCGCTTACCGATACCGGTAAATAACGCCAGCAAATATGCCCGCACAATGCAGAGGGAGGGGCCCTCCGGTGATTTACCGGAGGGCCCCTCCTGTCTGTATCGTTGAGTGTCTACATATCGCTGAGCGGATATGCGGTAGCTAGTGCGCTAGGGAACCACCCCTTACGCCACCGCCACGGTGCCCTTGGCTGCGGTGCCGCTTCGGGTCCACAGCAGGAGCGCTGCCACGCTGTTGATGATGTAGAAAATGTACTTGCCGACGTTCGCGAAGTTGCCCTGGGTCAGCGCCTTCACGCACTGCACGGTGTTGTACACGAACCAGAACTGCCACTGCATCGTCAACTTGAGCGCGTTCAAAATATTGGCTGACAGGGAGAGACCGAACACTACGGTCGTGATCCAGAACAGGAACGAGGTCTTGCCGCCGTAGCCAATGTAGTTCGCAGCCAGGGAGAACGCGAACGAGCCCACCACAATGCTGCTGATAATCAGCTGACCCTTAGCGCCGGTCGGCGGTTCCATTGCCTTGCCGCGTTCGGAGTTCTGCCACCTACGAATCGCGAAGGTGTACACGATGAACGTCACCGGGTAGGTGATGATTGCTGCCTTGTTGCCCAGAATGTAGTCAATCGCGCCAGACAGCGCCGTGTTAATAATGCCGAGCACGTTGCCGATGTTTGAGAGGCGGCCGGTCAGGCGGGTAGACATCATTGAAATACCCACGTTAATCACGGAGATCACGCCGAGGGGGATGAAGGCCGTGATCGGGCCCCAGTCGACGTATTTGTCGAGGCGGGTGCTCAGGTATCCTGATGCGACTGCGATGGTGATAACCAGTGCCACGCCGAAAAGGTCGGCGTACTTGGACTTGGCGAAAAAGAGGAGGGCCTTCTCAGAGAATTCCTTGGCCTCCATGGGTAACTCCTTTGTTGAGGATATAGAAACAGTGATAGGGTACCAATAACTATAACTCTTTGAAAAGGGTTTGAAACGGCGTGTCGCACATAAAACCGCAGAAGCCCACATATTCCACATCCCGGAACGCCTCGGCGTACAACAACCCGAAGTCACCCCATCAAAAACCCATACCAACTTCCGGCAAACCTTGCCAGATAACGCCCCTACCTCGCCGAACACCGAAAATGGGCGTAAAATCACCGCCGGTTCATCTTCGCTTTAACAGAAACCTTAAGGTACGCTAGATGACTGGGTCCAGGAATCATGCCGGTCTCACTCACCGCGCATCCGCCCGACAGACACCCGCACCCCGCACGCTGCGTCTCACTCACGCACGCCAGAGGGGGAGGGAACCCAACGTATCGGCCTCACTCACCGTTTACGCCGCTGTCCGCGCGTCCTGCCACCCGTAACTCACTCAACTCAAACAAGAACTGAATAGGACAATCATGCCCTTGCTTACCCATCGACTCTCACGACGATTCTTCGTAAAGGGTGCTTCCGCCGCCGCCGCTGCAGGCGCACTGACCCTGCAGGCACAGGCCGCTCAGGCAGACGAAGCACCCACCAACATTGCCGCCCCGGCAACCGAGGAAACTAAAGGCCCGCGCCTCGTCATTCAGCGCGCCACCATCACCGAAACCGGTATGACCGTCAACTACACTGCACACGGTCTGCGCGAATTCCTCACCGAAGGCACCACTCTGACCGTACGCCACGGCTACGTTCGTAACGACTCTTTCGAAACTCTGCGCTCCTGGCCGCTCACCCCCGAATTTGACGGTGACGCTGACAGCTTCAGCGGTAGCGACCAGTTCCCCATCGAGCTGATGCAGGGTGAGGGCGTTGATCACGCCCTGCAGCTGGATATTTGCTCCGACCCGTGGGGTCAGGAGATTGCTCACCAGATTGCTGCGCGCATCCCCGTGGCTGAGACTAAGATCCTGAAGACTTCTTTCGAGGATGTTCCGGGTAGCCACCCGTTCGCTGAGGATATCCGTATGGCGAACCAGAAGAAGTGGCTGATGCCGAACCCGCAGTCTGGCGCGTTTGAGCCGGACCGCCCTGTGACCCGTGAGGAGCTTATTGCTCTGCTGAACCACGCTGCTGGTCACGCTGGCGTGAGTGAAAACTCTAATGTTGCACCCTTTGCGGATGCGGCTGGCCGCCCGACCGCGAATGCGCTGCACTGGGCTCGTGACCGCAAGATCACTGAGCCGCTCACTGGCGGCGACAAGATTGACCCGACCGCACCGGTTTCTCACGAGGAGCTGGTGGCTGTGCTGTTCCAGTACAACGCGGAGGTTCAGCTGACTGAAATGAACGAGGCTGCTGGTTCTCGTTTCCGCGACGTGCTGGGTGCCGGTACTCTGCACCGTTACGTTGCGTGGGCTGGCGCGAACGATATCGTGCTGGATTCTTCGGGTGTGTTCAACCCGACCGCGCCGACTACTCGCGCGGAGTTGGCTCGTTTCATTCGCCGTTACAAGCTGCAGAACCTGCTGTTCACTGACTTCTCGTATGTCTCCTAATTTTTAGTCACCTCGGCACCGTGTGTTGGGGTGTGTGGAACCCCCGTCTTCTGGCTTTTGCTGGAGGCGGGGGTTTTGTTGTGCGGGTTTAGTGACAGGTTGTGCCTGGCATATGAAATTTTGCGTCATATATACCTGAAATCTTGCAAAATCCTGTGCGCTAAGTAAGTATTACCTAGAAGGTAAATTAATGATTGCCTTACTTAATACTGTGTGAAGACTAGTTTCCTTGCTCGTGGGCCCACGAAACCCACAGCAGAGAGCAAGAAAAACGCGGCGCCTCACCGCCCCTCAAGCAGGGGAGAGGCGCACCTCCACACACCACCCACGAAAAAGGACATACATATGAACCTCGCTTCGAGCAAGGCATTCAAGGGCCTCGCCGTTGGATCGCTGGCACTGGCAATTTCAGGTGTTGCCACCATCCCCGCATCGTTCGCGGCAGAATCCACCCCGGCGGCAAGCCAGAGCACTGACGCTCGCACCATCACCGACAAGGCGATGGCTAAGATCACCCAGGGCCTGCCCGGCCAGTTCCAGGTCGCATATTCCAAGAAGACCAACAAGATTTGGGTTGCGGGCACCGCTGACCGCGACGAGCACGTTTCCACTATTGCTCGTATTGACGCGAACTCCCTGAAGATTGAGGCTGTCGCCGAGTTGCCCATCGTCAAGAACGACAAGGGCTACTCCTACGAGGGTGCGTACGGTATCACCGTCGATGACGAGGAAGGTACCGTGTGGGTGACCAGCACCCGCGATAACTCCGTTGCCGTGTACGATCAGGCGACCATGAAGCAGCTGTGGACCAATGCGGGTCTGAGCAAGGACGACCCGAACTGGATTGAGCACCCCCGCGAGGTGCGTGTCGATCACGAGTCGGGTAAGGCTTTCGTGACCGGCCGCTTCTTTGTCTCGGCTATCGATCTGAAGACCAAGAAGGTCGAGAAGATTCAGCTTGAGGGTGCACCCGATGGCGGTACCCGCTACATCAGCATGAACATTCTGGTGGACGGCGGCAAGCTGTACGTGCCCGAACGCACCGGCGGCAAACTCTTCGTGATTGACGCCAAGACCTTCAAGGTCGAGAAGACCATCTCTGTGAAGGGCGATAAGGACGGCGAGGTTCGCCCCTCTGACGTGGCTATTGACCACTCGCAGAACGAAATTTACGTCTCCTCCCAGGGCGTGAAGGGCGAGAACTCCGGTGTATCCGTGTACGATGCGACCACCTACGAGTTCAAGAAGTTCATTCCCTTCGGCACCCAGGCGCTCTCGCTCGATAACGATGAGGCCAACGACCTGGTGTACGTGACCGACTTCGGCACCGGCAAGGTGGGCGTGATTGACGGCGGCGCAGCGGACAAGCTGATTGCCGAGGTCGCCATGAACGGCGGCAAGGCAAACGACCTGGTCGTACTGCCCAACGGTTCCGTTGTCGCTGTGGACAAGCAGGCTGACGCAACCGCAACCGTGCCCTACGTCCTCGACGGCACCACCGGCACCGTCAGCACCTCAGATAAGGTCACCAGCAAGCCTTCTAAGGACAAGCAGGGCAACGAGGTTCCCGCCAAGACCTCCGAGATTCAGGCGAACTCCATCCTAAAGTTCAAGGTCACCGCAACCGCAGGCGACAACTCCGAGGTCAAGCAGGTCACCCCCGAAACCCGCGAGTTCCAGGGCTACCCGGCAACCGCCACCAAGACCAAGGCAGCTGACAACAACGCCACCACCCCCTCCACCGAGGCACACCGCACCGTGGACGCAAACGGTAGCGTTGCGAACATCATTCAGGGTCTGCCCGGCCAGTTCCAGGTTGGCTACTCCAAGAAGAACCACAAGCTGTTCGTACCCACCGTGGGTGCACGCGGCGGTCTCGCCTCCTCCCTAGCACGCGTGGATGCAGACACCCTCAAGACCGAGGCATTCGCCGAGCTGCCCGTGAAGAAGAACGACAAGGGCCAGTACGGTTACACCTCCGCGTACGGCGTGACCGTTGATGACGTGGACGGCACCGTCTGGGTTACCAACACCACCGACAACTCCGTAGCAGTGTACGACCAGCAGACCCTCAAGCTCATCTGGACCAACGAGGGCGTGAAGGAAGACGACCCGAACTGGATCGAGCACCCCCGCTCCGTTCTGGTTGACCACGAGTCCGGCAAGGCGTTCGTGACCGGCCGCTTCTTCGTATCCGCTATCGACCTGAAGACCAAGCAGGTTGAAAAGATTCAGCTCGAAGGCGCACCCGACGGCGGCACCCGCTACATCAGCATGAACCTGTTCCTCGACGGCGGCAAGCTGTACGTGCCCGAGCGCACCGGCGGCAAGCTCTTCGTCGTGGACACCAAGACCTTCAAGGTTGAGAAGACCATCCAGACTCAGGGTGAGGATTCCACCGTTGAGGTTCGCCCCTCCGACGTTGCTGTGGACCACTCGCTGAATGAGATTTACGTTTCTTCCCAGGGTGTGAAAGGCGTCAACTCCGGTATCTCCGTGTACGACCTGACCACCGGCGAGTTCAAGAAGTTCGTCAAGTTCGGCACCCAGGCGCTCGCTCTGGAGCACGATGAGGACCGCGACCTGGTGTACGTAACCGACTTCGGCACCGGCAAGGTGGCTGTCTTCGACGGCCGCGCTGACGAGGTCATCGGCGAGGTCGAGATGAACGGCGCAGCCGCGAACGACGTGACCCTGCTCAAGGACGGCTCCGTACTGGTCCTCGACAAGAAGGACCGCGACGAGAAGGTGACCCTGCCCTACGTGCTCAACGGCACCACCGGCGAGATTACCACCGCCAGCGAGTACACCACCCTGCCCGGCAAGGACCGCCAGGGTAACGACGTTCCCGCATCGGTTCAGCAGCTGAAGGCTAACTCCATTCTGAAGTTCAAGGTTGGCGTGAAGGACACCGACGCGAGCGCAGCTCCGGTGGGTATCACCCCGACTTCGCTGGACTTTGCGGGTTACCCGACGGTGACCGGTGTGAAGGCTGAGGAGTCGAAGCCGGCTGACCCGAAGGCTGAGGACAAGAAGCCTGCTGACCCGAAGCCTGCAGATCCGAAGCCTGCAGATCCGAAGGTAGAGGACAAGAAGGCTGAAGATAAGAAGCCTGAGGACGTTAAGTCTGAGGATAAGAAGTCTGACGCTAAGACCGGTGCACAGGACTCCAAGTCTGCTCCGGATGCTGTGAAGGCTGATAAGTCCGGTTCGGCTGTGAAGAACGGCGGTTCCTCCGCAGGCGGTTCCGATACTTTGGGCGGTGGCTCCTCGGTAGCTAAGAGCGACGCAGGCTCCTCGCAGGCTGGCTCTTCGCGTGGCGCTCTGGCGAACACCGGTGCTGACGCTGTGATGCCGCTGGTTGCTTTCGCTTCTGTGGCTCTGATTGCGGGTGCTGCTCTGGTGATGCGCCGCCGCAAGGCATAAAGCGTAGCGTTTAGATCTCGGGCTTAAATGCTCGATATAACGCGTGAAAGGCGGGTATTTTCTCTTTCGGATTCTTCGAATCTGGGGAGGGGTACCCGCCTTTTGTGTGCCCGCTTGGGCTAATGCTGGGTAGGTGGTTTTAAAGCATATTTATATATGTGCACTTGTCTGTAAAAATATAGGTTTTGAATGTCGAAAAAATGTGTGGCCCGTGGTGAATCTCGCTGGCGCGCCTCACCTAAACATTTACATTAATGTGTAAATATAAAAGCATCACAACACCCCTCGTGACCTGGGTTTTTGCCCGCAAGCGCAAGGAAAAACCTGGGAAACGCCTCAACCTTCACGTGATACTGAAGGCGAATTAGGGGATCACTCATAAAAACACAAAACACGCCCACGTCGCTGCTTGTATTTTCCTGGGAAAACATTGAGGATTAGAAGGTAGGTAAATTTATGCGTTACCTGCATTTCTGCTTTTCGTGCCGTCGAATATGTCACCGCATATTCACGGGTGTCTCGTTAGCATTCGCATGCGGCATGTGAGCACTTCCGTTACACATTTGAAGGACACACATTGAACCTCACTCCCTCCTCGGGCAAAGCACTGAAGGGGCTCGCCGTCGGCTCCCTCGCGCTCGCAATCTCCGGCGCAGCCATGATTCCTGCCTCCTTCGCAGCACCTAACACCGCAAACCAGACCGCGGCCCCCAGCGCATCGGCTCCTTCCACCGCATCGCTGAGCCGCGTTGTCGACACCTCCGCGTCCGTCGCGCATATTACCCAGGGTCTGCCCGGCCAGTACCAGGTTGCCTACTCCAAGGCGACTAACAAGATTTGGATGGTCGGCGTGGGTGCACGCGGCGACCTTGCCTCCACTATTGCTCGTGTCAACGCAGACACTCTTCAGATTGAAGAAGTAGCAGCGCTTCCCTTCGAGCTGGATAAGAACGGCGAATTCGGCTACATTTCCGCGTACGGCATCACTGTTGATGACGTGTCCGGCACCGTGTGGGTTACTAACACCACCGACAACTCCCTGTCCGTGTTCGACCAGAACACCATGGAGCAGATTTGGACTAACCACGGTATCGCTGAGAGCGACCCGAACTGGATTGAGCACCCCCGCTCCGTGCTGGTGGATCACAACTCCGGCAAGGTGTTCGTGACCGGCCGCTACTATGTGTCCGCAATCGACATGAAGACCTTCGAGGTTACCAAGCTGCAGCTGGAGGGTGCCCCCAACGGCGGTACCCGCTACGTCGGCATGAACATGACCATTGACGGCGACAAGCTGTACGTACCCGAGCGTACCGGCGGCAAGGTCTTCGTCATCAACACCAAGACCTTCAAGACCGAGCAGGTTATTCAGACCCGCGGCGAGAACTCCTCCGTTGAGGTCCGCCCCTCTGACGTCACCATCGACCACTCCGAGAACGAAATTTACGTCTCCTCCCAGGGCGTGGACGGCGTGAACTCCGGTATCTCCGTCTACGACCTGAGTACCGGCGCGTTCAAGAAGTTCGTCAAGTTCGGCACCCAGGCGCTGTCCATGGAGAACGACGAGAACCGCGACCTGGTGTACGTGACCGACTTCGGTACCGGCAAGATCGCTATCTTTGACGCTAAGGCCGACCGTGTGATCGGCGAGGTTGAGATGAACGGCGGTAAGGCTAACGACCTGACCATCACCGCGGACGGCTCTGTCATCGCAGTGGACAAGCAGGACATTGCTAACACCACCGCGGCGGTACCTTATGTGCTGAACTCGAAGACCGGTGACGGCTCCATGACTGACACCTACACCTCCAAGGCGACCGTGGACCGTAACGGCAAGGCTGTTCCTTCCTCGCAGCAGAAGCTGGTTCCGAACTCCATCGTGAAGTTCTACGCCGAGGTTTCTGAGGGTGAGTTCACCTCCACTGCGACCATTAACCCCGCTAAGGTTCCCTTCCAGGGCTACCCGAAGCAGGCTACCGCAGTGCTGATTGACCCCACCCTGAACTTCGCTGAGGGCACTGTCGACATCACCCGCCCCTACACCTTCCACGTGTCTGGCTACGACTTTGAGAAGCCCCCGGCCGAAGGCGTTCGCCTGTTCCTCGTCAAGGAAGGCGAATGGTCGATGGGTTTCGACAAGCTGACCGATAGCGAACTGGCAAGCATCCAGAAGGTGTCCACCATTGTTCCGGCGAGCGCGTTTGTTTACAACGCACGCACCGGCAAGTACTCCTTCGACGCAACCCTGCGTGTTCCCGCGAACACCATGCAGTACAGCCAGGGCTACATGCTCGGTACCGTCACCGCTGGTTCTGACGTGGCTACCAACCGCAATTACGATTCGGCTGTTTCGCTGATTGTCAACGATGCGAAGGATGCCGGCAACGCAGATAACCGCGACGAGGCTGACGAGCCGGCATTCCCCGCCAACGCCTCGGCATCGCCTTCCGCATCTGCTGCAGTTGCAGAGAAACCGGCGGCTGATCAGCCCAAGGGTGAGCAGCCGAAGGCTGAGGAAGCTAACGACCAGCTGGGAACCACCGCGAAGACCGCGCCGCTGAAGAACTCTTCTTCGGTGAAGTCTGAGTCCCAGCCTAAGGGTTCTAACTCTGATGCTCAGGTGAGTGCTTCGGCTACCAAATCTGCGCCTCAGAGCAAGGGCTCGCTGGCTAAGACCGGTGCCCAGAACGTTCTGAGCCTGGCAGCTGTCGGTGCGTTCGCGCTGATTGCCGGTGCCGCTGTGATGGTGCTTCGCCGCCGTAAGGCATAGTTTCTCGCTCTGTTGAGCGGATGCGCCCCGTACACTGTGCGGGGCGCATTTTTGTGCCTTGGTGCCATTGTGTCTGAATGGGGCAGGTGCGGGTACGGATGCGGGCGCGGCGGAGGTTCTGTACGTCTGTCGGGGGAGTGCCTGGCATAGCTGGAAAAGAGCCTATGCTGAGCGCCTTGCACTCAGTGTAAAATATGTGACTCATTTCACCACTTTTTGATTTGGTTGTTTCCGGGAACCTCTGTATAGTTATATGTGTTGCCAGGGAGACCTGGTAAAAGAGATGTAAATCTCACGGCCCCATCGTATAGCGGCCTAGTACTCCGCCCTCTCACGGCGGCAACACCGGTTCAAATCCGGTTGGGGTCACCACTAGGAAAGAAGCTCTCCAGTCGAAAGACTGGGGAGCTTCTTTGTTTATGTCTGCAGCTGTCAGAAAACCTTTTAGATTCTATGGTGCCGCCGTGAGCCTCTCACGGCGCCGCTCCTGACGTCGCGGCACTGCGGGGCATGATGAATTTCCTCGCGCGCTCGGCATCATGCCCCTCCGTCACCAGATCAAATCCGGTTGGGGTCACACTAGGAAAAAAAGCCTTGATTCTTCGGAATCAAGGCTTTTTTGTTTATGTCTGCATACGTTGGAAGACCTTCTAGATTCTATGGTGCCGCCGTGAGCCTCTCAAAGAATAAAAGCGAGAAGCCACATGTGTTTCGAAAAGCAACCATAATGGTGGCTTCTCGAAACACATGTGGCTTCTCAGCGGTGTAGGGGGCTCGGAATCTACTGTGCCGACGCCTCAGCAGAAGCAGTCGTAGCCTCCGTCGAACCTGCAGCGGTCGCCTCCGCCGACGCGGAACCCGCAGTCGAAGCGCTCGGGCTCAGCGACGGAACCGGCGAAGCAGACGCAGTACCCGGAGCACGACGCACCATACGCCAGGTGCCGTCCTGGTAGTGCGCCACAATCTGACCAGCCACCGGCTTACCCGGGTACTTGAACACCTCGGTCAGCGGCTGCACACGATCGTTGGTCTTGCTGTACACGCCAGCACCCTCAGCACCATCAATCACCATCTCGGTTGCCCAAGTGTAGTAGCCGGTGCGGGTGTCCTTGGTCGGGCGGTCAGCGGTCAGCGACAGAACCATCGGACGCTCCGAACCAATAACCCAGCCGCTCTCCGAAGCGTACATGCTCTGGAAGAACTCAGCCACGGTCGAGTAGTCGCCGGTGTGGTCAATGTTCGTGAAGCGGGTACCGTCACCGGTCAGCAGCAGGTAGTTCAGGGTAGCCTGCCAGTACGCAATGAACGCGTGCAGACCCTCAACACTGTTCTCGCGCAGCTTCGCGGGCTCCACGGGAATCGCAACGTTCACTGCCTTGTGCTCCTTGGTGCCGGGCTCAAAAGTGCCGGTGGAGGAGTAGTCGGCAAGAACGACTTCACCCTTCATGCTGGGGCCGGGCTCAACGGTGGTGGTTGCCTCCGCGGTGGGGGAGACGGATGCGGTAGCGCTCGCGGTCGAAGACTCGGTAGCGGATGCGCTCGTGGTCGCCGAAGACTCGGAAGACTTCGAGGAACATGCGGCAAGAAGCGCGGCGGTACCCAGACCCAGTGCGGTCAGGGCGGTGCGGCGGGTATACATGGTAGACATGGGGCTCTTTCTGAGGTGAATAAAGTATGTGCCGGTATTGAACTAATTCCAGAATATCGCAGGGGAGCGGTCAGCCCAATGTCGTGTGCGCCTCCATGACCGTAAAAGCGGCGGGAGATGACGAAAAACACGGGCTCTCGCTAAGGCAGTAATATTGTTGCTTCTACGCCGGAGAAGAACTGCTTGCTGTAGGCTGGGGTGAATTCGTTGCGTTGCTTCCTCCTGCAGGACCGACTGTCCATGCACCATTTTGGTGTACCAACTCAAAAATGATTTTGCTGGGACCGTCTGGGTTATTTGTGTAGGCTAGCGAAATCTCCAAGCCCTGTGCCGTGGTGTGGACTACGGCCCTACTGTGCATGTAGGTCGTAGCTTTCCAATGGTAGCGGTCTTCGTCAATCTTTTGAGGAGATTCCTCTGTCAACTGGTATAGACAAGGTGTTTCGGTGCCGTATAGCCAGCCGCTGCCGTCTGAATACATTTTCACGTACGCCTTCTTCATCTTTTCCCAGTATTGGTCTACGGTTGCGTCTACAGACTTTAAAGGCTCAATATCCCCAGAAATCATGAGATAGTTCTGAGAAGCCATCCAATATCCCAATGCTGCATACATGCCGCCCTTTGTCTTGTTGCTCATGTTTGCAGGGCGTACGGGTTTGCGCGGATTCTCGGCTTTCTTCTCATGGGTTGCCGGAACGTAAGTTCCTTGCGACTCGTAGTTGTTGAACTTCAGCTCGCCCTTATAGATACGCTGAGCGTCGAGCACACTCGGGTCGCTGAGCGGGCGGACATCGCTAGCACAGGCAGTCAAGGAGGCGAGCGCGGCGGTGGCGGCGATGCCAAAGGCGGCGCGTCGGGTCACGAAGGTAGACATAAGGTACCCTTCAATAGATTATCGGTGTATCTATTTCAGGGTACCTTAGTGTATTTGGGTATTTTTATGATTTTTTCGTTGTCAAACCTTGGAAAATGCTACAAAAGATACGTTAGCTAACGAAAAGCACCGTTTACTAGGGGAAAAGCCATTATCTTCCTATACAGTCGTTTCCCGCGTCTGTATCTTCCTATACCGCCGCATCCTAAACGTTGAGGCCGGAGCCGCTTCCGCCTGAGGAACCGGGAGAAGTCGTCGAGGAACTCTTCGTCTCAACGGTGACCCTCCACGCATCGTCTCGATAGCTCAACACAAAAGTGACCTCATCATTACTGGAATCACCGCTCGTCTCAGCCAGACGAATGTCCCTGTCCTCGGGCACGTAATGGAGAACGGCATCCTTATGGCTACGGGCAATACCCTTCCAGCGGTACTGCTCATCGTTAACCTTCTGCGGGGTCTCTTCGGTCAGGTCAGCCACGAGCGGCGTCTCGGTGCCGTACATCCACCCCTCATTCTTTGCGTACAACTCTACGTATGCCTTCATCTTCTGCACGTAGATGCCGTCCAGGTCCACGTCCTTGAACGGGGTAGCGTCGCCAGTAACCGTCAGGTAGTTCAGGGCTGCGACCCAGTAGCCCAGCGCCGCATACATGCCCGAGGTCGTCTTTGACTTTATATTCACGGGAGGAACGGGCATAGGCGGGTTCTCCGCCTTCTTCGTGCTGCTTGCGGGGCGGTACGTTCCGGTGGACTTGTAGCTATTGAACTTCATCTCGCCCTTGTAGGGGCGCATCGGGTCAACCACGCTCGGGTCCTCCAGCGGGCGAATATCGCTGGCGCAGGCGGTTAGGGAGGCGAGCGCGGCAGTGGCGGCAACGCCCAGGGCGGTGCGTCGGGTAACGAAGGTAGGCATGGGAACCCCTCAATAGTTTGTTCGTGTGCTTTTAAGCGTACCCGAGCAGATTTGTTGACACGTTCAAAGCCGGCACATGCTCATCTGGGGGAATAGTTCAACACGACCGTACGCAGGCCATGCAAACAAAAAGGGGAAGCTCCCGCACGCAGCCTCAACTGCATTCGAGAGCTTCCCTCATCACTATAAATGACTAGGAACGCGGGTTAGGCACTAGCGCTACTCGCCTCTGAAGAGGGGGAATCAGCTTCTTCATCACTGAGTAAGAACCAGGCGCCATCCTTATAGTCAAACGGAAAATTGGTTGCCTCGCTCTTGGCCGATCCATCAACCAGAGGAACAGGGTCATGACCCTCAACGTGAGCCTTTGCATTGGGATCATAGATAATGCGTCCGAGCCAATCGTAACGGTTGGGACCGCCCTCAACTTTTTTGGGAGCATCAGTCAGCAGCTGAATGGTAACCGGCGCATCCGTGTCATACACCCAGCCCTTACCGGAAGAGTAGATAAGAACAGCATTGGCGTGATCGTTCGCATAGCGGCCTTCAGGGTCAGCCTTCTTGAGCGGCTCGAAATCGCCGGTCATGAACATGTAGTTGAAGCTTGCCACCCAGTAGCAGAGGAACTGGTACATGCCCTCAACGGTCGCCTCGTTCATCTTCTCCGGAACAACAGGCTTCGGCACGTTCTGCGCTTTCTTCTCAGCCGTGGCAGGAACGTACTCGCCGTTCTTCTCATACTTGTCGAGCTTTACGGTACCCTTGTACGACTTCTTAGCGGAAGTAGTTGCAGATGCTGAGGCGGATGCGCTTGCAGACTCAGAAGCGCTGGCACTCGCCGAAGCCTCACCGGAAGGGGAAGAAGAGCTATCAGCCAGCGGGCGGATATCGCTAGCGCAAGCAGTCAACGCCGCAGCCGCGCCGGCACCGGTAGCAGCCGCTAGTGCGGCACGTCGAGAAAGGAAAGTCGTCATCAGAAATCCTTAAATAGTGCGTATCAGAAGATGAGGAAATTTAGCTGTTGTTATCCAGGAGCATGCGCCACATGCCCTCTTTGTACTCCATGATGAACTTGGTCGTATGCGGAACCGTCTTTTCTTCCTCAACGATAGTCGCATCAGGCTCACCCTCAATGTGGTACTTAGCGGCAGGGTCATACGCGACGGTCACAAGCCACTCATAACGGTCCGGCTTATTAGCAACCGGCTGAAGCTCATTCTCCGCAATCTCAATCTTGTACGGCTGATCCGAACCGTAAATCCAACCCAGACCCGACTCATAGAGCTTAATCATGGTTCTAGAGTTCCTCAGAAAAGCCTTCGCCGGATCCGCCTTCATCAGCGGCTCAACATCGCCGGTCAGAATCAGATAGTTCTGGGAAGCAAGCCAATAGCCCATCAGCGCGTAGGCGCCCTCGGGGTTGTTCTCCTTCATCTTCTCCGGGATAAGAGGCATCGGCACGTTCTGTGCCGGCGCATTCGCAGTCGCAGGGATGTAGGTGCCGTTCCGCTCGTAGTTATTGAACTTAATCGGACCCACATACGAGCCGGGCGTGTGATCATCAGCAGGAGAAGGAGACGCAGAGGCGCTCGCAGACGAGGAAGCCGAACCAGAAGCAGCACCGCCAGAGGAACCGCCCGAACTCTGCGACAGCGGGCGAATATCGCTAGCGCAAGAAGTCAGCGCAGCAAGAATACCGGTCGCACCCATGCCCAGGAGAGTACGTCGAGTGAAGAAGGTAGTCATCGGAAGCCCTTCGTTGGAGCCAATACAGAGCAAACCACGACGCCGTGCACCAGAGCATGCGTAGACGCCCTGCAAAGACCTATCAGTACGTCAATGTATACACTTTTAAGGTTACCCGAGAGCCACCTAATAGCCCCGTGACCGCCTCGAATGTTCAGAAAATTAAGACCCCACACCCAGCGTTTTACCAGGTGCGGGGTCTTACCGCATAAGAAATCACTACGAGAGCGAGCCCTCTGCAAGGTGGTAACTAGGCGGTAGCTAAGCGGCGCTCGACAGCTCCCACTTGCCGTCCTTGTACTCCAGACGGAACCTCGCCACCTTCTTCTTCGACTCATCAGCGCTCGTCGCCTTCTCAGGCTGACCCTCATAATGCCGCATCATCTTCGGGTCCATGTAGGAATAGCCTTCCCAAATAAAGCGAGTATTGTCGCTACCCGGCACCTCACGAGGAGCATCCGTCAGTAGCTCAACAATATACGGAGTTTCTGTACCGTACACCCAACCCAAACCCGACGCATACAGTTTCAGCGTGCCAGGATACTTCTCTATGCCGTAGCCATCATGGTAAACAACCTCAATCGGTCCAGGGTCACCCGTCATCATCAAATAGTTCAAGCTAGCAAGCCAGAAACTCAAGAAAGCATACGCACCATCAACGCTGTGCTCCTTCATATTCGCCGGAGGAACAGGCTTCGGCATATTCTCAGCCTTATGCGTAACACTCGCCGGAACATACTCGCCGGTCTTCTCATAGCTATCGAACTTCATCGGACCCTTATAGGACTTACCTGAAGACGGAAGACCCGAAGCAGCAGAAGCACTCGCAGACGCTGAAACAGAAGGAGAAGCCGAAGCACTTGCAGAAGCAGACGCAGTTTCGGAGGCGGTCGCCGCCTCCGACGGAGAAGCCGAGCCGGTACCACCAGCCAACGGGCGAATATCACTAGCGCACGCAGTCAACGCAGAGAGCGTACCCGCAACAGCAACACCCAAGGCGGTACGTCGAGTGAAGAAAGTAGTCATCAGAAGTCCTTCGTCGGATTCTTCACCCACAAAGCCGTCAGTACGGGGCTCACAACCTGCAGGCAAAGACCACATGTAGTACGTCAATGTATATACGTTAAGCGTACCCGAGGCACCCTCCGCCAACTCAGAACATTTGTTGAGTTTCCCCCTGGGTGTTCCCTGGGTTTCCGCAGAGTTCTGGCAGCGTTTCGGCAAAAAGAAACCCCCGCCCACGGTGCATTACCGCAGGCGGGGGAGAAGCCTATTCACGCTGTCAAAGACAATGGCCTAGACAGACGAAGAGCTACCAGAAGAAGCAGATGCAGAAGAGCCCTCATCGCCGGTAAGCATAAACCACTTACCGTCCTTGTACTCCACAGCAGCCTTCATCAGCTTGCCGTTCGGACTAGAAGACGTCTTAAAAGGTAGGTCAGACTTGCCCTCACGATGAATCTTTGCATCGGCACTGTAGTTCATGTAGCCCGGCCAGTTGTAACGGGTACTGCTACCGGAAGCCTTCTGCGGTGAACTACTAATCAACTCCATAGTAACCGGGGTGTCCGTACCGTACATCCAACCCAGATTACTCTCGTACATCAACGTAAATTCCTGCAGGCTCTTCGCATACACATCTGCAGGGTCAGCCTTCTTCATCGGCTCAGCATCACCGGTCATCAGCACATAGTTGAAGCTCGCCAGCCAGTAGCCAATGAACGCATACATGCCGTCAACACTCTGCTCGTTCATGTTCGCCGGAACGAGAGGCTTGGGCACATTCTGTGCCTTCTTCTCAGCCGTGGCAGGAACGTACTCACCCTTCTTCTCGAAGTTATCGAACTTCACAAGGCCCTTATAGGACTTGTCGGAAGAGGAAGACGAAGCCGATGCTGAGGCGCTCGCGGATGCGCTTTCGGACGCACTCGCCGAAGCCTCACCGGAGGGGGAACTATCAGCCAGCGGACGGATATCGCTAGCGCACGCAGTCAATGCCGCCAGTACACCGGCACCGGTAGCACCCAACGCCACGCGACGGCTCACACCAGCAGAGACGGGGGAAGGGCTCATCATTATCAGCCTTTCAAAAGAAGTCAGCAAAGGAAATTGAGTGAGTTGACACCCCCATCATACCGGCAAAAACGCAGATACCCATTAACGGTCGTCATATGGTGCCGATGACATAGCAACCTCACGCCGCTGCGAAGCATTACCGAGTTCCGGCAAAAAGAAACCCCGCCCACGGTGCGTTACCGCGGGCGGGGGAGAAGCCTATCTCAAGCTCCCAGAAGGCTTAGACAGAAGAAGACTTGCTGGCGCTACCAGGCCCAGAAGAGCCATCCTCGTCGGTGAGCATAATCCACTTACCATCCTTGTACTCCACGCCAACCTTCGTCAGATCCTGCGAGCTATCCTCCATAAAGGGCTCATCCGGACTCACGCCCTCAGTATGAACCTTGATGTCGGTGCTGTACCGCATGTATCCCAACCAGTCATAGCGAATTCGGCTACCGGAAATTTTCTGCGGCAAATTAGAAATCAGCTCAAGAGTAACCGGGGTATCCGCACCGTAGAGCCACCCCAGATTATTTTCATAGGCAGCCGTCAAATTCTGGTATTCCGTCAGTATGTCCGTAGACTCAGCCTTCTGCAACGGCTCAGGATCGCCAGTCATCAGCAGGTAGTTGAAGCTCGCCAACCAATAGCCGATGAACGCATAAATACCATCAATGCTCTGCTCGTTCATGTTCGCCGGAACGAGAGGCTTGGGCACGTTCTGTGCCTTCTGAGCGGCGGTCGCCGGAACGTACTCGCCCTTCTTCTCGAAGTTATCAAACTTTACGAAGCCCTTATAGGACTTGCTGGAAGAAGCAGAAGCCGAAGCGCTAGCCGAAGCACTGGGTGAGGCGCTAGCTGAAGCGCTCGGGGAGGCACTAGCAGAACCGGAAGCGGGGCTTGACGCTGAGCCATCAGCCAGCGGGCGGATACTACCAGCACACGCAGTCAGTGCAGCCAGCACACCGGTGCCGGTCGCGCCCAACGCCACGCGGCGGCTCACACGGGTAGATATGGGGGAAGGGCTCATCATAATTGGCCTTTCAAAAGAGGTCAACAAAGGAAATAGAGTGAGTTGACACCCTTATAATACCCTAAAGTGCGTGAATGACTATCAAATGTTGCTATTCATGTACTTTTGAGTAGAAGAAACCCAAAAAGCTGCAATTAGTGCACTAGGAAGCCGAGGGGCTCGCAGAATCCGAGCTCTTATCAGCATCCTTATCCTTCTGAGTGCTCATAAACCAAGCACCCTCCTTATACTCCACAACAATCCGCATCGCCTGGCCCTGAGAATCCTCAGCCCCCACAAGGGACTTATCGCGGTTATCGCCCTCGGTCAGATGCCTCTTCGCATTCTGATCAACCAGGGAACGAGCACGCCAGAAATAACGAATACGGTCACCCTCAATCTGCGTGGGAGTATCCGTCAACAGGTACACAGACATCGGCTCACTCGTGTCATAAATCCAGCCGCGCCCCGTCTCGTAGAGCTTAACCATCGGCTCAAGCTCCTTATAGTAATCGCTGCTCGGATCCGTCTTCTTCAACGGCTCAATATCACCCGTCAACGCCAAATAATTAAAACTAGAAATCCAATAGCCAATCAGTGCATAAATACCGTCAACGCTCAGCTCCTGCACCTTCTCCGGCATGATCGGTTTGGGCACATTCTGCGCCTTCTTCTCAGCTGTGGCAGGCACATACTCGCCGTTCTTCTCAAAGTTATCGAACGTGACCTTACCCTTATACGACTTATTCGCAGGCGGCAGCGCCGGCGAAGCAGACGGGCTCGCCGAAGCACTCGCCGAGCCAGACTCAGCAACATCAGCCGGCGGATGCACCGTACGCGCACACGCACCCAACACGGCGGCAAGACCAACACCGCCCACACCCAACACGGCGCGGCGGCTCAAAGCGATGGACTTAGAAGAAGAGCTAGTCATCAGCAGTCTTTCGAAGAGGTCAACAGATGAGGAGGAGTGAGTCGACACCCCCATCATACCGGGCACACCTTAGAGCCACCCTAAAGCACATGTGAATAGCAAATAGCCTGGGAGAACTGGGCACGCATGAAGAAACCCCGCGGCCCTTATTCCGAATATTTTCGAAGAAAGAACAACAGCCGCGGGGCAAAACAACTGGAGGGGCGTGCAACTTAGCGGAGCAGATGCGCAAAATTGCGGCGAGCCTTCGCAACCTTCGGGCTCACCACAAACGCACAATAACCCTGCGCCGGGTTCAACGCGTAATAGTTCTGGTGGTAATCCTCAGCCTCGTGGAACACGCCCAGCGGCTTAATCTCCGTAACGATGGGGGAGGAGTACAGCTGCTGAGCACGCGCCACCGCACGCTCAAACGCCTCACGCTGCTGCTCATCCGCGTAGAAAAGAACCGAACGGTACTGCGAACCGGTATCCGCACCCTGACGATCCCAGCTGGTCGGATCGTGGCTCGTGAAGAAAATATCCAACACCGTATCTAGGTCAATCACCTGCGGGTCGAAGCTGAGCTTCAGCGCTTCCTGGTGACCGGTCGTACCCGAACACACCGAACGATAATCAGGGTCGGGAGTCTCACCACCCGTATAACCGCAGACGCTCGCCTCAACCCCGCGGAACTGGCGGTATACCGCATCCAGGCACCAGAAACAGCCGCCAGCAAGAACAACATCAGTCATGATTCCTCCTCGAACTATAAATCCACACTACCTGAAGAACACTGCTGAGCCGCATAATATTCCCGAGTTACCGCCGCGCCACCTGCCACAATAGAGGTATGACTGAAAAACTTGAAACCCCCACCCTCGCAGAAGTCGTCGACGCCTTCCACACGCTCTTCCCGCCGCAGCTCGCCGCCGGATGGGACGCCTCCGGCCTCGTTGCCGGTCGTGCCGCCGCCAAAGTGAACACCGTCCTCTTCGCGGTAGACGCCCTCACCGCCACCGCCGAAGAAGCCGTAGCCGAAGGCGCGCAGCTGCTCATCACCCACCACCCGCTGCTGCTCCGCGGCGCAAAGTTCATCCCCGACAGCGACTACAAGGGCAACGTGCTGCACACCCTCATCGAAGGCGGATGTGGCCTGCTCGGCGCGCACACCAACGCAGATGCCGCCGTCGAAGGGGTGAATGAAGCACTCTGTGACGCTATCGGCCTCATCGACCGCGAACCGCTCACCGAAGCGCAAACCCAGGTACTCGACGGGCAGGAGCACGCGGTGGGCACCGGTCGCCTCGGCACCCTGCCCGAAGAGATCACCCTCAAGGAACTCGCTGAACGCCTCGCCGCGGCACTACCCGCAACCGCAGGTGGTCTGCGCATCGCCGGACGTGCCGACCAGCCGATCCGCCGCGTCGCCCTCTGCGGTGGTGCCGGTGACTCCCTCTTCGAGGCGGTACGCGCCACCGACGCGCAGGTGTACATTACCGCTGACCTGCGCCACCACCCCGCCAGCGAATTCCGTGAAACCGCACGAGTCGATGGCAGCAACATCGCGCTGATTGATTGCTCCCATCCCGCCAGCGAATCGCTGTGGTTGCGTTCGGCGGCCGACCGCCTGCGCGCCCTGCTTGCTGAGCGCGGCTTCACCATTGAAACGAAGCTGTCCGTACTGAATACCGACCCGTGGGACTTCACCGTCTCCACCGGCGTGGCAACCGGTCAGGATGCGCACTCGGCAAGCACCGCCGCAGCCCCCGCGTGGACCAGCCTGACTGAAAAGTAAGCGCTGAAAATAGCTACTGAATAGCTACCAAGAAGCAGTCTTCAAAAATTTAGGCACAGTAAAGCCCGGTCTGTACGAGCCCGACAGGAACCTCTCATCAAGGATCCTGACAGGAACGTGCAGACCGGGCATTACTTCTGCGGGAGCAATACTCTGCAGGGCTTGGGGTACCAAGCGCAGGGGGGGGGCTAAATGACCTTACTTAGCGCGAGCCTGGAACGCCTCAATCAGAGTCTCCAGCTCACCATGAGTCACCATATGCTGAGCGTCAAAAGCACCGCTAGCGTTCAGCACCACCTTGTTCTGCTGAGCCCACAGAATCTCGCGGTAGAACGCCGAACCCGGAGCCACATCACTGTAGGGAGAGTTGCCCGTCACTGCGGGCGAACCAGCTGCGCGGTAGGCGAATGCCGCAACGGTAGCGTTCGAAATTCCGGCATCAGCATGGAACTTGCCGTCCGACCAGCCAAAAGTAATGCCCTTCTGACGAGCCCACACGTAGGCGGGGAAGTTCGGGTCGTCAGTCTTCACATCCGGCCAGGGAGAAGTCTCGGGGAGCTTCACCTCGGGGGTGCCCGCCTGGATGTACAGGGCAGCTGCGAGCTCACCGCGAGTTGCGGGGGTCTTCAGCTTCTCATCGGAAGGAGCAGGCTTCTGATCATCGTCCTTCTTGGGGTCCTGAGCGTTGGGCAGGTTCGCCTCCCGGTAACCGTTCGTGCCGTTCAGGTCCAGGTCCTGCCATGCGAGCAAGGTGCCACGACCCTCGGTGGACTTGCCCACGACCGGTGCGAGCAGCTCGCCCGTCTCGCTGTAACCATCATTAGCCCACACCTCAATCACGTACTTCTTCGAAGTATCCAGGGTGTTTGCCGGAAGATTCACGGTACCGTTCAGGTTGCCGTCACGGTAGGCCGAAGCCTGGGTGGGGTGGTCAAACTCGATAATGTCGCTGGTTGCCAGAACCGGGGTGTTCGAGCCCTTCTCACGAACCACGAACTGGACACCCTTAACGGAGTGGATATCGCCGTTGAACCCCTGACCGCCAACGTTCAGATTCTGCGATTTGGCGGGGTCAGCCACGCTGTTGTAGCCCAGGCGCGGTGCGAACGGCGCCGGCTTCTCACCTAGAGTGCTCAGCACCTGGGTGCTCACCACGTTCTTGCCGGTCCACAGCTCCTGAGCGGTCAGCGGCTTCTGACCCTTCTGCTCAGCAACCACGTGAATCTCGTAGCGGACATCGTACTTGGTGCCGCCGGTTGGATCGTGGAAGTTGTCATCATCAACGAAGTAGTAGGCGGCAAGATCGTACGCCTCAACCTTCAGGTCAGCCTCAAAAGTGCCGTCATCGGCAATGGTGAAGTCCTGACCCTCCACGAAGCGTAGCATCTTCGAAGTCGGAATCTCGTAGCCAGACGGTGCGTAGTTCGCGGGAGCAATGTACAGCGCCACGGTACCGTGCTGAGCGCGCCACTCCTTGGTGTAGCCTGCGCCCTTCACATGGACGGTACCGCCCTCGGTCGTGATGAGGAAGGGGTTCACACCGTCGTACTTGTAACCGTCAGGGATGGATACATCCAGGGTCGGAGTAGCAGCAGCGACCTGGTGAGCAGCCTGCGGGGTAGCGGCGGCAACGGGTGCATCAGCGGCAGGAGCCGCATTCTGAGCCAGCGCCGGGGCCATCGGCAGAACCATGGCACCAGCCAACGCCAGCGCGCCGCAACCCTGAGCTGCGCGGAGGAATGAAGACTTAGAGTTCGGAAGCGAGGACATAACACATCCTTAAAAGTTGTTTCTCGCAGGGCCCTGCGAGTTCACCGGCGGGTAGGGAATTCGCCGTTGAATCTGCTGCGCCCTATGAGAAAAGTGGGTGGAAGCCCCGTCGGTTTCGGGGACATTTTCACCCTATCAAACCTTCGAAATGATGTCAGGGAACACTCAAGAGAGACTTGAAGGTTCTGAGGTATTTCACAGGTTGATCAGCCGATAAAAACCGAACCCCGCGCACCCGGTGAGAAGAAGACTCTCAGGGTGCACGGGGTTATGACTCAGACTAGAAGCAACCCACCATAGTCAGTGCGGTTCTGAAAAATGAACATCATCTGCTCCAGCTCACCACGATTTACCATCGTGGTCGCCTCAAAAATACCCCTCTGCGGGTTAATGACACCATGCTGAGCAGACCACAAAATCTCACGGTAGAAGGCGGAACTCGGATTCACATCCGTGAACGAAGAAACACCGGAAACAGCTGGGGAACCTGCTGCACGGTAGGTGAACGCCGCAACAGTAGCGCGTGAAATACCTGCATCCGCATGAAACTTACCATCAGACCAGCCGAAGCTGATGCCCTTCTCACGAACCCAAATGTACGCAGCGTAGTTCGGGTCGTCTGTCTTTACATCCGGCCACGGGGAGACCGCCGGGAGGTTCACCTTGGGGGCGCCAGCTTGAAGGTACAATGCCGCAGCTAGCTCACCGCGAGTAGCACGCTGCTGCTGTTCCTCATCGCTAAGCTTTGAGAAGAGATGCTTATACTTGGGCTTGGGTAGAGATACATTCGTGAATTCCTCAAGACCTTCAAACTTCAAGTCCTGACGGCCCATAAGGACACCGCGGTGCTCCGGCGCCAAACCCACAATCGGGGTGATGAGAGTCTTATCCGTCTGGTTGACATAGCCATAGTCGCTCCATGCTTCAAGGACATACTGCTTAGACGGATCCAGAGTGTTCGCGGGAATTTTGATGGTGCGGTAAACAGCGTTTCCCCACAGCGCCATTACGCCATCGCTACGTTCGTAGTAGCGCTCCATCTCGCTCATGAGCAGGACGGGGGTGCCGGTGCCCTTCTCTCGAATCGTGTACATGACACCCTCACGACCGGGGAGCTCATACGCGCTGAAACCCTCACCCTTAATCATCAGCTCTTGATCTTTCGTGGTGTCCTTCAGTGGATCGTACCTCCAGTGGGCCCCGATAATTTCAGGATGGCGACGGGTATATATTGGCTTGTGAATAGCCACGTTCTTACGAGCCCAAATATCCTCAATGGTCGGCCACGGCTGATCCTCGCCCACGGTGAGGATGCCAATCTCATAGTGCACATCCTCCCCGCGGAAATACGGGACCCCGTAAGCGGGGGTGTAGAAACTCTCCAGGTCGCCATATCTGATCGTCAGCTCTGCCTCAAAAGTGCCGTCATCGGCAATAGGGAAACGCCAACCTTCTTCAAAGAAACGCACCGACCTTGAAGGCTCAACGTTATCGGGATGATACTCTGTAGCGGCAATGTAAAGGACTGCCTTGCCGTGCTGCTCACGCCATTCCTTGGTGAGGCCGGTGCCCCTCACCGTAATTTCGTTGTACTTATCGGTGTACAAAGCCGCACCCTCCCCATAATCAATGGTGAAAGACGGGCCATCCGTGACGTCCTGAGAAACCGGGGAGGCGGTATCGGCAACCGGTGCGTTAGGGACAGAAATGTTAGTGACCGGTGCTGTATCCTGAGCCAGCGCCGGAGTCATCGGCAGAACCATAGCGCCAGCCAACATGAGAGCGCAACAACCCTGCGTTGCACGGCGGAATGAAGACTTAGAACTCGGAAGTGAGGACATAAAGCATCCTTATGGTACGTCCCATTGGATGTTTGCAATTCCTGCAGGATGATTTCCGGCCGAATCTTCACCGTCGAAGTTGCGCTAATCCAATAAGAAAATCGTTGATTATCCCCATCGGTTTTGGGGGTAGCCTCAGCATATCAAACCCTTAATGAGAAGTCGCGAGAAATCTCAAGGAATAGTTGAAAGTTTTGAATTTTTGTGCCGCAATGATTCCGCGAGCACCCAAAAATAGATGCAGAAAAAAGCAGAGAAAACGGGCATAGAAAACCCCGTGTTCCCGAATAGAAAAACCATTCTGGAACACGGGGTATTCAGCTCAGAGCTAGTCCGCCTTACTTGGCTTGGTTCTACTTGGCACCGTTCTACTTAGCTCGATTCTGGAAGTTGAACAGCATCTGCTCCAGCTGACCACGATTCACCAGGTCCGTCGCATTAAAAGCGCCGAAATCCGGATTGATGACATACTGCTGAGTGGACCACAGAATCTCACGGTAGAAGGCGGAACTCGGATTAACATCCGTGAACGAAGAAACACCGGAAACAGCCGGGGAACCTGCCGCACGGTAGGTGAATGCCGCAACCGTAGCATTCGAAATGCCGGCATTCGCGTGGAACTTGCCGTCCGACCAGCCGAAAGTAATGCCCTTCTGACGAGCCCACACGTAGGCGGCGTAGTTCGGGTCGGTGGTCTTCACGTCCGGCCAGGGGGAGACTGCCGGGAGGTCCACCTTTGGGCTACCCGCCTGAGCGTACAGCGCCGCAGTCAGCTCGCCGCGAGTAGCGCGCTGCTGCTGCTCCTGGTAGGTGAGCTTCGAAATCAGGCTCTTGTACTCTCCCTTGGGCACGGTAGCATCCGTGAAGTCCTGAACACCCTCAAACTTCAGATCCTGATGAGCCATAAGAACACCGCGGTGCTCCGGCGCCAAACCCACGCTCGGGGTGATGAGGGGCCTGTCCTTCTTGGTGAGGTCGTAGTCGTAGTCGCTCCACGCCTCAATGACGTACTGCTTAGACGGATCCAGGGTGTTTGCGGGGATTTTGATGGTGCGGTAAAGAGTGCCTCCCTCCAGGCGGGTTACGCCATCGGGATCTTCATAGTAGGACTTCATATCGCTCATCGCCAGGACGGGGGTGCCGGTGCCCTTCTCGCGAATCACGTACATGGCACCCTCACGGCCGGGTAGCTCCTCCCCAACGAAACCCTCACCCTTAATCAGCAGCTCCTGATCCTTCGTGGTGTCCTTCAGAGCATCGTACTTCAACTTAGGTGCCAGGACCTGCGGATGGTAGGCGCGGGTGTACATCGGGTTGTGGGCGATAACCTTCTTGCGAGCCCAAATATCCTCAATGCTCGACTGGGGCTGACCCTTAGCCTCGGTCAAGATACCCGTCTCGTAACGCACCTCATCCAGGGTGATACCCGGGAAATAATCGATGGGAGTGTAGAAATTCTCCAGAGCGTTAGCCTTGATGGTCAACTTTGCCTCAAAAGTGCCGTCATCGGCAATGGTAAAGTCCTTACCCTCTTCAAAGCGGAGCATCGAGGTGGAAGGCTCAGCGTTACCGGGGCGATCCTTCGTGGCAGCAATGTAGAAGACAACGGTGCCGTGCTGCTCACGCCATTCCTTGGTGAAACCGGTACCCTTCAGAGTCACGGTGCCGCCCTCACCGGTGTAAAAAATGGTGTCATAGTCGGTGGAGTACGTCGGCTGCGCGGCAGCGTCCTGAGCTGCCGGCTTGGGGGTTACAGCATTTGCCGCCGGTGCATTAGCGGCAGGTGCCGCATCCTGGGCAAGCGCCGGAGCCATCGGCAAAACCATCGCGCCAGCCAGCGCCAATGCACCGCAACCCCGTGCTGCACGGAAGAAGGAAGAATCCTTGAAATTCGGAAGAGCGGACATAATCATTCCTTATCGGTTGAACCCATTGCGCCGATGCAGTTTCTAAAAGGGGTGTGAGAAATCTTCGTCGAATCTGCGCCAACCCAATGAGAAGTGGTCGAATGCCCCCGTCGGCTTCGGGGACATTTTCACCCTATCAAAGCGTCAAACAGATGTCAGGAAACACTCAAGAGAAGCTTGAACGTTCTGAGGGTTTTCACAGGTTGACCAGACACTAAGAACTGAACCCCGCAAACAGAACCCCGTGTTCCCGAACAGAGAACCTGCCCGGGAACACGGGGTTATTCAGCTGGCTATGCTTAGCGAGCCTAGAAAGCCATCATCAGAACTTCCAGCTCGCCGCGAGTCACCATATGCTTGGGGTTGAACGTGCCGCTCGTGCTCAGCGCAACCTTGTTCTGCCCAGCCCACGCAATCTCGCGGAAGAACGCAGAATCCGGGGTCACATCGGTGTACGGGGACCAGTACTGCACGGTGGGGGACCCAGCCGCGCGGTAGGTGAACGCCGCGACGGTAGCGTTCGAAATGCCTGCGTCCGCGTGGAACTTACCGTCCGACCAGCCGAAGGTAATGCCCTTCTGACGAGCCCACACGTAGGCGGCATAATTCGGGTCGGTGGTCTTCACATCCGGCCAAGGGGAGGTTTCGGGGAGGTCCACCTTGGGGCTACCAGCCTGAGCGTACAGCGCTGCCGTCAGCTCGCCGCGAGTAGCGCGCTCCTTGCGCTGCTCATCGGTCAAGCTAGGCTTCTTATCCTCAACAGCGTCAGAGCCCTTGAACTTCAAGTCCTGAGAAGCCAGCAGAATACTGCGACCCTCAGGCGCCTTGCCCACCACAGGGCCAGCAAACTCGCCGTTCTTATAGCCGTCGTTACTCCAAACCTCCACGACGTACTTCTTCGCCGGGTCCAGAGTATTCGCCGGCACCTTCACGACGCCGCGTACCTCGCCGTTCTCGAACTCAGAAAAATGGTGATAGCGGTTATACCAAAAGATGTCACTCGTCGCCAGGACCGGGGTGTTCGAACCCTTCTCACGAATCACATACTGAACACCCCCGGCAGAGGCAAATTTGCCGTAGAAGCCGGTACCCAAAAAGTAAATGCTCTGATCAGCGGCGGTGTCACCCAGAGCCTTGTACTCCACCTTGGGGGCAAACGCGCTGGAGCGGAACGCTTGAGTGTCCAGCACGGTACGATACAGCACGTTCTTACCAGCCGACAGGTCCTCCACCGTCAGCTGGGGCTCACCCTGCTTCTCGGTAAACATGCCAATCTCGTAACTCACCTCGTAACGCTTCTCGTAACGCGGAATGCCGAGGAAAGGAGCGCGAGGCTTGTAGTAGCTCTGCAACGCACCGGGCTTGACCGTCAACTGAGCATTCAGGGTGCCGTTTTCAGCAATGGTGAAGTCCTTACCCTCTTCAAAACGGAGCAGAACATCATTGGCGGGCAGAACATCAGCGCCGTCAGGAACACCCTGAGAAGCAACAATGTAAACCACTACCTTGCCGTGCTTCTCACGCCACTCCTTGGTGTAGCCCCAACCCTTCACGTGGATGGTGCCGCCCTCGGAGGTATACACCAGCTGTTCCTTGTTGTCGTACGAAAACTTGAACGTAGCCTTCTGAGGAGTCTTACCCGGAATATCCGCAGCTGTCGTGCCGTCAGAACCATCGAAGTCCAGCTCCTGGGTAGCCAGCAGGGTACCGCGACTCTCGGGTGCCTGACCCACGACGGGGGTAATAAACTCGTCGCCCTCGTATCCGTTGTTACCCCACACCTCGACAACATAATCCTTTGACTTATCCAGGGTGTTTGCCGGAATCTTCACCGTACCGTGGATGTAGCCATCCTGGTAAGCGAAAGCCAGATTCTCGTGGTTATATTCAATGATGTCGCTAACCACCAGAACCGGGGAGTTCAAACCCACCTCTCGCACAACAATCTGGATACCCTTCGGGGAGTTAATTTCGCCGCCGAAACCCCATCCCGAGAATTCCAGAACCTGATCCTCATCAGTATTCTTCAACGAGTGGTAGCCCAAATGAGGATAGAACTCATCAGAAGTAGCAACAGGATTCTCACGGACACGATCATCCGACTGAGAACCGGCCGCTACAGGAGTATCTGCAGTAGCGTTCTGAGCAATAGCAGGAGACAGCGGCAGAATAATCGCACCCGCTAGTGCCAGTGCACTGCAACTGCGGGTTGCATACAGGAGTGAAGACTTAGAGTTCGGAAGAGCGGACATAAATATTCCTTATCGGTCATGTCCATTGCGCCGATGCAGGTTCTAAATAGGAATGAGAAATCTCCGTCGAATCTGCGCCAACCCAATGAGAAGTGGTTGAGTGTCCCCATCGGTTCAGGAAACACTCTCACCCTAACAAACCTTCAAGTAGAAATCAGTGCGTTGCTCAAGAAAAACTTGAACCTGCCGAAATATTTCACTGCGTGCATGATGCCGCGCACAGAAAGCCCCAAACCCCCGGCAATTCCAACCCCAGACAGTCC
>NZ_JABZXW010000080.1 GCF_015265375.1 Rothia sp. (in: high G+C Gram-positive bacteria)
CGCCGCGGCGACTCATACAACTATACAGATGCCTAAACGCCCCTGCAACCCGAAAATGGGTGAAGTGGGACACAAACAGGGCCTTGAAAAGGTCTCAAACACCCCTCCAGGCACCAAAGTGCCTAGTCAGTGTGTTTTATGGGTGCTAAAAAATCTTTAAAAAACTTCCAAAAAACCTTATAAACGCAGAAGAAACCACTCAAACCCTCACAGAATGCCTTCTAGAGCCTCCTCCGCAGCCCCTATTCCCATGCCCTACGTCTGGGCGCCCATACCTATAGGTACAAAAAGCCCCTCCCCTTCCGTTCGGCAAGGAACAGAAGAAGAGGGGTACAGCTACAAGCTACAGAGTGCTGAAAGCTTAGTACTGAAACGCTTAGTGCTGAGCTGGTTAGTACTGGGGAGGCGCCTCATTCGCCATATTGTTGAAGCGCGAGTACTTACCGCTAAACGCCAACGGGATAGTACGAGTCGGGCCACCACGGTGCTTAGCAATAATCATGTCCGCCTCACCCACGCGCTCACTATCCGGGTTATACATATCCTCACGATGCAGCAGAATCACCATATCCGCATCCTGCTCAATAGAACCCGACTCACGCAGATCCGAAACCATCGGACGCTTATCAGTACGCTGCTCCGAACCACGGTTCAACTGAGACAGCGCAATCACCGGAACATCCAGCTCCTTAGCCAACAGCTTCAGGCTACGAGAGAACTCCGAAACCTCCTGCTGACGCGACTCAACCTTCTTACCCGAACTCATCAGCTGCAGGTAGTCCAGCACCACAAGCTTCAAATCATTACGTTGCTTGAGGCGACGGCACTTCGCGCGAATCTCCATCAGAGTCATATTCGGCGAATCATCAATAAAGAGAGGCGCAGAATCAATACGACCCTGCAAAGTCGCCAGGTTCGTCCAGCCCTCAGTATCCAGGTCACCCTTCTTCAGACGACCCATCGAAATCTTGCCCTCCGCAGAGAGAATACGCATCGCCA
Source organism: Rothia sp. (in: high G+C Gram-positive bacteria) (assembly GCF_015265375.1). Taxonomy (GTDB): domain Bacteria; phylum Actinomycetota; class Actinomycetes; order Actinomycetales; family Micrococcaceae; genus Rothia. The sequence goes on from NZ_JABZXW010000080.1 coordinate 1,000, forward strand.
ACTCAGTACGACTCATCTCCAGCGAGAAAAACACAGTCGTCATCTGATGATGAATAGCCGCAGAACGAGCAATATCAAGAGCCAGAGTCGACTTACCCACACCCGGACGAGCCGCAATAACAATCATCTGGCCACCGTGCAGGCCACCGGTCAGCTCATCAAACTCAATAAAGTCAGTCGGCACACCGTACACGCCATCGGGGCGGTTCGAGTTCGCATCAATCTCATTGATGGTCTCCTCCAACGCCTCAGAGAAAGACACATAATCTTCCTTCGCATTACCATCAGTCACCGCATAAATCTCAGCCTGCGCCTGATCGACCAAAGTATCGACCTCAGTCTCATTGGCGTAACCCAGCTGAGCAATCTTCGTACCCGCCTCAATCAGGCGGCGCATAATCGCGTGCTCCTTAACAATCTCAGCGTAATACTGAGCGTTAGCAGCAGTCGGAACCGACGCAATCAGCGTATGAATATAGGCCGCGCCGCCCACACGAGTCAGCTCGCCGCGCTTCTTCAACTCATCAGCAACCGTAATCGCATCCGCAGGGCTACCGTGACCATAGAGAGAAAGAATCGCCTCATAAATCGTCTCGTGCGCCGGCTTATAGAAATCAGACGCACGCAGGCTCTCAACCACATCCGCAATAGCGTCCTTCGACAGCAGCATGCCACCGAGCACCGACTGCTCAGCCACATCATCATGAGGCATAGTGCGGGAACCATAATCAATGGCAGTTTCAGACATGCTTATCCTCGCGTTTCAATCCGATATCTACGACGTTCCAGAAACAACTTCTGCAGAACTCCTATGCTAGTTTCTCACGAAGGCACACGCGAAACACATACACGCCTAACGGGGAGCGCGCAGATAATCCTCAATCTTCTCAACGGCGAGCGCCGCGCCATCCATAGTGCGCATTGCCTCACCCAGCTGCCGCGCCCTAGCGCGCATGCCCTCATCGCTGAGCAGACGGTCCAGAATATCGCGCACATTGCCGCGGCGCACATCATTCTTCGTAAAGCGCAGGGCGTTACCGTAGCGCACGCACTCCTCAATATTCCAGCTCTGCTCAGCCTGCATCGCAATACCGGCAAACGGCACACCCGCCAGGCACGCCGTCTGTACCGTCCCCTCACCGCCGTGGGTCATCGAGGCATCAATATGGCCGGCAAGCAGATGCGCCGGAACAGTCCCAGCGAAATGGATATTGCTGCCCAGCATGCTGGTATCCGAGAGCTGCACCCCGCCGCCGACCAGCACATCCACCGGAGCGGCTGACAACTGCTGCAGCACCTGCACCAAAATATCTGCGGAGCCGGATGAGCCCATTCCCACGTAAATCAGTGGCCGCTCCCTGGGTTCGCGAACAATCTGCGGCAGCTCACCGGGCGCACGGTAATAAATAGGACCCACACCAACATCAGGCTCCACCAAAGAATCCCCGCGCAGCTGCATAAACAGAGAACAGATAAGATTCACGTCGGCACTGAGCATATCAACAGTACGGCGAGGAAGCCTCAGCCCATGCTCACGTGCCACACGAGTAAAAGAAGTCGGCTTATACGACAACACCCGCGCCACCGCACGCAACCACCCCGGTGCCGCAAGCTCGCCGTCTACAGGTTTCTTCGAAAAATACGTCGACGAGTAAGCGTACGGGCGCGCATAGAAAATAGGGACACCCGCAATACGCGCAGACAGCAGCATCGTCAGGTTAGAACCAATCACCACAGCATCCGCATTAAAGTCACGAATAGCCGCGAGCTCAGCGTTGACCCGCCGACGCACCATATCGGTCGTGAAAGGATGCCGCACTCCCCTACCCTGATCCAGCGCCATAATCTGCTCCGCCTCAGCATCGCTCATAATTGGCTCGCGAAGATGCACAGGAAGCCCCGCGCTTTCCAGCAGCCCCAGGTACTTAGGGGAATACACGTGGAACAAGACCGTATGACCTCGCTCCCGAGCCACACGCGCTATCTCAATGCAGCGCGTGGTTTCACCCATATTGAAGCTTTCGGGAGAGAAAAGAATACGGCTCATAACAAACTCCGGCAGGCGCACACATGACTGAGCCGAATCTGCGGCTCATAACCTCACCAGTGTAAAACGGAGCCCCAGTATTCCCTCGGATAGAGAGGAATACTGGGGCTCCGTTTCGCTGTATAAGCTTTGCGGTGTGATTCTGTCTTACTTCTTACGCAGAATCAGACCGATAGCGCCAATGTGGTCCGCGTGGCGGCGGAACACACCGCGCATACCCAGCACACGCTCACGAATCTGCGGCTTACGCGCCAGATTGAACGCAATCTTCGCAACGCCAGCGGGACCCTCATCAGCCAGCAGACGCTTCGGCTCCAGCAGAGCCATATCGGTCTGGTACACATCCAGCACCTCAAAGCCAGCCTCTTCCGCCAGAGCAGTCCACTCGGCAACAGTCAGCGGGCGGGCATTCACGCGGATAGTGCGCGCCAAATCCTTCTGAATCTCTTCCTTCAGCTCGGGGCGCAGATAATCGGGAACCAGCGACATCTCGTGAATAGCGTAGTAGCCGCCCGGACGCAGCAGACGAGCCGCCTCACGCATAATCTCCAGCTTGTGCTTATCGGTCTGCATGGTCAGCATCGCCTCGCCCACCACGGCATCGTAGCTTTCCGAGGGCAGACCGGTCTCCTGAGCGCTAGCATTCACCACACGGTAGTTCGGCTTAGTCGATGCGCCAATACGCTCGGTCACGATTTCAGCAGCCTTGGGATCAAGATCCACACCGGTGTAGCTCTTGGGGGAACGCTTCACAATCTCCAGGGCGGTAATACCCAGGCCCGGCGCAAACTCCACGACATCAATGTCGCCGCCCAGAGCACGAGCCAGCAGCCAGTTGGTAGTCTCGCGGCCGCCGGGGCGCAGAACCTTCTTGCCCAGCTGAGCCAGCAGCCAGTGACCTGCTGCCTTTTCGGCGGGGCGGTCGGTACCGGGAACGGAAGGGGTCTTAGACACGGAAGACAACTCCTCAATACTTGTATTTAATATGCAAAATTTATCTTCCCTAATTCTAGACCCGCCACCCCAAGAAAGGAAATATGACGTTATATAGAAGTGTGGTTGCCCTTTATTACAGCATGCCGCAACACCACTACAGCCACCCTTGCTGCACATCCTAGAGATTAAACAGAAACTGGAGCTGAACCTCTCAGTCCAACCCCAGTCTCATCACACACACATACATACGAAAATCAGAGCCACTTCCGCAAGGAAAGTCCAACTTTCTGATGGCCCTCTCGAACCATCTATATAAAGTATTACGCGTAAACCTTTATTCCCTGTAGGTTAAAGCTGTAAGAAAGCTGGGAATAGATTTTTCTTCAAAATCGGGGTGCAGCGCCCCGGATTTCACGCGGAAACTACACGTCGCGTTAAAAGAAGGATGGCAAGGCGCTTTTGCCTTGCCATCCTTCTTTCGCTAGCGGGCGACCCCGCTACACGAAACACACACATTCACATCGCAGTCCTCTCGAACCAACACTTATAGTAAACACCCCCAACCTTATGGGAGGATTGAATTTCGCTGGAAACAAGCTGGGAGAAAACCAACAGAACCCTGAGAGCTTTGATATTGTGCAGTTTGCGGACTCTAAACCGGGCTAATAAGCCGCCATATACAGACCCAGCAGCACCAACGGGTTAGCCACTACAGAAATAACCGCCAAGCAAATATTGGCCACGCGGTACTGACGGAACTTCACCAGACCCACCAGCGCGCACACCAGCGCAACACTGGATGCAAGGCCGCCAACTACCAGCAAAAGAAGCAGAAGAGCAGTAGCAACATTCGCGTCCGCAAATGGGATAACCGCTAGAGCGCACAGCAGCAAATTGACGCACTCCAACACCACACCCGTGGACAGAAGCTGAGCGCTAGAAGACAAACGTGAAAAAGATCGAGCCATGTCTACCAGTCTACGGGGTCAATTGGCGTACTTTGCAGTCGCAACCGCTCTAACCACCAATCCTTCTACTGCCCTACCCCTATTCTCAACCTCTCAAAAACAATGTTTCACGTGAAACATGCACCGGAGCGGGCACAGCTATGGGTACAACAAACGGGGTGCCCCTCACGAAGAGGGACACCCCGTCCGACACTCAACGCCGCAGCATCAAAGCACCAGCGTCGAATATCTAAAAATCTACTTACGCAGCAGCAACGACGTCCAGGACAACGTTAGCAACAACGTCAGCGTGCAGGCGGACAGTCACCTTGTACTCACCGGTGCGCTTGATAGCGGAACCCAGGTGGATGGTGCGCTTGTCAACGGAGCCAACGCCAGCAGCCTCAATAGCCTCAGCAATAGCCTCAGCCTTGACGGTACCGAACAGGCGGCCGTCAGCGCCAGCCTTGTGTGCAACGACAACCGGCTTAGCAGCCAGGGACGCAGCAATTGCCTGAGCCTCTTCCAGAGAAGCCTTAGCACGAGCCGCACGAGCGGCGCGGATGGACTCAACCTGCTTCTCGCCACCCTGGGTCCAGGTCACGGCGAAGCCGCGGGGCAGCAGGTAGTTACGTGCGTAACCGTCCTTAACGGTGACAACATCGCCAGCTGCACCGAGGCCGGAAACTTCCTGAGTCAGAATGATCTTAGCCATGTTACTGTCTCTCCTTCTCTTTAGCGGCCAGCGCCGGAGTAGGGCAGCAGTGCAACTTCGCGGGCGTTCTTAATAGCCTGAGCGATCTTGCGCTGCTCCTGAACGGTCACGCCAGTCACGCGGCGAGCGCGGATCTTGCCGCGGTCGGAGATGAACTTGCGCAGAAGTGCGACGTCCTTGTAGTCGATAACGGTGACGTCAGCAGCCTTGAGGGGGTTCTGCTTGGGTTTGGGCTTACGGATTTCAGCCTTAGCCATCGTGGTGCTCCTTAGAGTTGGGAGCCCGCGGCGGATAACCGCGGGATGGATTGATAAATTACTATTCGGAAAACGAAACCGGCTTAGAACGGAGGTTCGTCGTCGGCGCCGCTACCCCAGTCATAGTTACCACCAGACTGAGAACTCCACGGATCAGCAGCAGGAGCTGCGGGTGCCGCCGGAGCAGCCGGAGCGGAGTAGCCAGACTGGCCAGAGTAACCATTACCCTGAGCAGCAGCAAAATTGTTCTGCTGAGGAGCGGAGAAACCGCCCTGAGCAGCAGCGTTGTACCCAGCGCCACCGCCAAAGCCACCCTGCGCACCGCCACCGAAGTTATTACCTCCGGCAGAACGCTGTGCGCGAGTCACCTGAGCAGTAGCAAAACGCAGAGTCGGGCCGATCTCCTCGACCTCAAGCTCAAACGAAGTACGACGCTCGCCTTCCTTGGTCTCGTACGAGCGAGACTTCAGACGGCCCTGCGCGATAACCTGAGTACCCTTCTTCAGAGTCTCTGCAACATTCTCAGCGTAACCACGCCACACCGACGCACGCAGGAACAGGGTCTCCCCATCCTCCCACTGGTTCGTCTGGCGGTTAAAAGTACGCGGAGTCGATGCGATCGTGAAATTAGCAACCGCCGCACCCGCAGGGGTGTAACGAAGCTCCGGATCGCCAGTCAGATTACCAATAACGGTAATAACGGTATCGCCTGCCATTTGATGCCTCCTCGATAAGAGTTACAAGTATGTTGAATCCAGTACAGCGCAACCCCCTGACATTTTTAGGGGGTCAGCCGACCGGCAAGAAACAACTACTTGCTGGAGATCTTCTGATCCTCCGGGCGGATGATCTTGGTACGCATGACGGACTCGTTCAGGTTCAGAACACGATCGAGCTCAGCTGCGGTCTCGGGGGTAGAGGTGAAGTTCACCACTGCGTAGATACCCTCAGACTTCTTCTGGAT
>NZ_JABZXW010000081.1 GCF_015265375.1 Rothia sp. (in: high G+C Gram-positive bacteria)
GGCCACGGGTGGTTTGCCCTAATGCCGCGGAATAACTATGTGGGTTGTATCGGTGAGTCCTCCAGCTGGCATGACGCAGTCTCAAAACCAGCACATAACCATGAGGCAGCAAACTGGTATATCAGCTCATGGGCTAGCGACTGCACCTTTACAGGAGTACGCTCTGATAATCCCTACGAAGATAGTGACAAGCCAGAGGATAAATTTCCACTAGATAAGGCTCTCGCAGCACGATGGGGATTCTACCTTGAAGGAGGAGCCGGACGTCTTAATATTATTGGGGCAAATGCTTTCGACGCCTGTCATCAATCTAGTAAGCAACGTACTAGTGACCAGATAGAATTGCTGACAAACAACTGGGTCCTTCGTGTTAATAAACCACTATATAAGTATGCCAGAATTGAAGTTAATCACTACTCATATAATCTTGGAATTAAAGAGGAAGAATATCCTGATAAGAAGCTCTCCATAACCGTATAAGCGCTAAAAATAGCTGTGCCCCGCATTTATTATGCGGGGCACTATGATTACTTTTCGAATGCTCCCAGAGAGTCAGCGACTCGCAAAGCCGAAAAAGCTAAATCGTATTCTGCGAAGGTGAACCAGCTATTTTTCCCTGCCTGTGCACTGAAATGCATTCCGAATCGAACATTATAATGTTCCTTAATGTATCCTTCTTTCTCTAAAGAAGTCTTTTGGGTAATCCACAAATAAGCCTTATGCAGCTCTGAACCGTAAGGCATATTGGGCCATTCTTTATCCCAGGGGTCGTCCCATGCTTCCCTGTGATATTCAGGGACATTCACATCCGGCTTACCAGCCAAACGGTACAACATGAGTACAATCGTGGAATCACCGGCGGGGGTATCGTAATGGAAATTCCCATCGCTCCAACCCCAGGTAATACCCCGTTGGCGAGCCCACATCACCACGGGAAAACGCGGATCATCAGTCTTGATATCGCTATACGGAGACTGAGCCGGAAGATTCTTCACCTCAGGAGAACCCGACAGGCGATATAGATACTCCAAGAACTGCCCGCGAGAGATAACTGGAGATTTAATGAATAACTCGTGTTTTTGATATTCAGTAATGAGGCCAGCACACTCAGCCCAGTCGAATACAAGTTCCTTTGCTAGAGCAGTATTTGCCAGATAACGGAAAAGAGCCCTATCAGTGCAGGTTACTGCGGGTTCGTTTGGCTGCGCGATAGGTGTAGCCTGATGCGGCTTAACCGCCCCAATGGCATACGCCGGAACACTACCGCACACCATGGCGCCTGCCAGCAGTACCGTGCCGCCGGCCTGGATGGTCCGCTTCGTGGGGCGGGTGAATAATTGTCGAAGCATCATAGCTCCTTCATGAACAGAGGGGGCACAATCTTTGTGCGCCCCAGTGAGTAGAACGTTCTCAGCGTATCAAAAATCCTAACCTTCAGGTAGAGATTTAGAGAAGATGCAATGAGGTGAAAACAAAAAGAGTGTGGGGCGGGTTCCTCATCAAGGAACCCTCCCCACACTCATAACGCGTAACTCTCACGAACACGCGGAAAAAGACCGCCTAGACGCTCTCACGCGACGCATGATGCTGCAACACCGCACCCGCAGCCGCCGCATCCAGCTGAGCAGCCGCACGCGCCGCACGAGCCTTCGCCCGCGCCTGATGCTGACGCTGACGACGCAACTCATCACGCCCATCAATACGCATCTTCTTATCCACCGCATCCATCGACCAGTGACGCACAAACCGGCACGACGCACCCTCAACCGGTTGCGTAGTCTCCGTCAACGTATCCAACACAGCCTTCAACGCATGACGGCTCGCCGCCGTCAACGCATCACGACTCGTACCGCCACGAACACCCACCGTACGCTTCGGCGTGAACAACACACTCGCCCCACGGGGCACACCACGGTACGCCTCAAAAGACACCGAATCCACGCCCAGACGCTTAGCCATCACCTCAATAGCCGGCGGATTCTGATCCACACACACGAACTTACGGCCCAACTGAGCCGCCGCCGCACCCGTAGAACCAGAACCAGCGAAGAAATCCAACACCCAATCACCCGGGCGGGAACTCGCCGCAATCATACGACGCAACAGACCCGTAGGCTTCTGCGTAGGATAACCCGTCTTCTCCTTACCCGTCGGCGACACAATCGTATGCCACCACACATCCGTAGGGAGCTTACCGCGAGAAGCCTTCTCCTCAGTCACCAGGCCCGGAGCCATATACGGTTCACGATCAACCTCCGCAGTATTGAAGTAATAGCTGCGGTGATCCTTCGCATACACCAGAATATTGTCGTGCTTCGTCGGCCAGCGGCGCGTAGACTTCGCACCGTAGTCATACGCCCAAATCAGCTCATTAATGAAGTTCTCACGACCAAAAATCATGTCGCACATGATCTTCACGTAGTGCACTTCACGCCAATCCAGGTGCAGGTACAGAGTGCCGTCCTGCGCGAGCAGACGATGCGCCTGCTCAATACGCGGAGCAAGGAACGCCCAATAATCCTCGAACGAGTCGTTATAGCTCGCCAGGGTCTGCAGGGTGCTCGAATAGCTCTTGCCCTTAAAACCGGTGCGGTCACCCTTCTCAGAAGCCTCCGCGCTCAAGGTGCGGCGTGTCTGCTTCTTACCCGTATTGAACGGCGGGTCAATGTAGATGACAGTGAACGCACCATCGGGCAGCTCACGCAGATACTCCAAGTTATCTGCCTGCACCAGCAACGACGGGCCCTGCGGGTCAAAAAGCGCCGAATCCGCGGAGTTCGCCTCAACGGCAGGGGAGGGCGCGGCGGGCGCCGGGGATGCTGAAATACCCAACCCCGGCCCTAGCCTTCAGAACCAGCACGGTCAGCGCCACGGCCCATACCGCGAGAACCCTCAGAACGAGAGCCTTCACCGCGAGAACCCTCAGAACGGCGGCGGGTACGGCGGCGACCCTCACCCTCCACCGGCTGACCCTCAACACGGCGGGTACGGCGACGCTGGCGAGGCGCACGCTCAGAACGCTCGGATGCGCCCTGCTCGGTACGCTCCGCACGCTCGGCAGAACGCTCGGAACGCTCAGTGCGCTTGCGACCCTCGGAGCGGCTACGGCGCTCGCCGCGGCGCTCGCCGGAACGACCCTCGCGGCCGCCGTCACGACCACCTCGGGAACGGCGCGAACCCTTCTCGCCGTCACGACCGCCCTCACGGGAACCGTCGCGGCCACCGCGGGAACGAGCCGGACGGCCATCACGCGAGTCACGGGCGCTCTCAAAGAACTCATCGCCCATGCCCTCAGCCACACGCTCCTCGCGCGGCAGACGGCCCTTAGTGCCAGCCGGAATGTTCAGGTCGTAGAACAGGTGCTCAGAGGAAGAGTAGGTCTCAACCGGCTCGGGAACACCCAGCTCCAGGGCGTCGTTAATGACCTTCCAGCGCGGCAGGTCATCCCAGTCAACCAGGGTGATAGCGGTACCCTCATTGCCCGCACGACCGGTACGGCCAGTACGGTGCAGGTAAGTCTTCTCGTCCTCGGGCACGCGGTGGTTAATCACGTGGGTCACGTCTTCAACGTCAATACCGCGAGCCGCCACGTCGGTAGCGACCAGAATGTCGACCTTGCCGGTACGGAACGCCTTCAGCGCCTGCTCACGCGCAACCTGGTTCAGGTCACCGTGCAGGGGAGCGGCAGCGAAGCCACGGTTCACCAGCTCCTCCGCCACGCGGGCAGCGTCACGCTTGGTCTTGGTGAAGATGACGGTGCGGCCGCGGCCGGTAGCGCGCAGAATGCGGCCAATCATCTCGTCCTTGTCCAGGTGGTGCGCACGGTAGACAACCTGGCGAATCGACGCCTTGGTCTTCGAAGCGTCCTCGGGGTCAGCGGCGCTAATGCGCATGGGCTTGGTCATGTACTGGCGTGCCATCGCAATGACCGGGCCGGGCATGGTTGCGGAGAACAGCATGCTCTGGCGGTCCTCCGGCAGGTAGCTGAGGATCTTCTCAACCGACGGCTGGAAACCCAAGTCCAGCATCTCGTCAGCCTCATCGAGGACCACGATCTTAACCTGCTTCAGGTTCAGGAAGCCCTGCTGGTACAGGTCGATAATGCGGCCGGGGGTACCCACCGCAACCTCCAGGCCGCGGCGCAGCAGCTCAGCCTGGGGCTCAATCGGCACACCACCGTACAGGGTCGCGACGCGGGCGTTGCGCAGCTTCGCAGCAATCGCCAGGTCCTCACCCACCTGAATGGCAAGCTCGCGGGTCGGAACCAGAATCAGCGCCTGAGGTGCGCCGGGGTACTCCAAATCAGCCCAGCCCTCATCGTCGCGGCCGACCACACGCTGAATGGTGGGCAGACCAAAGCCGAGGGTCTTACCGGTACCGGTCTTCGCCTGACCAATGATGTCCTGGCCAGACAGAGCCACGGGAAGAGTCAGCTCCTGGATGGGGAAGGGGGAGGTAATGCCAACCGCCGCGAGGGCGTCGCTAATATCCTGGCGAACGCCGAAGTCGGCGAAGGACTTTGCAGTCTGAGTGGTTTCCTGCGTGTTCGTTTCAGTCACTGGACCGTATCTTTCTACCCCTGTTCGGGGTGTGTTTCTCCCCGAGACGGGGTGTGCCAGCCAGCGCCCCAACGGTGGAGGCGGTGACGGGCGGGCGTCGAAAGCCGGCCGCGGGAAATTCTTACACGGGAAATTCTTGCCGAGACGCCGCCTGCACACATGCTCAATACACATGATTAGTGCTCATGGTTGATTCATGATGAGGTGCAGCCTCGGGGTCTTGAAAGGGGTACGACCGGTCATTCACTTAACCCCTCAATATTAACCCGGATTTGCTTTCGACGCACCCCCGGTCGGTTGTGGTGTGCGCCCGTGATGGGCGATATACCGCCCCAAAACCGGGTATCGCAAGGTTTTTGTGCGGGCGGTTTAAAGCGCAAACCCCCGCATTCGGCACGGCGTAACCATACGGCGCATAAAGCGCACGCACACAGCGCATAAAGCGCGGCTACGCATCGTGACGGATGCGGGGGAAAGCTAAAGCTAAAGGGGGTTCAGACGGCTGAATACTTAGGCGCCGATACCGAAACCAACGTGACGCTTAGCGTCAGAACCCAGCTCAACATAGCCGATCTGAGCGCCAGAAATCAGGGTGGTGTTGCCCTTATCGTCAGTAATCTGCAGCAGGGAGCCGTCCTCAATCGCCTTAGCGACCTTCTCGGTGATAACGTCCTTGGATTCGCTGGTCTCAACAACGATTTCGCGGGCGATGTGGCGAACGCCAATCTTGATTTCCATGAGTCTCCTCGCAGAATAGTCCGGCGCCGCTAAGCGCGCGCCGGGTATGGGAACTGTCTTATCTAGCATCTACTCTAGCGTGAATGCGCCCATTAGCACCTGGAATAGGGGACGCTTCGCCGGGGGCTAATAAAATACTCCGTCAGCAGAGCGCCGCGAGAGCACCGCGTCACGCATGAAAATGCGAGCGAAAAACACAGGGAAGAGGGGAGTAGACTCTTAGGACTCCTCCACCTGAATACCGTAGAGAGTCTCCAGCGCCTGCACGTAATCCTCCGCGCGGCCCTCCGCCGCAAGCTTCTTGGCGCGCACCGTCGGGGTGTGCAGAAGAGACTTCACCATGCGGCGCATCGCCAGCTCAAACTGCTCCGTCGCCGCACCGCAACCAAACTGGTTACGTACCTTCTCCAGCTCGGAATCCAGCACATCCAGCGTGTGCGAGCGCAGGGCAACAATCGCCGAGTCAATCGTGCGGGAACGCTGACGAGACACAAACGCCGCCAGCTCAGACTCCACGATGCGCGTAGCCGTCGCAACAGATTCCTCGGTCTCTTCGGGTGCGGCAAGGCGCACCGATTCAAGGGTAATCAGCTCAACATTCGGCAGATCAGCGACCGACGGGTCAAAGTCACGCGAAAGCGCCAGGTCAAGAATCGTGTGGTGACCGGCCGGAATCTGCTCGGGAAGCAGCGGATCGGAACCGCCAGAGCAGCCAATAATCACGTCAGCCTCAGCCATCGCCTGCTCCATACCGCCCTCGGGCACCGCGAAAACATCGCGCTTCGCCGCGAACTCGGCGGCACGTCCCGAACGGGAATTGACCCAAATATCGGCGCAACCGCGCTCACGCAGAGCCGCAATGGTCGCACCCGCGTACGCACCCGTACCAAAAATCAGGGCGCGGCGGGTCGACCAATCCTTCTCGGCGACCTCATCCGCAAGATCCAGGGCAACAGACACAATGGAGCGGCCCTGGGCGCCAAGCGCCGTGTGCTGACCCACCTGGCGAGCCGTATGCGCCGCATGCTCAAAGAGCTGCACCAGCTCACCGGGAAGGGTTACTCCCTCCTCTTGCGCCTTCGTCTGCGCGGCAGCCAGCGCGCGGCGTACCTGACCGGCGATTTCGCGCTCGCCCACCACGGCAGATTCCAGGCCGGAGGCGACCGTTAGCAGGTGGCGTGCAGCCTCCTCATCCTCGAACAGGTCGAAGCTGGAGGCAACCAGCTCCTTGTCCAGGCCGGAGGTCTGCGCAATCGAATCAACAATCAGCTCACGAACCATGGGGACATGGGCAGACACGTGCAGCTGAACGTACATTTCAAGACGGTTACAGGTGGCAAGAACTACTGCACCCTTAACACCGAGCTGACGCGCTACATCTGCCGCCAGAACATCGGGTACGCCGGAGGCACCGGCGCTCAACGCAGCGACGGTGGTCAGATCAACGGTGTGGTGCGATGCCACAAATGCATAAGTACTCACTAGAGATTAATCATAACC
>NZ_JABZXW010000082.1 GCF_015265375.1 Rothia sp. (in: high G+C Gram-positive bacteria)
GACCGGCAAGTACCTGGGTCTGGTGCACATGCAGAAGCTGCTGCGTGTGCCGCCGAGCGAGCCGATTGGTCACATCCTCGACACCGACACTGAGCCGGTCTCTGACCTGGCTAGTTTGGAAGAGCTGGCACGCGTGCTGGCAACCTACGACCTGACCATCGTTCCCATTGTGAACGAATCGCACCGCCTGGTAGGCGCAGTGACCATCGACGACGTGCTCGATGCGCTCCTGCCCGAAGACTGGCGCACTTACGATGATGGAACTCCCGTACGAAAGGTAGGACGACGCTTTGCCTGAATCGAACCGCCGCGACGCAAACCGTACCGAAGAGAACCCCCGCATCGATAAGGCGCGCATTCTCAAGGACCGCCTGGAGAAGAAGTACGCTGAACGCAACCGCGAGCGCGGCGACTCTCGCCCGCAGCGCAGCGACTCGCAGCTGAGCACCCCCGGAACCCGCAAGCCGAAGCTGTTCGCAAGCCCCAACCCGGACGCTTTTGGCCGCATGACCGAGGGCTTCGCACGTTACATGGGTACCCCGCAGTTTTTGATGTGGATGACCATTTTCTGTGGCGTGTGGCTTGCCTGGAACTCCCTGGCGCCGGAGGAGATGCAGTTCGACCCGCGTAGCCTGAACTTCACCCTGCTGACCCTGATGCTGTCCCTGCAGGCTTCTTATGCTGCTCCCCTGCTGCTGTTGGCGCAGAACCGCCAGGACGACCGCGACCGCGTGGTGGCCTCTGAGGACCGTAAGCGTGACCAGCAGAACCTGGAGGAGACCCAGTACCTGACCCGCGAGATTGCTTCGTTGCGTATTGCTCTGCGTGAGGTTGCGACCCGTGACTTTGTCCGTAGCGAGCTGCGCGACATTCTTGAGGAACTGCAGAACATTGCGCAGGAGCAGGAGCGTCACGCCGAGCAGCTGCAGGACATCAGTGAGGACATTGAGGACCTGGAGGAGGCTATCGACGATATCGATACCTCCGAGGGTGAAGAGAAGGACGCTGAGGAGCAGGGCTCCGAGAAGCAGGATGCTGAGAACGGTGCCGAGCAGGCTTCTGACAAGGCTGAACGCTCTGCAAAGGACTCTGTGAAGGACTCTGTGAAGGACTCCGACCAGGATTCTCACCGCGGCGATTTGAGCCAGCCTCAGAGCCGCGAATCTCAGCAGGCACAGCAGCAGGCAGAGCGCACCCGTGAGGGAGGCGCCCGTGACCGCTGATAACCCGCTGCAGGATGCCCTCTACGCGGCGCTTGCCCGCGTCGAGGACCCCGAACTGCGCCGCCCCATTACGGAGCTGGGCATGGTTGAGACCGCGCTCGTGCATCCCGAATTGGATGAACGGGGCGAGCCGATTCCCTGCCGCCACTGGGCTGAAGTGAAGGTCCTGCTCACCATTGAGGGCTGCCCGCTGAAGAACACCATCGAACAGCAGGTTCGCGAAGCCGCCGCCACCATCGAGGGCATCGAGCGAGTGCAGCTGCAGGTGGGTGCGATGAACCCGCAGCAGCGTTCCGCCCTGCGTTCGATGCTTAAGCCCGAACGCACCAACCCGTTCACCGCCCCCGGTTCGCTGACCCGCGTGTTCGGCGTGGTGTCCGGCAAGGGCGGCGTAGGCAAGTCCTCCATGACCGCGAATCTTGCCGCCGCGTTCGCTTCGCGCGGGCTTGCGGTGGGCATTATTGACGCGGATGTGCACGGCTTCTCCATCCCGGGCCTGCTGGGTATTACCGACGCCCCGACCCGCCTGGATGACCTGATTCTTCCGCCGACCGTGGATGTGCCCGCCCCCGCCCAGCGTTGGGGTGAGCAGAAGGTCAGCGGCGGCTTTATTCGCGTGATTTCTATCGGCATGTTCCTCAAGGGCAACGAGCCGGTCGCCTGGCGCGGCCCCATGCTACACCGCGCCCTGGAGCAGTTCATCATGGACGTACACTTCGGCGCCCTGGATGTGCTGTTGCTCGATTTGCCGCCCGGTACCGGCGATATTGCTATCTCCATGGCACAGCTGCTGCCGAATGCGGAGCTGGTGCTCATTTCCACCCCGCAGCACGCCGCGGTGGATGTGGCGGAGCGCGCCGGTACCCTGAGCCTGCAGACCGGCCAGAAGGTCGTGGGCGTGGTCGAGAACATGGCGGCAATGACTCTGCCGGACGGCACCGTGCTGGATATGTTCGGTTCTGGCGGCGGTCAGGTGCTCGCTGAGCGTCTTTCGGAGGCGCTCTCCTACCCGGTACCGTTGCTCGGTTCCGTCCCGCTGGATGTGAACCTGCGTACCGGCGGCGACGACGGCATGCCCGTCGTCTGGGGTCACCCGGACTCCCCCACCGCCGAAGAAATCCAGTCCATCGCCTCGCAGCTGCTGCAGTCCGGCGAGTCGAGGGCGGGGCAGAGCCTGCCGCTCTTCGTTTAGAGATTGAGCGTCTATAAGCTGATATAGAAAGAACCCCGCACCATCACGGCGCGGGGTTCTTTCTGTTCAAAATCTTAGGTGGCGTCCACGTCGAAGGGGGCGTATGCGCCTCGCGGAAGAGCACGGCTCTCAGCCTTCTCCTTCTCCTTCAGCAGCGCCTCTTCACGTTCCCTTGCCTCACGCTCACGCTCAGCGTCATCCTCAGCGAATGCCTGCTTCACAATCACGCGCGGATCGTACTGGCGGGGGTCGTACTGGCGCCAGTTAATATCTTCCAGACCCGTCTCGCCCAGCGCTTCCTTGAAGTCGTCCTTCGCGTCGAACGCCATGCGGCGCACGGTCTTGACGAATTCACGGATCTGTCGGGCGTATTCGGGCATGCGTTCGGGACCGATCACCACGAACGTGATGATGGCCAAAATAATCAACTCGGTGCCACTAATACCAAACACAGAATATAGATTATCAGTTCCGAGCCAGCACCGCCGAACCCGCGGCGCTTTCTGGACGTGTCTTTAAGCTCTGGACAAGCAGAAGGCGTACGCTACCGCACCGCGGAGGGGCATTGCGCCCACGGCTAAGAGATACATCTCAGCGGTTTACGGCGGGTAATCTCCACCGCCGGGTTAAAACGCTGCGGCTCCTACCGCAGGCACGCCCGCCTTCCGAACGCACAAGACCGCCGGCAGCACACCGGCGGTCTCCTGACACGATATTCGGTTTACGGCGGGTAGTCTCCGCCGCCGGGTTAAAACGCTGCGGCTCCAACCGCAGGCACGCCCGCCTCCCGAACGCAAAAGACCGCCGGCAGCGCACCGGCGGTCTCCAGCCACGGTATTCGGTTTACGGTGGATAATCTCCACCGCCGGGGAGCTGCTTCCAATGCCACAGCCAGCCAACCCAGCCCCACTGCGCACACGCACCCGCCACCAACAGCGCCCAACGATACGCCCGCGAACGGCTCGCCGCCGCCACCACAATCACCAGCGGGAACAACGGCAACAACAGGCGGAACGTCGACGACTGCGGATTCAAAAACAGAATCAAATACGCAAAATAGCTCAAGCACCACAGGTTCAGCGGAGCCGCCAAAACCCTACGCGCCAGCGGGCTCAAACACAGAGCAATAAAACCCAAAATCAGCAGAGTCAGCAGCACCGGAGCCGCATAGCCAAAGTACAGGTAGCCCTGAGACAGCCACGGCTGAATCGGCGCCAAATGCGTACCGCGCCACGCCGTCTCCGTGGCGGTGTACGCATCCACACGCCCCGTAGCCCACCACGCAATCGCAGGCCACACCAGCGCACACGCACACACCACCAAGGCGCTCACCAGCTGCCCCAAATGACGCACAAACGCCGCACCGATACCCGACCGGCGGCTCGAACGAACCCAGCACGCGAACCACCACAGGCCGGTAGCCGCACCCAGGGGCACACCCACCGGGCGGGACAGGCACGCCAACGCAGCCACAGGAACCAGCAGACCGTAGCGTCCCTGCACCAGGCACAGCAGCGCACCGGCAAGGAACACCAGGTTCAGCGATTCCGCATACGGCACCTGCAGCACCGGCGCCACCGGCAAGAAGGACACCAACGCCACAGCCCACATGGACAGCGCCGAAGGCGACTCCTCACTCTTGAAACCGGTCGCCTTCAACGACACCTCAAACAGCAGGTAAATCACCCACGCTGCCGCGAAACCGGCAAGCAGGGCAACCGTCGCCGCCACCGGGTAGTACCCGATGCCCGTCGCATGGCTAATAGCACCGGAAAGCTGCGGAAAAATCGGGTAAAACGCCCACTGATTCTGCTGCACCACGCCCGCCGCGTTCACCGGCAGCTCACTCGGGTAACCCTGCACCGCAATCTGCTCATACCAGCCGGCATCCCAGATGCTAATGAACGATAGATAGTCCAGGTGCTGGCCCCAGGGGCTGCGCAACTGCTGCTGACCGACCACGGCAAAAACGATGAAACCCCACACGCGGGACAGGCCGTAAATCAGCAGTACCGACAGCCACGCGGGCAGGGCACACAGACGCTCCCCCACGCGGTGCAGGCGCTCACCGGCGACGGTGTACGCCCAGGTCAGCAGCTCATCAAAAGACTCGCTCTGCTCCTTGCCGGAGGCGGGGGTGGCGGCACCCTGCGCGGGGGAAGAGTTAGTATGTTCAGGCGAAACACTCACAGGCGTTAGTTCCCCTCAGCCTGCGGGCTCTTGCGCTTCTCCACGAACTCGTGAGCGCTCAGGGTGCTCTCAGCCTCGTCAGCCAGTGGAACCGCGCCGCGGCGAACCGGCTCAGCGGCAACCACGCTGGCATCAGCGGATTCTGCGGTCGAAGCGGCAGCCTCCGCAGCGGGTGCGTTCTCGAGTGCCTTGTCGTCCTCGGGTGCACCAACGAGAGGAGCGATAAAGCCCAAATCCTCCACGCGGTCAAAGGTGCCCAGGCCGTCACGGCCCACGCCGCTAAAGAACGCGGCACCGGGCACGGCACGCTCACCACCGAGCGCCACAACGGAAAGGGCCGCGATGCCCACAATCAGCAGGGCAAGCAGAATCAGAAGAAAGTTCATGTCAATCTCATATCATGCAGGACCGTCAACCCCTGACGGTCACCTAAATTCAAATAGTAGCGTCAGCACCGGCAGAATCAGCACCGCGGCTAGTCAGCGTTGCAGTTAGTCCTCGTCGCGGTCGCTGAGCAGCCATGCACGCAAATCCGCGTGGCAGCGGGTCAGCTGGCTAAAGCTCACGTGCTCATTATCGGTGTGCGCCAGCAGGGCGTCACCGGGGCCGAAGTTCACGGCGGGAATACCAATCTCGCTCAGGCGCGCCACATCCGTCCAACCGTACTTCGGCTGGGGCTCCTCGCCCACCGCCTCAATCAGGGATGCCGCCAGCGGAGTGTCCAGGCCGGGGCGTGCCGCCGGGGAAAGGTCCACGAAGTCCAGCTCGTATCCGGCGAAAACCTCACGCACGTGGGCGACCGCCTCATCCAGGGTCTTGTCAGGCGCGAATCGGTAGTTCACATGCATTGCCGCCGCATCGGGAATCACGTTACCGGCAACGCCACCAGAAATCTGCACCGCGTTCAGGCCCTCACGATAGTCCAGGCCCTCCACCGCGATGGTCTTCGGTTCATAGGAGGCGAGCGCCGCCAACGCCGGTGCCAGGGCGTGAATCGCGTTCTCGCCGCGCCATGCGCGACCCGAGTGAGCGGCGAGGCCGCGGGTGCGCACGAAGAAACGCATGGTGCCGTTGCAGCCGCCCTCGATGGTGCCGTTGGTCGGTTCGAGCAGCACACCGAAGTCCGCGTCGGTGATGAGCTCGCCGTGGTTGCGGATCAGGCGCGCCAGGCCGGAAAGCTCGCTAGCGACCTCTTCGTGGTCGTAGAAGATGTAGGTCAGGTTGTAGTCGGTGTCCTGCGCGGTCAGTTCGGCGGCAAGCTTCAGCTGGACCGCCACGCCGCCCTTCATGTCGGTGGCGCCGCGGCCGTAGAGCACGCTATGGCCGTCCTCTTCACGCACCGTGGCGGGCACGGTACCCAGGGACCCCTCAACGGTGGGCAGGGGCACGGTGTCCAGGTGACCGGCAAGAATAATGCGGGTACGCTCCCCCTCAGCGCCGGGCAGAGGCGGGAATTCGGTGCGGGCAATAATGGCGTCCCCGTCACGGGTCAGGTGCAGGTGCGGGCAGAACGACAGCGCCGTGTGCACGGCATCAGCAATCGTTCGCTCGTTACCAGAAACCGACTCAAGATCCAGCAGGGCACGCGTCAGCTCGGGCATGGACACGTCCAAGTTCAGGGGCGGCGCCGGGACCGGGTGACGATCAGAAGTATTCGGGGAAACGCTCATCCTTCAACCTTACAGGTTCCCCCGCGCGCACACCCGCGCACACAACGCCCATATCGAGCATATGAGACGGTCTTGAAGGGGTTCCAAGCCCCAAAACTATAATGGAAGGCATGTCTGAAAACACTCCCCGTTACGCCTCCGGCGTTGCACTGGTCAATGTTGTTGTCTCTGGCGAGCACGCCGGCACCGTCCTGGATGCTTGGTTCCCCGCCCCCTCCCTCACCC
>NZ_JABZXW010000083.1 GCF_015265375.1 Rothia sp. (in: high G+C Gram-positive bacteria)
TTCCAGGGGCGGGCGGGTCACCATGACGGCAGCCGCCATCGCCGGCGGGATCTCTTCGGCGCGGATGTGCGCGAGCGCCTCCGCGACGGTCGCCTCGGGGGAGAGGATGATCGGCACCGGGTTCATGAGCGAACCGGCGGTACCTTCGTCGTATTCGAGCAGTCGACGCACGTCGTCTGCTTCGTCGGGTTCCATGAGTTCGAGCAGCTTTTCACGCTGGGCGTCGTCCAGCTCGATGAGCAGGTCGGCGGCGTCGTCCGGTTCCATCTCTTCGAGGACCTGCGCGGCACGCTCATCGTCCAGGTGCGAGAGAATCTGCACCTGGTCCTCGGCGGGCAGCTCCTGCAGAACGTCCGCGAGGCGCTCATCCTGCAGCTCGGCGGCGATTTCGACCATGCGTTTATCGCTCATCTCGTGGATAGCGTCCGCAAGGTCGGCGGGCTTGGAGTTCTCGTGGTTCGCCACGAACGCGGTTGCCGCCTGCGGTTCCACATCGGTGGAGAGCACCGCCTCGTCCCAGTCGACGATGAGGGTCTCCTTGGAGCGGCGGCGCCACGTGCTGGAGCCGGAGCTGACACGGGAGACGAACAGCTCGGTCACGCCCCAGTCGCCGTTGCGGCGCTGCTCAATGGCGACGTCCTCAATGACGGCGTCGCCGCTGCCGTCGAGCAGGCGCACACGGCGGTCAAAAAGCTCACCGACGATGAGAGTCTCAGAGTTGCGCTGTTCGAAGCGGCGCAGGTTCACCAGGCCGGTCGAAATGATCTGTGAAGCGTCGATACTTCGCACACGGGTCATGGGCATGAACACGCGTTTCTTGCCGAGCACCTCAACGATGATGCCGACAACAATGGGTTCGCTGCCCTTGGCGGGGCGGGCGCCCGCAATGGATGCGCCCAGGCCGCGTTTGAGCACGACAACGTCTCGGAGACGGCCGAGGCGGTCACCGAAAGGGTCAAAAACGTCGAGGCCCAAAAGGCGGGCAATGTAAATCTTGCTGGGGGTGCTGAACTTCGAATTGCTCACCTCTCTAGGGTACGCCCCGCCGCGGGGATTCGCACTTTGAGAAGCCTAATTGAACAGGTGTTCGCTACGCCTGTAGAGGAGCTGACTGCCCACCGGATCCAGGGGTAGGGTGGGCGGTAGAATAGGAGCCATGACTTCTAACCTGCCGAATATTCCCTCGACCCCGCCTTCTTCATATCTGGCCTCGCGCCTGGCGCAGGCTCAGGGCAAGCCCCTACCCGCCGGTGAGGCAATCGCCTCCTTCGTTCGTCACGATGATGCGCTCGCCGCTTTTGACGTGCTCAGCGAGCAGGATTACCCGGTCACGGCGCTGTACCTGGTCAATGACGGTATCCGCCAGGTGGAGTACCCGGTACAGCCCGGTTACGGTCGTGCCCTGATTTTCTCGGCGATTCAGGGTGCGTCGATGGGCCTGGTGTTTTCGGTGCTGTTGACTCTGACCGGTGACTCTTTTATGTCGGTGGCGCTAAGGTACGTGCCGCTGTCGATTGCCGTGTTTGTGCTCTGGCAGATGTACATTCTGCGCCGTGGCCGCGGGGTTCGATACCCGATGCGTACCGAGGCGATTCCCTCGCGTACCGTGATGTACGCCCTGCCGGAGTACGCGCAGGATGCGCGCCGCGTGCTGGGCGCGCACCCTCGCTTCTCGGCGGCAGTTGCGGCTGCGCGTGCGGCGGCAGCCCCGGAGGCGTCGCAGGCGCGTGCCGCTCAGAGCACCGTCTCGATGAATGGTGCGCCGGTTCCGACCGGTGCCCCGAAGGCCCCCTCGTATCGTGCGCAGGCGGGTAGTCAGCCGGCACCGAACCAGAACCTGCCCGAGCGTGATACTTCCGCACAGAACGCGATGGCTCAGAGCGCGGCGCAGAACATGCCCGCTCCCACCCAGCCTACGCAGACCGTTCAGCCCGCTCAGACTTCCGCGCCGGAACAGGCAAAAACCGACCATGCAACCGAACAGAACACCACCGCCCAGAAGTCGGAGCCGCAGAAGCGCCCGGCTCAGCGCTTCGGCCTGCGCGTGGACGATCCGGAAGAATACGCGAAGCTGATTCAGCCCAAGCCGCAGCGTCCGACCCCGCGCCCGCAGGGCCTGCACGATAAGTCCTCGCAGGATAACTCCTCGAAAAACTCCGAATAACCTCAACCACCAGCGGGCGGTAGCCGCCAGTGACGGCGGGAAATAAGCCAGGAAACAGGCATAGAAGACAGCAAGAAGATACGCGAAAGCCCCTCACCGAACGAATCGGTGAGGGGCTTTCGTTACGCATTATCGTCAGACCGTACTAACCGGTACAGTCCGGCGGGAATGGTTACGCCTCCTTGGAGAGCTTAGCCATCCACTCCTCAATGCCCTCAACGGTGCGGGGCAGTGCAGCGGACATGTTCACGTTGCCGTCCTCGGTGCAGAGCACGTCGTCCTCAAGGCGGATACCGATACCGCGGTACTCCTCGGGAATGGACATGTCCTCTTCCTTGAAGTACAGTGCCGGCTCAATGGTGAAGACCATGCCCGGCTCCAGCTCGGCCCACATGTACAGTTCAGCCTTCGCCTGCGCGCAGTCGTGCACGTCCAGGCCCAGGTGGTGGCTGGTGCCGTGCGGCATCCAGCGGCGGTGCTGACCGCCCTCAATGGTGAGGGAAACCTCGGCAGAAACCGGCAGCAGGCCCCACTCTTCCAGGCGGTGAGCCAGAACCTCCATTGCGGCGTCGTGAATCTCGTGGAACTTACGGCCCGGCTTAGCCACAGCGAATGCGGCGTCAGCGGCGTCCAGCACGGCGTTGTAGACCTTCGCCTGAACCTCGGTGAACTTACCGTTCACGGGGAAGGTACGGGTCACGTCTGCGGTGTACAGGGTGTCGTCCTCAACGCCTGCGTCCAGCAGCAGCAGCTTGCCGTCATCGACGGTGCCGTTGTTGCGGATCCAGTGCAGGATGGTTGCGTTGTTACCGCACGCTGCGATGGTGTCGTAGCCCAGGTCGTTACCGTCGGTACGTGCCACGGAGAAGAACGCGGTCTCAACGACGCGCTCGCCGCGGTGGTGCGCAACAGCCTTAGGCAGCTCGCGTACGACCTCTTCGAAGCCCTTGACGGTCAG
Organism: Rothia sp. (in: high G+C Gram-positive bacteria); assembly: GCF_015265375.1. Lineage (GTDB taxonomy): Bacteria > Actinomycetota > Actinomycetes > Actinomycetales > Micrococcaceae > Rothia. The sequence goes on from NZ_JABZXW010000083.1 coordinate 3,123, forward strand.
GTCAACGGAACGCTGCAGGTTCTCAACCTCGATAGCGTCCTTAATCAGGCGAGCCTCGGAGAGAGCCACGGCAAGCTCGGAGTCCAGCTTGTCAGCCTGCTCCAGCTCCACGCCGGTGTTGTAGCGGGAGGTGTCAACGAGAGCGTCAACAGCCGGGTCAACGTTGCGGACCAGGCGGATGTTCACGCCGCCCAGGCCCTGGTTGCCGGCGTTCTTGGTGATAGCAACCTCAAGCTCGGACAGGTCGCGGGTACGCAGACCGTAACGCTCGGAGAACTCCTTCAGGGTGGGGCGGGGGCCAACCCAGAACTCGCCGTAGCGTGCATCCGCGTAGAACTCTGCGGTGTCGCGGCCAGCCAGCGGGCGGAAGTACAGGGTGACTTCGTGGTTGGAGCCGTTGTCGCCGGTGCCCTCTTCGACGGGCTCGAAGACCAGCACAGCGTCGGGCTCGTGGTCGATGCCCAGGCCGGTCTGGTGCGCAAACGCCGAGTGCGGGCGGAAGCGGTAGTCGCAGTCGTTGGAGCGGACCTTCAGCGGGCCTGCGGGCAGGACGAGGCGCTCGCCGGGGAACGCCTTGGAGATCTTGGCGCGGCGCTCAGCTGCGTAGTCTGCTACGGGCTCGCGGGTGTAGCCGTCATCTTCGGCAGGTGCCCAGTTTGCGGCAATGAATTCGGTGAATGCAGACGCCTTGGGGGTGCTGCGGTGGTCAGTCTTCTGAGCTTCGGTGCTCTTCTCGTTGTTCTCAGTCATGGGTTAATCATAGCCTCTTCAATACTGGTGGGCAGGTGTTTTAGCGCTTTTGACCATAAGAGAGGGGGCGGTGGGTTCAGAATATATCTTTGACCTGCGACCGGGTGCCCGATATTGCGCCGCCGATATTGGTAGGGTTGAATCAGAAGAGTAGATGACATGCCTTAAAACCCCGCTGAGGTGGCGACGAACTAGCAGGGGCGGGGAAGGAGAGAATATGACGCACACAGAACACCGGAACAGTGCACCTCATGCGAAGCAGGCACCGCAGCCCGCTGAACCGGGCACGCCTGAAAACCTGAACCCTGCCGGGCGCTACGACCTGCATATTCACTCCGCTATTTCTGACGGCACGCAGAGCCTGACTGAGCTGGTGCCGCTGATTGCTCGCACCGGGTTGGCGGGTTTCGCGCTGACTGATCACGATACGACGGCTGGTTGGGCGCAGGCGGCTCAGCTGGCGGATGAGTACGGTCTGGATTTTCTGCCGGGTGCCGAGTTCTCTTGCCGTTACCGTTACACCGACGGGGAGGGCCGCGCACGCACGAAGACTATTCACCTGCTCGCTTATGGTTTTGACCCGGTGGGTTCGGAGTTGGCGCACCGTGTGGAGGCGATTCGTGCCAGCCGTGAGGGCCGTGCGCAGGCTATTGTGGGCCGTCTTGCCGCTGACTACCCGCTGACCTGGGATGACGTGTTGGCGCAGGTGGGGGAGGGGAACGCGGCGGTGGGCCGCCCCCATATTGCTGACGCGCTGGTTGCCGCCGGTGTGGTGACTGACCGTTCTGAGGCGTTCGCGAAGCTGCTGTACACGGGTAGCCCCTACTATGTGCCGCAGGATGCGCTGGACCCGCTGGAGGCGGTGCGTCTGGTGCGTGAGGCTGGGGGCGTGCCGGTGATTGCGCATCCGATGAGTACGATGCGTGGGCCTGCGTTGAGCCTGGAGTACCTGGGTTTGATGGTGGAGGCTGGCCTGGCGGGTGTGGAGGTGTATCACCGTGAGAACTCTCCGGAGGACCGGGCGCGTCTGCTGGAGTTCATTGAGCGTCAGCGTGCGGCGGGCCGTGAGGTGCTGGTGACGGGTTCGAGTGATTATCACGGTGCGGGTAAGCCGAACCTGCTGGGTGAGAATACGACGGATGCGGTGACGGTGGCGCGTATCCGCGAGCAGCTGGCGGCCCAGCACTAAAACAAAAGTGTGGGGCGGGTTCCTAATCAAAGGAACCCGCCCCCCATTCTTTTGCTTTCACCTCATTGCATATTCCCTAAATCTCTACCTGAAGGTTAGGATTTTTGGTACGCTGAGAACGTTCTACTCATTGGGGCGCACAAAGATTGTGCCTCCCCTCTGTTCATGAAGGAGCTATGATGCTTCGACAATTATTCACCCGCCCCACAAAGCGGGCCATCCAGGCCGGTGGCACGGTACTGCTGGCAGGTGCCATGGTGTGCGGTAGTGTTCCGGCGTATGCCACCGGGCATTTGAAGCCTCACGAGGTGACCCCCATTGTACAGCCGGACGAACCGGCAGTGACCTGCAACGACCGCGCAGAATATGAGTACTATCGGCAAGATGGTGAATTGGGGCGTCGCGTTATCTTTAATTGGGCGCAGTGCATTGGTCTGATTTCTGAGTATCAGAAGCACCAAATGGTCAAGAAAGATAGTGTTATCTCTCGTGGCCAGTTTGTGGAGTATTTGTACCGTCTGTCAGGTTCTCCCGAAGTGAAGAATCTTCCGGCTCAGTCTCCGTATGGTGATATTAAGACTGATGATCCGCGTTTTCCCGTGGTGATGTGGGCTCGTCAGCGGGGCATTACCTGGGGTTGGAGTGATGGGAATTTCCATTACGATACCCCTGCTAGTGAGGCTGCTACTGCCTTGATGGTGTATCGATTGGCGGGTAGTCCAAACGTAACGGTAGAAGTAGACGATCCTAATGCCTATTTCCTATATACTCCTTGGAAGGAAAAATGGCCGAATATGCCCTATAATTCGGAGCTTCATAAGGCATACACCTGGTTATACTATGGTCTTCAGAATCCAAATAATAAAGATTCTGTCGAGAACGTATCGTATCGACAGCATGGTATCGTATCACCTAATGATGAATTTGAGTGGTTGACTTACGCTACGTATGAGCAGGCCTTTGAAGTGATTCGTCTGGCAGATAAATCTTTCAAATTTAAATAAGAAACATATCCCCGCTTATGTATCAATACATAAGCGGGGATATGTTTATGAATTTATTCCACAACTATATATTCTTTTTTATTGGAAGTTCCCACTGGAGTCTCAGTAGATTTATAGACATACTGATTAATTTCAATCTTGTAGGGTGGGTTCAGGGAATTTTTAATAGAAAACTTCCATTTATCGTTCAGAACCTTGGGTTTAGGTTTGTTATTGTCTTCGTAGTCCATGTGGCATTCGTCGTATGCGTTTGCTCCAATAATATTCAAACGCCTAACACTACCTTCAAGATAGAAGCCCCACAGTGAAGCGAGGATTCTTTCTAGGGGTACTTCTTGGCTTGGTCTGTAGGGGTTGTCTGAGCGTACTCCTGTAAAGGTGCAGTCGCTAGCCCATGAGCTGATATACCAGTTTG